>OMIV01000375.1 GCA_900299185.1 Planctomycetaceae bacterium
CAGTTACCCCCACGGTTTTGCGATGAGCCGAAAATTGCCTTGAAAGAACTCAATGAGAGCAACGTCTGGCTCAAAATGATTTGTCGCGCCGAGTTGATACCGGAATCGCGACTCGCACCGCTGATCGACGAGTGCGAACAGCTCTGTCGGATCATCAACGCGTCAATAAAAACCGCCAAGCAAAAGTGACGACCGCAGTTCGCGGATGGCATTTCAATAGCAAATGACAAATGAAAGATAACTAATGACAAATCATTCTTTCCTCGCGGTGTTCCCGGCTACTGACAAGAGCTCAAGTCGCGCAGCAGTATTTGTCATTAGTTATTTGTTGTTCGTCATTTGTCATTTCTCATTGCCATCGGCGGTGATTGCTGCCGATCAAGCGGCGTTTCTCAAGTCGCACTGCATAAGGTGCCACGGTCCGGCCAAGCAGAGTGGCGACCGGCGTTTCGACAAACTCTCGAGCGCAATCCAGACGCCGGATGAGGCGATGGTGTGGCAGGAGATTCTCGATCAACTGAATCTCGGGGAGATGCCGCCGAAGAAAGAGAAGCAACCGACGAAGCCGGAACTACTCGCGGCGGTCGATGCGATCACTCGATCTCTGGCCGACGCGAAGCAGCGTTTCAAAGCCACAGGATCGCACACGGTGCTGCGTCGGCTCAACAGCTTTGAATACCGTCAAACCATCGGCGACTTGCTGGGACTGAACGTCGTGGCGTGGGATCCGACCGCCGCCTTTCCGCCGGAAAGTCGCGTCGGCGGCTTCGACAACAATTCCGAGGCGCAGGTGACTTCCGGGATGCTGCTCGATCACTACTTCGCCGCCGCCGAGGAGGCCGTCCGCCGCACGACTGCCTTTGGTCCAAAGCCCGAGTCGAAGTCTTATGCCCAGAAGTCGCCGTTCTACTTCGACGGAAAGGAATACCGCGATCTGCCGAAGCTCTTCCACCCCGACCGTTATCGCTGGATTTCGAAGACTGGCTATGACGATCTCGTTGCGCGGGGTTACCGCGGCGGGCACATTGGATTCGAGCCGCTGGCGCGAGGCGGTGCGCCACAGAGCGGGCGCTACACCATCCGCGTCCAGGCCGCAGCGGTGGATCTCAAGCACTATTACGACTTTCTCCCTGAAATCCGCAGCGGCGATCCCATCGTGATGGAAATTGCCGCCGTCATCCGCGGAGGCGCGAACGAGGGCACCGGCAACCTCAAGGCTGAGCGATCGCTCGCCCTGGAAGAACTCACCAGCGACAAGCCGCGGTGGTTCGAGTGGACGGTCTATCTTGATCGCGGCGAAGAACCCGAGGTGCGTTTCCGCAATGGCCCTGTCACGGCCAAGAATCTGGCATTCAGATTGGGTCGAGCCGCAGAAAAGGACACGAAAAAGTATCCCGAGCTGAGAACGTCCGGCAAACTTGGGAAGGGCGAAGTCGCTGCGGCGATGCTCAAGGCGTATCGCGGTCCGAAACTCCGCATTTGGGAGATGCAGGTCAGCGGTCCGCATCTCGATCAGTGGCCGCCGCCGGGGCACGCCTTGATGTATGAAAAGCTCGCCGCGAATCAGATCAGTCGCACCAACATTCCCGAGCGTCTTCGTGTCTTCGCCGCAGCGGCCTTTCGTCGTCCATTGTGTCCCGGCGAACTGGCTCCCATCGAGAAGCTGGTCACGGCCAAGCTCAGTGCTGGAATGAAACCGCTGGAGGCGCTCCAGCTCGGCTTTCAAGCGATCCTCTGCTCGGCCGCGTTTCTGCATTTGCATGAAGGAACCGGAAAGCTCGATGACTACGCGCTGGCTTCGCGGCTGTCCTATTTCTTCTGGTCGTCGATGCCGGACCAGACGCTGATTCAACTGGCCGCAACCGGCAAACTGCATGAACCCGCGACGCTCGCCGCGCAGGTCGATCGCATGTTGGCCGACCCCAAGTCGCATCGCTTTGAGCAGAACTTCATCCGGTTGTGGCTGAACCTCGATCACATCGGCGAGATGCCGGTTTCCACGGACTTCGCGAGGTTCTTCCAAGACAACATCGACACCGCGATGCGTGCCGAGACCGAGCTACTGTTCCGCCACATCCTCGACAAGAACCTGCCGCCGCGTGAGTTTCTCGCCGCCAACTACACCTTCGTGAATCGGGAACTCGCGAGGCACTACGATCTGCCGCCAGTGGAAGGCGCGCAACTGCGCCAGGTATCGCTGCCGAACGGCGCGAGGGGTGGCCTGCTCGGTCATGCGTCGTTCCTCACCGCTTCGGCCAACGGCGTCGATACATCGCCCGTCGTGCGGGGCGTTTATGTGCAACAAAAACTACTCGGCTACACGCCGCCGTCGCCGCCGCCCGACGTGCCGATCATCGAACCCGACGCCAGCGGAGCCGCCAACATCCGCGAACAACTCGCGAAACATCGCGCCATCGAAACCTGCGCCGCGTGTCATCGCAAGATCGACCCGTTTGGCTTCGCGCTGGAGAACTTTGACGCCATCGGTGGCGCAAGAATTACACACAGGATCAAAAGATCGATCCCAGCGGCGTGCTCCCCACCGGCGAGAAATACACCGGCGTCACCGACTTCCGCACGCTGATCATCGCGCGTCACGAACAGTTCACTCGCTCGCTCACCGAGAAAATGATGACCTACGCCCTCGGACGCGAACCTGCTTTGGCCGACCGCGAAGTGATCGACGACATCCAGAAAAACCTGTCGACCAACAAAGGCGGATTCAAGGATCTAATCCGAGCTGTCGTGCTCAGCGAGTCCTTCGCGAAGAACTGATAGTGATTGAGAACTCATCGTCGTGGAGCGTTTCGCGATCCAACGTTGGTTCACGAAGCCAACTTCGACAATTTCAACAACCTTTTTCATGCTGAAACCATTCAATGACACGCCTTACTCATTTCTCGACGCGGCAGTTCGTCGCTGCAGTAGTCTTCCTGCTGGGCGGCTTGTTCGCTCAGCCAGCCAGCGCAGAGAAACCGAATGTGCTCTTCATCGAGGTCGATGATCTGAACGACTGGGTCGGCGCGGTTGGTGGCAATCCTCAGGCGAAGACGCCCAACATGGACCGACTGGCCTCCCAGGCCGGCAGCACCGTGTTCCTGCAGGCGTACTGTTCGGCCTCCGTATGCTGTCCGTCACGCTCGGCGATGCTGACTGGCCTGCGTCCCTCGACTACGGGAGTTTATGGCAATGGCAATAACCTGAAGTCATCGCCCATCGCCGCCAAAGCGGTGACGTTGCCGCAGTATTTCTCACAACATGGCTACCACTCGCTGTCGAAGGGAAAAATCTTTCACAAGCATCCGAGTTGGATCGGCATGGATGAAGGCCAGTGGGCGTTCGATGAGTGGGAACCAAATTCGGGCGGTGATGGCATCAACTCGGCCGATCTCCCGCTCAACAAGCTGCCGTTTCTTGATGGTCATGGTAAGAAAGGCGAGGCCATCGAATTTGATTGGGGCCCGACGGTCAGTCCCACCAAAGAAACCAGCGACTACAAAACCTGTGTCTGGGCAGCGGAGCAGCTCGATCGAGATTTCAAGGGCAAGCCATTCTTCATGGCCGTTGGTATCTCGAAGCCGCATCTGCCGTTTCATGTGCCACAGGAGTTTTTCGACATGCATCCGCTCGACCAGGTGCGGGTGCCAGACTTTGCACTTGATGATCTCGACGACATCCTCACGCCTCGCGGAAAGAAGAAGTTCGAGCCCTCGGAGCACTTTCTCCGCGTCCAACAAGCGAATCAGTTCAAGCAGGTCACTCAAGCCTATCTAGCCGCGTGCTCGTATGCGGATCACTGCATCGGAGTCGTCTTAGGTCGTGTGGACGCTGTGTTGCATCGCCTGGGTATTTTCTATTTGAGCAGGATTATG
>OMIV01000376.1 GCA_900299185.1 Planctomycetaceae bacterium
ACACAACCACGCTCTCCAAGTCGTCCGATTCAATCGAGCAACTCGCGACGGTATCCAGCACCGAAACCGACGAAGCGGCCCTCACTTCGACCGCAGTAGCTTCAACACCGACAGAAACGATCGATTCAACAGCTGCAAAACTACTCGAAGAAATTCAAAAGCAACTCGACGGCAAGACGCAACAAGCAGCTCCGAAGTCGGATGCTCCCAAGTCGACATTGGTCGTCACGGCGTCTGGCCAAGTTGTGCGAGTACACTTCGAGGAAGAGAAGACCGACGACGCTCCGACAACGCCTTTCGCCAATCATTCGACGCAGCTACTGCAATTGCCGGAGTCAGCCTTTCAACTGCCCGGTAGCCAGACATGGTCGTTGAATTCCAAGGTGGCATCGCCCGTGAATGGCGGCGCGACGTTGTCTCATCCCGAGCCGGCACTCCCCAGCGATAGCAGTCGCGAGGTCATGCAGTTCCAGCCAATCGCAGAACTGCCAACACCATCCAGCTTCAACACGAAAGTTGCTCTCGTCCCACAAGTAGCTCCGTCTAACAACCAACCGACGACTTCGAAGACGCTTGCTGAGGACATGCTGCCAAGCGCTGTCGAGAAGTCAGCACCAACGTCATCGGCGCCAGCGTCGAATACCGAAACGACCACTCAACCACTCTCGGATTCGTTGCAGTCCTTTCTCAAAGCATCAGCAGGCTTCGCAGCGTTGAACGCTGCCAGTGAGTCATCGAACAACGCCACAGCAATGACGACAACTTCGGCTCAGCAACTCGCCAGCGACCTCGCGCCACCAGTCAACGACCAGGCGCCAGCCAAGCCAACATCAGAGGCGGCCGCCCAAGTCTCGGCGTTCGACATACCTCGATCGACTTCGTTCGTGGACCTCTTGAATGCCAATATCACCAAGCAAGCATCGGTTACTTCCGAGCCAGCCGTTTCACAGGTCGAGGTCACAGAGACAACTAAACCGCCAATCGCCACGAATACGCAGGCTCCAGTTGAGCCAGCACCGGCACTCGCAGTTGCCCCGGAGACAATTGTCACCACAACTGCCGCATCGACTTCGAATCAACCCAGCAGTCAAGACGCCGACGCTTCGGTCGAGTCGTTCCCGGTGACTGAACCTCTAAGTGCGGACTCAACCCCGACTGTCCCGGATACGCAGGCCGCTCAGGCCGAGCCGAGTTCAGCTCAATCATTGAGTGACAACGCGCCCGTCGTCGCAGAGCCAACCACTGCTACCGCGCAATCGACTGCTGTCGTTGAACCGCAGCCCATCAAGCAGACCCAACTCCAATCTGCAGGCCCAAAGCTCGCGTCAAATCGACCGGCGACACCATTGACGAAGCCATCAAACCTAGTGCCGACGCCGCAAGCCGCTGCCGCGAGTCAACCCGTCAATCCCGTCGTAAAGCCAGAGCCATCACAGCCTCAGCCCATCAAGGATGCGACACCGACCGAAGCAGTCGTTAAGGCGTCAAAAGCACCAACGACTAACACCGCCGATGACAGCAAGCCGATCAGCCAGCCAGCGTCTATCAAATTCGATCAATCGAAAGACCTACCAACTGCGTCCAAGCCGACCGTAACACCGCAAGCAACCAGCGATGTTCAGCAACCAGCAAAGGATGATTCATCAAGCTCACCTCCACCGGTTGCCATCAACGAGCCACCAGTTGTTGTTCCGCCAGTAACCAAACCGACCGAGCAATCCAAGCGGTTCGAACCGCAAGTCGTCCAACCGAACAACGCGGCTGCTCAAACTTTGGAACCCGCAACCGTTGCTCACGTCGCCAGCCAAGCAGTTGCCACCAACATCGATGATGCCGAAGCAACGCCATCGAACTCAGCCGACAGTTCGAATGATGTCTCAAGCCAAACCCAAGACGATGCTGGAACAAATCCGACAGCAGCGCCGACGTTGGCGGCTCGCATCGTACGAGACGCCCTGCCCATCGCAGCGGCTTCAGCACCAGTCGCACCTACAACCAACAGCGTCGATCGCAACTCGTCCCCCAAAGACACGACCGACTCGCGCAAGGTCGATACTGTCGGGGCATCGCCAGTTGAATTAGTCGCCCCCACTTCGGTCACAAGCACCAGCAGCAGTCCGGTCCAAACGACCGACTCAAGCTCATTCAAACCACTATTTGACCAAACCACTTCGGGGCCATTGGCCGAGCCCGGAACTGCGGTGACGCAAGTGGTGAGCGCGATGCAGCAAGCTGTTGATTCCAACGAAAAGCTGCGAGTGCATCTCAACCCGCCAGAGCTGGGCACCGTCCTGGTTGAGGTATCTCGGTCACCCCACGGCATCGTGGCCAAGATCGAATTCTCGAACGCAGGCACTCAGCAAGCCGTACAGACTTCGTTGCCGGAATTGCATCGAGCGCTGGCTCAAAGCGGCATTGTGATGGATCGCGTCGAAGTGACGATTCGCGATCAAAAGCAGGAGGCACCAGAGCGTCAGCCGCGCGACGAAAGAGGTCGCCAACAACAGGGCTTCAATCAATCACGACAAGAACAGTCTCGTCAGCAACAGCGTCGAGCCGGTCGACCGTCGCCGAACCAAGACGAAGAAACATTCGAACGCGCGGCGTGATCGCCGCGTCTCACATTCGAGGGTGATCTAGAAAAGCAGAAGCCCGGCAGCCAATGAGACTGTCGGGCTTCTTGTTTCAATCAATGGCAACAGCCCTCTGAACAACGCCTCGTCACGAAGAGCACCAGTGCTGGGATTCTCAGTCGCGGAGCGTCTGAGTCTTCGCATGCTGTTGTACGTCTGGAAGAATTGTTGCACCCAGGCTGACGAACTTACTTGCCTTGCTTGGCCGCGGCATAGCGACGAGCAACTTCGGTCCAATTGATGACGCTGTAGAACGCCGAGATGTAGTCAGGTCGGCGGTTTTGGTACTTCAAGTAGTAGGCGTGCTCCCAAACGTCGAGACCCAGAATCGGGGTCCGGCCTTCGGTCAGCGGGCTGTCTTGGTTGGCAGTGCTTTCCACAACCAACTTGCCAGCCGCATCAACCGACAACCAAGCCCAGCCGCTACCGAAACGAGTGGTCGCAGCGGCCGAAAGCTTCTCTTTGAATGCGTCGAACGAGCCGAAGGTTTCGTTGATCGCGGCAGCCAGCTCGCCAGTGGGTGCGCCGCCTGCGTTGGGACCAAGGACCGTCCAGAAGAGACTGTGGTTAGCGTGCCCACCGCCGTTGTTACGAACGACTCCGCGAATGGCTTCTGGCACCAATGTGTTGAGATTGGCAACCAACTCTTCGACCGGCTTCGCAGCCAACTCTGGATAGGCTTCCAAAGCCTTATTCACGTTGTTGATGTAAGCCTGATGGTGCTTGCCGTGATGAATCTGCATCGTTTGAACGTCGATGTGTGGCTCAAGAGCGTCGTGAGCGTAGGGCAAGTTCGGCAGTGTGTATGCCATGTTCTGAGGGCCTCCAAATGCTGGGGGGGAGAAAGGAAGAATCGCGTTTTTCCGCGTTCCAAGAGCATCAAACGCCAGCATTCTAGGCACCCTGTCGCGGTCAACAACCAAGCGAGAGGCGACGCAGTCTCACCTTCAAAGACAACAAGCTCTGATAGACGCGATGACCTCGTGCGTGCCTCTGCACCGTGCCGTTCCAACAGCTACTCGGCTGCGCAACATCAAAGTCGCTCATCAAGATCCACGTGACGGACAAACTTGATACGTTCCCGCCTCACGACAACCAGTCCCCAACGCGAACACCCATCGGAGACTCTCTGTGCCTCAAACAACCTCGACTGTTTCGTTCGATGAATCCGCAGCTATTGAACGTGTTGCGCGACTGATGGCCATTCCCGGTCGCAGCGGCCAAGAAGCGGCGGTCGCGAACTTCATCATCAATGCACTCCAAGCCGCTGGAGTTCCAGATTCGGCTATGAGTTTTGATACCGCCAACAAGCGCAGCCCAATCGGTGGCGAGTGCGGCAATCTGATTTTGAAGCTCCCTGGTTCAGTACGCGGACCGCGACGATTGCTGATGGCTCATATCGACACGGTGCCGCTTTGCGTGGGTTGCCAACCAGTGCGCGACGGTGACTTCTTTCGACCGAAAGATGCGACGACGGCCTTGGGCGGCGATGACCGTTCGGGGGCAAGCGTGATTCTCACCGCAGTTCTGGAGTTGCTGCGGTCAAAGACTGCTCATCCACCGCTCACGGTCATGTGGGCCGTGCAAGAAGAGATTGGTTTGGTGGGAGCCCGCTGCGTCAGTGTGCCCAAGCTCGGACAACCCAAGCTGGCCTTCAATTGGGACGGAGGTGCGGTCAACCTCGTGACCATCGGAGCGACCGGCGACTACGCGATCGAGATCGAAGTCACAGGCTTAGCCAGTCACGCTGGTGCTCATCCCGAAGCAGGAGTCAGTGCGATCGCCATTGCCTCGATCGCCATTGCTGACCTGCAACGCAACGGCTGGCACGGGCTGATTGTGAAAGGTCGCAAGCGCGGCACGAGCAACATTGGAGTCATCAACGGCGGCGAAGCCACAAACGTCGTTACGCCTTTGGTGAAGCTGCGGGCGGAAGCTCGCAGTCATGATCCGGTCTTTCGCAAACGCATCGTCGAAGAGATTCGCAAAGCATTCGAACGCGCGAGCCGGGAACTCAAGAACTCAACCGGCCAACGCGGCCAAGTGCGCTTTCACTCCGAGCTGAAATACGAAGCCTTCAAGTTGTCCGAAGATGAACCAACCGTGCAAGCCGCATCAGCAGCCATCACGGCGGCGGGGCTGACTCCTGAATTGCGGATCTCGAACGGTGGCCTCGACGCGAATTGGATGACCGCGCACGGCATCCCAACTGTGACGCTCGGCTGCGGTCAGTCCGGCATTCACACTCCCAGCGAGACGTTGAACATTCCGAGCTATCTCACCGCGTGCCAGATCGCCTCGCGATTAGCCGCCGGTCAATAACGGTCTCCGAGCGACGAAGACCGGCTGTAAGAACTCGCCCACCGCCAGCATCAATTCGGTAGCACGATGGCTGGCGGTGGCAGTCGACGCAGTTTGTAGACGCTGACGCCAACCGGATCGGCAAACACCAGCTCCAACTGCACCGGACCAAAAGTCGCAGTTCTTACAGGTTCAATGCGAGTGTCCTCAGGCGCGATCACGACAAAGTGGACTCGCTGACTTTCGAGCTTCGCCAAGACCCCACCGTAACTGGCCGGAGCGTTAATGGCGTCTTGAGTGCCGAAGTACTCCAAAGGGAAGAAGCCCGAGTAGCCATTCACGAGCGGCTTGCCATGAAACGTCCCGTAGTACATCCACCGAGTCGTAACTTCGAAGTCTCTGCATTCGTAGGCTTTGGGATACGGTAGGCAGAGGACGGCAGAGCCATCAGGAGTTTGCTGCTTCACGAAGTCGATCCACGCTGCGTTCGCGACTTCGTTCGGAGCACCGCCCACCATGATGCGATACGGCCGGACTTCAAACGCGAAAGCCGCAGTCAACACGAAACAGCCGATCCAAGCGATACGTCGGCAACTCGGCTGATGCCTGAGCTTCAATCGCAATCTCAGCCACGTCCACCACACGGCTTGAGCGGCCATGATCACCACGGCGATCTGAGTGAAGAACGCGAATCGAAACACGTTTCTCACCTGACCAAGTCCCGGCACGTATTTGGCCATCACCGGCCACGGCTGCCATGAGCCGAGCTTGAGATTCGTCCCTAACGACATCGCGAACGAAACGCCGACGGTCAGCGTTAAGAACAATGTCACGCGGCGCGTGCGACGACGACTCAACCCCAGGCCGATGGCAACACTCGCCAAGACCAACTTGATCCACCCCGGCGACAAGTACCAATACGGCCGAGCCCATTTCGATCCCCACTCAATCAACTGAGCACCGGGAGCCACCAAGTAGTCTTGCGGCATGCCCGACAGTGACCCGATCAACGCGTCGGTCCGGACGAAGTTGTGAGCCTTCATCACGCGCGTCATGTGAATGGCAAACGGACCAACGGTCACGGCGACAACGATGCAGGCTGCGAGGAACGAAATCCAGAGTCGACGATCGAGCCAGCGGCGCGGTAACAACCAACATGTCGCCACGGCCAGCAATCCCAAGAACAAGCCGTGATGCCCACACGAATGAAAGGTCAAACTGATGGCGGCTCCGATTTCGATGCCTCGCGCGAGAGCAGTCGGCCAACGCGCCAAGTCTGGCAAATGAGTGGCCTGCCAACACGCCGTCCAGCACCACAAGATGCCCCAAATGGGTGCCAATTGAATGACATCCAACTGCCAATGCACGATGGGCAACAAGACCATCGCCGCACCGCCACCAATCGCGGCCCACGATCGAACTTTGAGCACGCGCAAGAGTCGCTCGGCAAAGACTCCATTGAGCACCAACGACAGCCACAAATAAACGTTGTAGGCCAGCACTCGGGACCCGTTGAACCAGATGATCGGCGCAACGATCAGCGACGTGATCTGCAGCTCCGAGAACGCAAACGCGTCCTTCGCCGGATGAAAAATGGGTGCGTCCCAATAGCCCTCAAAGCCATGAGCGGCTCGATCTGCATTCCACCAAATGGTCCACACGTTGAAGAGCGGCACGGTGACAGCTTGCGTCGTTCCCATCGGAAACGTCGTTGCTGGTGCCTGCATGACTGGCCAAGTCGTCGCTAAAGCAATGATGAGATAGAGCCCGACCGCCGCGACTCGTTGCAACAACGCGGAGCGCAGCGTGGAACCGCAGCGTTCCAGCATCTTGCAAATCGGAATCTTCATCAGCTCACATCAGCCTTTGAATTCAGCGAGTCGCAGAGCGACTCGCCTACGTAGCTCAGTCGTTCCGCGACTGAGATTGGCAACCCACATCCACAGCGATGAAGACGCATTAGTCATCCTGCTGCATCTGAATGAGCAGACGAATCACGTACCAGAACAACGTCGACAGCGACGAGAACAACGCCAAAGCGGCAGCGGCATGCTGAGACGTCCGGTAGTGGTGCAGCACGTTGGAAGTGTCATAAAGAATCCAGCCCGCCATCAGTGCAACCATCGCTCCCGAGTAGACAATGCCGAGCCTGAAGCCAATGAACATTCCAGCCAAGGCGACAGCCAACGCCAGGAAGGACAGCACCGACAAACCCGTTCGCAAGAACGAGAAGTCAGCCTTTGTCATCAGCACAATTCCCGTCAATCCGCCGAAAGTCACAACAGTGATCAGACCTGCGGACGGCACGATGTCCGGCGATACGCGCGATGCAATGGCCAGCAACGGCACAAAGATCAGAGCTTCGGCCACGGTGTAGAGTCCGAGCCCCAAGTACTCCACGGTCGCCGACGCGCCGCTCTCAGCCCACCTCTGAGCCAGAAAGCTGACGCCCATATAAGCCAGCAACGCGATCCACCAGTGGCCACCAATCAAACCCAACATTGACGCTTTGAGTTGCAGGTTGGAGAGGAAGAGAAATTCCAATCCACCAAATAGCGCAATGGCTCCGATCAATGTGAGATACGTCTTGCGAATGAACGCCGATCGTTCATCGAGCGCGGCATCCATCGCGAAAGGATCGTGTGAGGCAGTGAGATCGTAGTCGTAGTTCGCCATTCAATGGCTCTAGGTAGAAGACAAGGCCCGAGGAGTAAGTCGCTCCGATCCGCAAAGGCTATCGGAGATGCTCTTAGGAGAAGAGTTCATAGAGCGGACGACCGGTCGAAAGCGGTCGCGTAAAGCCATCTTTGCCCAAACGCATATCAAGCGGAACTTCGAGTGCGTGGAAGATTGTGGCTCCCAAGTCCTGAGGTCGAACGGGCTTGTCTTTGACGTAGGCACCGTCCTTATCGGACTCGCCCCAGACCCGACCGCCCTTAATGCCGCCGCCCGCCAACATCGTCGAGAAGCAGGACGGCCAATGCTGACGGCCAGGGCTCGCCATTCCGTTTTGATTGATGCGCGGAGTCCGCCCGAACTCACCAGTCACGACGACCATGGTGTCGTCGAGCATCCCACGATCACTCAAATCGGTGAGCAGCGCAGTGAGACCTTGATCGAGGCACGGCAAGCACCAGCCCATTCCATAAGACCCCGAGCCGAAAGCGTTGCCCATACCCATCTCGCCACCGTGCATGTCCCAACTGGAAGCTGGCGGTCCGCCACCTCCGTTTGGAGAAGGCCCAGTCCAGCCATTCACAGTCACGAAGCCAACTCCCGATTCGACAAGACGGCGAGCCAGCAACAAGTTCTGCCCCAGCGGATGCATGCCGTAGCGATCTCGAACTTCAGGTGACTCGCGATGAAGTTCAAACGGAGCGCGACCAGCAGAACCACTCGTCAATTCAAATGCGCGACCATGCAGGTCTTGCCAGTCACGAGCCGCTTGATGCTGATTGATGTCGCTGGCAGTCGGCGCCGATGCCATCCCATCCAGCAAGCGGCGTCGATCATGCATGCGTTCGGACGACACGATGCCCACCAACTCATCCGGTGCTTTGAAGGTTGGCATCGCCGGATGGTTCGTCGCAGATCCCACAAACAACGGACTGTGCATCATTCCGAGGTGTCCTCCGTTGCCGATGTTGACCGCGCAGAAAACCGGATCACCGACGCACTTAATCAGCCACACATACGGGGCAATGCTGCGATCGTCCGGTCGAGCCTTCGACATGATCGACCCCAGGTACGGCGCATCGAGCGGAGCTTGCGACTGACCGCTCAGCATGTGGTGCATCGCGTCGAAGTGATTGCTGATATTGCCTTCGTGCGACATCGACCGAATGAGCGCGATCTTGTCGGTCATCTGAGCCAGCCGAGTATGCATCTCATTGATGCGCATGCCCGGCACTTGAGTAGCGATTGGAGAGTACGGACCGCGGATCGTATCCGGGGCATCGGGCTTCAAATCCCAGGTGTCAACATGACTAGGTCCACCGCACAACAGGATGAAGATGCAAGACTTCTTGGCTGGCCCTTTGCCAAGCCCTCGCTTGGGGTCGACGCCCGCAGCCACAGTCCCAGGCAACCCCAACGGCAACGCTCCCAAGCCAGCGGCTTGCAGCATCGTTCGCCGCGAAATCTGTGAGAGAACTGGAACCGAATGCTGACTGCGATTGCTCATGAATCGTCCTTTGACAGAGTGTCGTATTCGTGACGCCCTGATGATGATGCTGCAGACCGCACCAATTGGAAGCGTGCATGGCAGGAATCATCGTCCGAAGCAGCGGCAATCATGACAGGCAGCAGCACTATCCCGAGTAAGCTTGCTCACTCGACCGACACCTGCCCGCCAGAGTAACTCGATGGAGATGCAATCGAAGTCCGTTTGCAGGACGATGACGTGAGTCAACCTTGGATCTCGCCACACACAAAGGATGGAAGCATGGCTCGTGTCGTCCGGTATGCGTCTCAGTTTCGAGTCATGGGATGGCCGCTGCTGGCGATCTCGCAGGGACCTGATGCTTCGAAACAAGAAGAACGCGGACATGCTCGCGGCATCATCGCGATTGGCGATATCGCGACGGGAGTCATTGCTATCGGCGGAATATCGCGTGGGATCGTGGCGGTAGGTGGCGTCGCTGCCGGACTGGTATCCGTTGCCGGAGTGGGCCTGGGTGGTTTTGTCGTAGCCGGAGTGGCGTTGGCTCAAACCGCATTTGGTGGAGTCGCCATCGGCCAATATGCGATGGGAGGCGTCGCCGTCGGTTCGCACGTCATCAGTGCTAAGCAGATCGACGACGAAGCGGTGACTTGGTTCGGTCGCATCGGTCTGCATCCCCCCAAGCCCAAACTGCCCGACTTGCCTGCCAAGTAAGTCAACGGCATGCTCAGACTCATTCTGAGCAACTGTTTTCAATCGGTTGCCCTCGACGGATGACTGTGACATCGTCCGCAAACAGCGCATGAAAGCTGCTTGTGGCTAGCCAACCAGTTGCCGCCAAGTGGCCTTTCTTACAGACAGGTTTGACCAACCAAACTTGTGACGAGCTAGCTTGCCGCCAACCAAACCAGCGGCAGTTTGTCCCTCACCCGTGACTTGTCTGACGTGCGATGCGGCATTGGAAACTCTCCCCAATCAATGGACCTGACATGCGAGCTTCTGAGTTTGTCGAAACACATTTCCGGCTCATCTTTTTGTGGTCGGCTGCGAGCCTCGTAGTCATCACGGCGATCGCCGGCGCCTTCCTTGGTCCTATGGTGCTGTGGCCGTGGGTCATCTTTGGTCCGCTGGTCATGCTGGGCATCGCCGACCTGACTCAAAAGAAGCAAGCCATTCGCCGCAACTATCCGGTTCTCGGACACATGCGGTACTTCCTCGAACTGATTCGCCCCGAGATCTATCAGTACTTCATCGAGAGCGATAAGGAAGGCGTGCCATTCGATCGCGAGCATCGTTCGCTCATCTATCAACGTGCCAAGAGCGTTCGTGATACGACTCCCTTTGGGACAAAGCTCGATGTCTACGCTCCCGGCTATGAGTGGGTGAACCACTCGCTGCAAGCGCGCCATGTCGATGCCAGCAACATGCGCATCACAATCGGCGGACCGGACTGTAAGCAGCCTTACTCATGCAGTCTGTTAAACATTTCTGCCATGAGTTTTGGTTCGTTGAGCATGAACGCGATCCTCGCACTCAGCCGAGGCGCCAAACTCGGCGGGTTTGCCCATAACACGGGCGAAGGTGGACTCAGCCCTTACCACATCGAAGGTGGCGGCGATCTGATTTGGCAGATCGGAACTGGCTACTTCAGTTGCCGCGAAGAGAACGGCAACTTCTCGCCCAAGTTGTTTGCGGAGAAGGCGGCGATTCCGAACGTCAAGATGATCGAGATCAAGCTGTCACAAGGTGCGAAGCCGGGGCACGGCGGCATCCTGCCAGCAGCGAAAGTGACGCCCGAGATCGCCGAAATCCGCGGCGTCCCGATGGGCAAGGATGTGCTCTCCCCACCAATCCACTCGACGTTCTCAACTCCGATTGGATTGCTGGAATTCGTGAAACAACTACGAGAGTTGAGCGGTGGCAAGCCGATTGGTTTCAAACTCTGCGTGGGCAAGCGACGAGAATTCCTGGCGATCTGCAAGGCGATGGTGAAGACCGGGATCACTCCTGATTTCATCACCGTTGACGGCGGCGAAGGCGGAACCGGTGCAGCTCCTTTGGAGTTCTCCAACCACATTGGAGCCCCCTTGGTCGAAGGCTTGATCTTCGTCCACAACGCGCTCGTGGGATACTCGCTGCGCAACCGCATTCGGATTCTGGCCAGCGGTAAGGCCTCATCGGGCTTCGGCATGTTGAAACGACTTTGCATCGGAGCCGACGTTGTCATGTGTGCTCGCGCCATGATGATGTCGATCGGCTGCATTCAAGCCTTGAAGTGCAACAGCAACCATTGCCCGGTCGGTGTGGCAACTCAAGAAAAGCATTTGATGGCGGGACTGGATCCAACCGACAAAGCCAATCGAGTGGCGAGCTATCACAAGCATACGATCCACAGCTTGGCCGAAATGATTGGAGCAGTCGGACTCGACTCGGCTCAACAACTCCGCCCGTGGCACTTGATGCATCGCATCTCGGCCAACGAAACCAAGCACTATGGCGAGCTGTATCACTTCTTACGCGACGGCGCACTTCTCTCCGAAAACCTACCGGACGACTACGCGCGAGCCTGCACCTCGGCCACGGCGGAATCCTTCGGCCACAGTGGGATCGGCGGGCGCGACTAACCTGCATGACACTCGATGCAGTTGCTACTCCGAGCACATCCCAGACCGCGTTTAGACACCGCGTGGTCGTCGGCAAACGCGTACCGTGAACACTGCCATCGCCGTTCGTTCGAGCCTCGCCGATCCTTCGCCCAAAGATTAGTCTCGACTCCGTTTCCGACGGATCGCCACCTCAAACCGGTTGGACCCGCAGCAGGCGAAAGACGAAAAGCTGGCTATGAAGATTTCCACGTTCACGGTCGGGATGCTGCTTGGCAGCGTCTGCCTTATTTCCGCATCCAAAGCTCAGGACGCGCCGGTCTCTCTGGAGATGGCCAAGGAGCAGGGACGAGCCAAGTCGCGATACCTCAAAGAAACGAAGGAAGTCGCGAAGACGTCCGACGTGGCACCGAACGCCAACGTGGCCTTCTTCAACGAGTCGGTGAAGCCCATCCTGACGAAGAGTTGCCTGGCTTGTCATGGTCCCGAAAAAGCGGAAGGCCGACTACGCATCGACAAACTGAATCCAGACATGCTGACTGGTCCGGACGTCGATCGCTGGCGAGAAGTCTTCAACGCTCTCGGTAAATCCGAGATGCCGCCGGAAGACGCGACCGAATACGCCCTCGCCGACGCAGATCGTGGCAAGATCGTAGATTGGCTCAGCGAAGAACTAACCACAGCGTCGGTCGTGCGTCGCAACAGCAAAGAGCACACGTCGTTCAGACGTCTCACGACGTACGAATACAACTACGCGCTACAAGACTTGCTCGGCTTGCCCTACTCACTCGCCAGCAAACTTCCGCCGGAAACCGCTTCCGAAGACGGCTTCAAAAACAGCTCGGAATTGCTGCAAATGTCCGTTATGCAATTCGAGGCGTACCGGGACATCGCTCTGAAATCTCTGAAGCGAGCCACGGTGATTGGTGAGCAACCGCAGCCCGTCACCTACATCATTTCGATGCCTGAAGAGATGGCTAAGGCCGAGTCCAAGAAGGATGACAAGGACACCGATCCAGCCAAGAAAGCCAAAAAGAAGCCCAAGAATCAGCAGCAACTCTTCAATCGAGAAAGCGGTGACACCATCCCGTTCGGCGAGCGTAAGACGCTACCTCGAGAAGGCGCCGTGCCCGGACAAACGCCGCCGGTTTTGCCGGTCGTTCTCGTGCTGCCTCGTTCCAACGAGTTGAAGCTGGATCTTGACCGCTTCCTGCCGGACGAAGGGATCATGCGAGTCCGCATCCGGGCCGGACGCTCAACAATGAATCCCGACGAGTATGCGAGCCTGCGTCTGATCTTCAGTGCTCATACCAGTAACAACGCCAACTTCACCCAAGTCGTCAGCGAGGGTGATATTCCCGTCACGGCCTCCGCCGACGAACCACAATGGATTCACTTCGACATACCTCTCAGCGACATCCAGCGCAATCCTTTCCGTAAGCTGAAGACAACTTTTCCGCGTCGAGACGAGTTTCTGCATATCCACAACGTTTCAAATGCACCCGGCGGCGAAGAACCGTTGCAAGTGATGATCGATCACATCGAAATCAGCGCCCCGTTCTATGAGCAATGGCCGCCGAAAACTCATACCGCCATTTTCTTTGACAGCCCGCACAAGAGCGACGAGCAAGCCTATGGCCGCGAAGTATTAAACAGATTTCTAAGACGCGTCTGGCGGCGACCTGTGACTTCAGCAGAAGTCGAACAATTTATGGCATTGTTCGCCAAATATCGCCCCGGCTTCGAGACATTCGAAGAGGCCATGATCGAAGTTCTCGCAACGGCGCTAGCGACTCCCGAATTCCTTTACCTGACGCAACGCTCGACCGCCGACTATACCAAAGTCGCATCGAAAATCAGCGACGTGGAATTTGCTAGCCGCCTCTCAGTGTTTCTGTGGTCCAGCATCCCTGACGACGAACTTCTCAACGTGGCCGAGCAGGGTAAATTGAGAGAGCCGTCAGTTCTGACCGGTCAGATCCAACGCATGTTGGCCGACCCGCGATCCAAGCGATTCTCACAGAACTTTGTCGAGCAGTGGCTGGGCTTGGACCGGATGAATAGCGTGACTCACGTCACAGACAATTCACTCAGAGACGCCATGCTCGAAGAGCCCGTTGCCTTCTTCGACGAAGTGCTTCGGAGCAATCACAGTATCATGGATTTCATCCACTCGGATTACTCAGTAGTAAATGAGCGACTCGCTGGTCATTACCGTATCCCGAAAGTCTACGGGCCGCACTTCCGTAAAGTCGCAATTTCACCACAAACGAATCGAGGTGGCCTACTCACTTCGGCTGCGATCATGACGATGAATTCCGACGGCAAGGACTCGCACCCTCTCAAGCGCGGCGTCTGGATACTCAAACGAATTCTCGACGATCCGCCGCCACCACCGCCGCCAAATGTGCCAGAGGTCGATCTCACCGACCCGGAGATCCTCAAAATGACCCTCAAAGAGAGGATTGTGAACCACAGAAATAAGCCGGCTTGTTATTCCTGCCACTCGCGAATTGACCCCTGGGGAATCGCCTTCGAAAACTACGACGCACTCGGAAGTTTTCGAACTCAGATTAAGAATCAGCCGGTCGATGCGACGTCAGAGCTATTCAATCGACAAAAACTGGCGGGTATAGATGGACTCAAGCGATATCTGTTGACGGACCGACAAGATCAATTTGCCCGAGCGATGGTGCATAAGCTGACGGCTTACGCTCTTGGTCGCCCGCTCTCATTCGGCGACCGAGCGGATGTGGATAAAGTCACAATGCAACTTCGACGCAAAGAAGATGGGCTCGGCGAACTCATTACTCTGGTTATCAACAGCAATCTCTTTAACTCCAAATAAGCGTTAGGGAACCGACCATGAATAACAAAGCTGCTTTAATGAGCCGCAGGACATTTCTTCGCGGCACCGGTATCGCCCTGGCACTGCCGTGGCTCGAAACATTTGCAGTCGGAAGCCAAACCAAAGACGCCACACCCAAAAGGTTTCTCAGCGTCTATCACCCGGACGGAGTCGGACTGCCATTGAAGTCCGACCCGGCGTGGGAGGATTGGAGTTGGTTTCCTCGCGGTGGCGAAACCGATTTCAAATTGACCAAGGTGCTTGACGTTCTCGAACCGCTCCGCAGTGATATCACCATTTACTCCGGATTATCTCACCCCGCTGCCCGCAGTGTCCACGGGCACTCCAACGCAGATCAGTATCTAACCGGAGCACCAGTCGGGGGACACGGTCCGTATCAAAACACAATCTCTCTCGATCAGGTCTATGCCGAACACGCCGGTGAATTCACCCGACACTCTTCACTGGTCATGTCGACCAACGGCGGCGTGGGTGGCCCGCGCGGAGCACAAACGCAGTCCTTCAATCGAGAAGGCCGACCGATCCCGGCCATGAATAAGCCCAAGGAAATCTTCGACCTGCTGTTCGTCACAAGCGGTAAGGACGCAGCGGAGCGTCTCGCCAGAAGTAAGAGCGCACTCGATCTATTGATAGACAATACCCGCTCGCTAGGTCGCCAACTCTCCAAGCGAGACCAAGAAACTCTCAAGCAGTATCTGGATGCGGTACGTGATACCGAAGTCAAACTCGCCAAAGCACAACGCTGGATCGACACTCCGGTCCCACAAGTTGATACCAAGAAACTGCACCTGGAAGCTGAGCCCAAGGAAGCACGCCTCTACTTCCAAACCATGTACGAGCTGATTTATCTCGCATTCCTGAGCGACTCAACGCGATCCGCGACGTTCCAACTCGGCCGCGAGAATGGAGAAGGCCCGCACGATTTGCTTTCTCAAGCTGTTGGCCTAGGTGGTGCTCACGGCCTGACTCACGAGGTCAAGAAGCCTGGCGGCTGGCAAAACCTGGGAACTTACAATCGGTATCAAGCCGAGGAATTCGGTCGCTTCGCGAAGCGGCTTAAAGACACTCCAGAACCAACCGGCAACGGCAATATGTTGGATAACACTTTTGCCATGCACGGTTCCGCATCGAGTAGCTTCCACCTCTCTCGCAACTACCCAATTATCTCTGCCGGTGGCAAGAACCTCGGTTTCGTTAATGGGCGATACCTTAAGTTCGGTAAAGGAAACGAAGACAACCAAGCGGGTGCTGGAATTGATACCGATGCGGGTTGGACAAGCAAAATGGAGATCGAGGAACTCCCACTGTCGAAGTTGTTCGTCACCATCTTACAGCGACTCGGAGTCGAAACGGACTCGTTCGGCGGCTACTCCGGCGCCTTGAGTCGAGTTTGATCCGGTCATTCGTGACATCGAAACGGATCGAGCCAACCGGTAGCAGAATCCCTCTCAGAAACCGATGTGCCGCTTGATCGTCGCGCAATGCGGACTCAATTCGCCGCCATGTACCGCAACGATTCAATGCTGCATTAATCGGTACTCGGCTTACTGGAGCAAGTCGGAACAAGACCCGTCGCTACGAAGAGCGATCGTCCCGAAATGCTCATCCCGCGAATCAACAGGGACTTCGGTATTGAGCCTGCATTCATCGAATCCAATTCGCGGTTGAGACAAGCACATGTTGCGAGCTAGCGTGCCTCGCTCGCGTTTGGCGTCGCTGATTACATTGGCTGTTGGTTTGTTTTCCGTTGGTTTGAAATAAGGATCGATCATGCTCGACCGCAGGCATTTCTTGCAGGGAATGGCGGCTAGCGCAGGAGCTGCACTGACAGCTTCGCTCTTCCCGAATCAGCTCTTGGCCGCATCGGCGAGCAGCTCGGGACCGAAACGCATCGTCTTCTTTATGCAGAATCAGGGGTTCGATCCGCTGACCTGTATTCCTGAGGGAATGAAGAGCAGCGGGTCGTTGGCGAAGGCTCGGCTGCCCGAGCCGATCGAGGCACTCGAACCGTTCAAAGAGCGGCTGCATATCATCAACGGGTTGCACGGCCTGCATACCAGTCCGTCGCACAGCGCCTTCTTCGGTGCGCTGGGCGGGTATCGCGGCGGTGATGGAGTGCCTCCGAGTGCCGCAACGATTGACTACGAATTGAGCCGCGTGCTACCTCAAACACTGCTGCCGCATCTCTGCATCGGCATGGACTCGATGGAGAACATGACGTCGAAGCCGACGATCGCGACGCTCTCAGCCAGCGGTGCCGGGCAGCCGATCTTCATGCACTCGAACCCGAATCATCTCTATCAGATGCTCTACGGCGGGATTTCGACGGGAGATATCCGACGTCAGCACGAAGCTCGTTCCAACGTGCTGAATCAGATCGAGCAGCTCGCTGCGTCGAAAGGACAGTCATTGCCGGTCGCGGATCAGCAACGCTACGGCCAGTTCGTCGGCGGGTTCCGAGACGTCAATGGCCTGCGCGATCGGCTCGATACAGTCGCTGATCACCTCCGAAAGTTCGCGCCGGCAGTTGATGAGCATTACACGAAACCAAAGTTCGAAACGGACTGGCACGACGCACTGCTCGATTTGGGCATCTCGGCCCTGACATCGGGGATCACCAACACGCTGACGATTGGCTCAGGGCGCGGCGAGATTTTCGGTTCGTGGAAAGGAATCGGAGTCGAACAACAGGGGCACAATCTCGGGCACATGAAGCAGCCCGATAACCCGATCTGGATCAAAATCCGCCAGTACAACAGCCGAATGTTGGTTCGCATCATGCAAGCACTGGAACGAGTCCCCGAAGGCAACGGCTCGATGATGGATCAAACGCTGATCGTCTACACGAGCAACAACGCCGACAGTCAACACACCAGCGGAGCGAACTGGCCGGTGATGTTGCTCGGCAACTGCGGCGGCATCTTCAAGACCGGCTGCTTCACGCAGCTCGACGGCAAGCGACCGATCAACGCGCTGTTCACAACCCTGCTGCAAGCCGCCGGACAAAACGTCGATCGCTTCAACATGACCGAGCAACTGGCGAAGAAGTTTGATTCCAGCAACGGCCCGCTGAAGGAAGTGTTGACGTAAGCCATGGATGCTTTTGGTCGCCTTTCGCTCCGAGAAAAAGCGTCTTGAGCGCACCATCGGTAACCTCAAAAAGTCTGTTCGAGAAGTAGGTAGTGAGCCGCGAGATGCAGCAATGATTCAAACCACGATCACGTCCGGATGGGAGCGAGTCGCAATGGGTATCGAGCGCGTGCGCGAGCGGCTGCTGAGAGTCACGAGCCTGTTGAACTCGGCTTCGATTCCTTACGCAGTGCTCGGTGGTAACGCAGTTGCCGAGTGGGTCGGTCGAGTCGATGACGGTGCAGTGCGATTCACCAAAGATGTCGACATCTTGATTCGCCGGACCGACTTGCCGCGCGTTCTCGCGTGCTTACAACCCGCCGGCTTTGTGTATCAAGAATTCCAGGGAGTCCACATGCTGCTGGATGGTCCACACGCAACGCCGAAAGAAGCAGTTCACTTGGTGTTTGCGGGCGAAAAGATTCGCGCGGACAACGTTGCGGCAGCCCCCGATGTCACCGAGTCTGAAGTCACCGATGAGTTCACCGTTTTACGGCTCGATGCTTTGCTACGAATGAAGCTGATTGCCAACCGACGCAAGGATCAAGTTCATATTCTCGACATGCTGGACGTCGGACTGATTGACGCAGACTGGATCGGTCGCCTGCCGCCGGAATTGGCGCCGCGATTTCAAGCATTGCTCGATAACCCCGATAGTTAAGTGATAGTGGCGCATTTTCCCCCAAGACCTAACGCGGGGCGCCCGCAACCCAAAGACGGTGCTGATCGCAGCAATTCATTATTATCTTCCCGCCTATCGCTCGCCTAAAGTTATCAAATGCTTGAACTCCGTTCGATCAAACAGCTTGTATTCTTGGTTGGGCTGCTGGTTGGCGGCGATTATTACTCGAATGCGAGCCCGCCTCCGACCGCGTCTGAGAAGCCACCAAACAATCCACAATCAACCATTGAGATACCATTAAGAAAACAGAAAGAAGTTCGCTGGAGTCTTGACAAGAATTTCGCAGAGACGGGAGTCACAACGAAGAGCAGCGATGGCAAGCAATCCTATCTTGCTGTGCGGGCTGTAGACGTCACCCAACTCGATCAAACGCAGCGCCGTTCGATTGATGCCAAATCACCGTTCGCTGTTTGGTCGAAGAAATTTGACGATCCGTCTCTGAAGGCTCAGAACGGATATGCGTCTGTTGTCGACGAGAAAGTCTTTACCGACTGCCGATGTGTCTATGGACGATCCGCTAGGAAGCTTGACCGTAACGGACTTGTAATCGGGTGCGTGAAGCTAAAGAACTATGATCCTGTCGACCTTGTGGAGTTCCTCATTTCCAGTGGCATCGTCAACGCAAATCTTCACTTTGATGCCACTGTTTCATGTGCTCATTTTATGTCAGACGTCGGACATTGGTTCTCTCTGCATAGCCATAATGTTTATTTTACCGATCGCATGAATATCGAAGAGTACGACTTCGGTATTCATATCGCTCCCGATGGCGCCATCCGACTCATAAACGCTTCAGATATCGGCCGTCTGGTTAAGGCAAACGATAAGTGAGGATTGTTGCGAAACCGCTTTTTGCCAGAACGCGATCTTAGAGAATTACATCGCATCTGATGATCCGCCAGATGCTAGATAAATTCGAATAAACTCAGCTCGGTGCAAATCATGCTCAGATTCGCTTGTATAATACTTCTTACCCTTAATCTTCTGCGATCCGCGGAGGTGAGACTTACCAACCGGGGCAGTTGAGCAAGCGGGATTTCAAGACATTCGCGAAGGTGTTTCTCAAGCAGCATTGCGTCGAGTGCCACGGCGCGAAAGACCCAGAAGGCAATCTGTCGCTGCTCGATTTGGGGCCGGTTAATGACGTCAACTCGGGAACGTGGCGCAGTGTTTGGGCGCAGGTCACGCTCAAGGAGATGCCGCCCAAAGATGCTGAGCAACCGGACGTTGTGCAGCGGTTGATGTTCTCGGAATGGATCGTTGGCGAGCTTGTCCGAGTCATGCGCGATAAGGGCGGCTTTCGCGATCATCTCGATCCGAACAAAGGCAACTTCGTCGATCACGATTTGTTGTTTGGGCCGCTGCCTAAAGGGATCGAACTCGTGCCGACTTCGTCTCCGGCGCGGTTGTGGCGAGTGACTCGTGAAGAACACATCACCCGGCTGAATGAGCTGATCAACATCGAGCCGGTGTTCGATCCGCAGAGGCCGGGACAGCGGACTCGCGGCGATGTCGTGCCGACCAATCATGGCGGTGAGCTCAAGCTCTACTTTGGCACCGACAACATTCTGAAGTGGCAAGGCGGGACCGTTGCTTATGCCACTGCGGTGAAGAGCGTCCCGGCGGTGCTGTCGTCGGCTCGCAGTCACGGACTGGAGAACTATCCGCATCTCTACACCGTCAACAGTGCCGAGGCGACGCAGATCATGGGGGCCGCTCATGACATTATTCGTTACATGGCTTACGGGCCGCTCAGCATCGCGAAGCCAGAGCAAATCACTGACAACCCCGAGTCCTACAAAATGGAAGGCGACATTCGCGGCCTGCCAACCTCGATCGTCTACAGCACGAAGGTCACGCGCCCGCTGACTCCGATCTATGAACTGATGAAAGCCGAGGGCGTCACCGACCAGCAACTCCGCGCGGCCGTTGATGATCTCTTCGAATCGCTGACGTTCCGACCGCCGACTCAAACGGAGTCCGACAACTATCTCAAGATCGTGAAACAGTCCGTTGAAAAACTCGGCAAGGAAGAGGGCTGCGTGCTCGGGTTGTCGTCGATCTTCCTCGATCGCGACGCGCTGTTTCGTCCGGAGTTAGTCGAACGCGGCAAGCCCGACGCGCATGGCCGAGTCATGTTGCAAGACTGGGAACTGGGGCTCGCCGTTAATCATGCGCTGCGCTACATCAAGCCGGACGACGAGCTTCGCAAAGCCATCGTCGAAGGCCGCATGCGCACGCGAGCCGACGTGCAGCGAGAAGTCGAACGTCTGCTGGCCGACGAGAGCAATCGCAAGCCGCGACTCATTCAATTCTTCCGCGACTACTTTGATTACGACCTCGCGGGCACCATCTGCAAGGACGAGAAAGCACTCGCCAACACGGGCGTGAAGAGTCGCGGCGACGCTCACTATCTGGCGATGTTCCATGCAACGGCGAGCACCGACAGTTTGATCGAAATCATCCTGCGCGAAGACAAAGACGTGCTGCGGCAGTTATTGACGACGAAACAAGTTGTGGCCACCAAAGGCGACGAAGTCTATTTCGGTCAGAGACGCTCGAAGCAGGAAATCGCCGCCGCCGTTGCGGCTGCGAAGGCGGCTGAAGATGCCGCGAAGACCGAGCCCGACGACTCTGCCTCGTCGCAGAAGGCCGACTTGAAGAAGCAGCCGCCGAAGCCCAGAGCGAAGAAGTCGGAGGAGACCAATCAAACCATTCTCGAAGCGAAGCTGACGGGACCGGCGACATACGCCCGAGTCAGCCGCCGCAGCTTCGGGCTCGGATCAATGAAGCCGGAACGAGTTCTCGCGACGGTCCCTGAAGGCCAACGACTGGGCTTGCTGACGCATCCAAGTTGGCTCGTCTCGCACTCGGACGCGATGGACAATCACGCGATCCGGCGCGGCAAATGGATTCGCGAACGGCTGCTCGGCGGCGGCATTCCCGACGTGCCGATCACGGTCGATGCGATGTTGCCCGACGAACCGCAGAACACTCTGCGCGTACGCATGCGGGTCACTCGCGAGACGTATTGCTGGACCTGCCACAAGAAGATGGACCCGCTCGGCCTGCCGTTTGAGATGTTCAATCACGCGGGCTTGTACCGAACAACGGAACTCGAAAAGCCCGTCGAGACGAGCGGCGCTGTGATCGACTCCGGCGACCCAACGCTCGACGGTCCTGTGTCTAACGCGTTGGAGCTGATCGACCGCTTGGCCAACAGTCAGCGTGCCGAGCAAGTCTTTGTGCGGCACGCCTTCCGTTTTTGGATGGGCCGCAACGAAACGCTGAACGACGCCCCCGTCCTGCAAGCCGCTCATCGTGCCTACCGAGAAAACGGCGGCAGCATGAAAGCACTGCTCACATCGCTGCTGACCTCAGACGCGTTCCTGTATCGCAGCCGAAAGTAGCCCACTTCGAATGCGGCGATCCATCGCCGCGTTCTACGACTTCAAAACGAACTAAGGCAGTACGGACATGCCGAGCGCTGCAGCTGCGGCTCGTTGACGGTGATCGTGCGAGACAAATTCGGTTTCACTGACCGACAAGGCGGCTGCTAGGTGCAGCGCGTCTAGCGTCCGGATCGAGATGGGCTGCGGACGTTTCAAGCAGGTCTGCACAACATGCTGGAATTCGGAATACACCTTCAAGTCAGGGGCGACAACTTCGACGACACCGGTCTCTACATCGAACAGCAAGTCCTCAATGAGTTGATCGGCCTGCTGCCCGGTGAGACGACGGGCGGCTTCGTGATGGCGAATCGTCAGGAGCGATTCGAATTCACCCAGCGGGCACGTTCTCATCGGGCCGGGCTGTGCTGCCAACGCCTCGAAGACGGCAGAATCTGACTCGTGGAGATAGAGCTTCACGAGTGCTGAGGAATCCCAGTAGCTCATGAGCTAGATCCGATCCTCGCGCAGTTGATCCAAAATCGCTTGTGTCGATCCGGGCGGCAGCAAGGGCATCTGCTCACGGCGTTGTTCGAGGCGTTTGAGCCACTGCGTGCGATCCATCGGAGTCACCGCAGTCGACGGCTTTGATCGCCGAGATGTCGACGCGGCATCCAGCTTCGAGGCCAATGAGCGGAGGAGTTGTTCCTGCTCGTTACGGGGGAGTTCGGCAACGAGTGATTCGATTTCTTGAAGGCTCATGATGGTCGGAATCTACGAGTGTCCTGAGATCTCCTCAATATGGGATTTCGCGAACGGCAGATGAGTTGTCACTTACGGTTCGCCGAAACGAGAACAAGACGTCCGTGACGGGCCATTCGACTTCACTCAGCTTTAGAGCCAGTTGAAGTCGGTGAAGAGATCGTCGAGATGGCTGACTCCCGGCTGTAGCTCTTCTGACAAGAGGTCGTTGTCGGTCTCGGAGTGGTCGGCTCCGAGGGTGTGGAGGAGTTCGTGAGCGACGACGGATTGCAGGTCGTAGTGAGTCGTCGCCTTCGCGTCTTCATTGCCCAGCGACCAGCCGTAACCGGCTCCGTCGTCGTCGAGGACGATCAAGTTGCTGGCTAGCGTTAAGCCGAGGGCACGTTGTTCGTTCATGTCGGCGATCATGATGTTGATCGCGCTCAGACGAGCGATTTGATCGACGGTCAGACGCGGGGCGAGCAGGTTGATGATCGTGCTCAATGCTTCGCGGGCTTGTGGCTCGGTCAGCTTCGCGACCTCGGGAGTTGCGGGGCGGACTTCAGCGGCAAGTTGCGGGGCTGCTCCCGGATCACTGGCTCCGTCTTTCACGATGTCGAGACCGTTGAGGCCCCAGCCGTTTCCGGCTCCGCCGAGGTCGGCGATTGTAATTCCAATTGCTCCGTCGTTGTTGAGGTCGACGGCGTTGTTGAAGAAGAGCGAACTGAAGAGGCTCGCCGTTGTGGCGACGAACTGAGTGCCCGCGCCTTCGACGCTGACTTGAAGTTGGTCGTAGGCGGTGCCGGTGTAGGAGACTCGATCGAGGTAGACGCGGACGTCGTAGGCTTGGGCTGAGGCCGCTTCGAAGACGAATGTGCGAGCGGGTTCGGTTGAGGAGCCTCGATGGCCGTCTTGATAGAGGGCCGTCGTTGTCACTCCGGGGGCGGAGTTGTTGTTGAAGCTGCTCGTCATGGCATGCGTCCAGCCGAAGCCGTTCGTGGCGAGCTTCGCGTCGGTCGCGACCGGGATGAAGCCGGTGGCGGTCGGACTTTGTGTCGTGCCGAGACCCTTGTTGAAGTCGAGACGTCGCACGGTCGGAATCACGAAGTCGAGGAACGACGCACTGGTGATGCTCGTGTGATAGAGACCGTTGACCGAGTGCAGGTCGATTGTCGGCGTGCCGGTCTTCGTCGGGCTTTGCAGTTGGAACGAGATCGCTCCGCCGCTGACCGCGACTTGAGTGCCGATGTAATTCGCATTTCCATCAGGGGTGAGGATCGTGCCGAGCGTAGAGCTGACCGTGATCAGAGTGCCGTCGGCGGCTCCGGGAACGGGGGCAGTAATTGTTCTGACAGTCATGCCGTCAGCAGGAGTGGCTCCGAAGTTGGCGGTCGGTTGAATTGGCTTCACGGACGAAAGCGGAACAACTTCGAGCGCGCTGACGGTCCAGTTGCGGTCGTAGAAGTCGCCGTCGTTCTGTGAGAAGGTCAGATCGAGCAAGCCGCCGCTCACCGAGACGTTGAAGGTCGTCTCGAAGTATTGGCCGTGCTTCAGGCCGATGCCGTTCACAACCGGCGAGCCGTTTGCGACGAGCGAGAGGCTCTTGTGATCGCCGACTCCGCCCATCGTCACATGCACCGAGTAATCGCCGTCGGGCATGGCCACTCGGAACGTGCCGGGTGCGGTGCCGCGATGACTGTCTCGCAACAGATCGCTCTCGGGCAGACCGGCGAGCGCGGGTTGAATGTTGCTCGTCGGTTGAGCGAGCCAGCCGTAAGCCCGCGCGTCGGTGTAGAGGTCGCTCGTTTGCACTCCGATGTAGCCGCCCGGATTCGTCGTCGCGTTGAACGGGCTATAGGTCGCGCTGTTCGGAGTGTTGAAGTCGAAGTTGCGAGCAGTCACCGCTCCGTAATCGATCGCGATGCTGCTGTAGGCTTCACCGGTCGGCGTCGTGAGTTCGACCGCCACAGTGCCGCCAGCACTCGGACGACGCAGCGAGAATGTCGCTTGTCCGAGTGTATTTGTTGCTACCTGATAACCATCGAAACGCGAGCTGGCGTCGGGGCTGACGATCGTGCCGTTCGAAGGCTTGATCGTGACAAAGCTATTGGCCGGATTACCCAAAGCGAAATCGGAAAAGTTGATCCCGAGGACTGTTAGCAGACCACCACAACTGCCCCTGCGGCTTACCTCGAAGAGATTTTTCCTCGACGAATCCGCCGGGAACCAGTCGCACTCGCTAAACGTGCAATTCACCGTCGAGACTACTCAATAATGATTGAGTCGGAGATGAACAACGAGCTTGCCCCACACCAAGGCAAGAGACTGCTATCGACGAGCGACTGCGAGCTTACGGCGTGCGCGATCCTGGTCGGTCATTCGAGAGTCGATCTCGGAATCTGAAGCCGCGTGTCGCGAAGTTGCATCTCGCAACTCAAGTTCAGCCGCAGACTGATCGATCGCGGAAGCTTCAATACAACGGGATGTCAGCAACGTAAGAACGCCACCGCTAACCTGACTAAAGCCGCCGTCGATGAAGTACTTTCGCTCGCCAGAGACGCTCACAACTTTCATCTCGCCATACCCCAGGCGACCGACCAAAGGAGTGCGTCCAGGAAGAATCCCGATCTGGCCATCAAAAAGCGGAAACGAAACACTTGAGACCGGCTCGTCCAAGAGAGTCGTTTCCGGAGTTATGACAACAAGCTGTAGAGGAGATCCCATCTAATCAAATCCTGTGTTTCAACGTATCACCGGAAGGAGAAAACGCCTCACACAAGGGCGCCATACCTCAACACGAAAACGAGACTTCCGACTAGCCGCCTGCTGCCATCTTCTTGGCTTGAGCTTCTGCTTCCTCGACAGCACCGACATACATAAAGGCGGCTTCGGGAAGATGGTCCCACTTACCAGCACAAATCTCCTCAAAGCTGCGGATCGTCTCCGATAATGGGGTGATGTTTCCCGGCTTTCCTGTAAACACTTCAGCCACCAGGAACGGCTGGGACAAGAAGCGCTCCAAGCGACGAGCGCGATGCACAACCTGCTTATCTTCGATGCTCAATTCATCAACACCGAGAATTGCGATGATGTCTTGCAGTTCGCGATAGCGGTTGAGAATCCTTTGGACCTCACGAGCGACTCGATAGTGTCGCTCACCGACAATCTGAGGATCTAGAATTCGCGAAGATGAAGCCAGTGGATCGATCGCCGGATAGATGCCCTTCTCGGAGATCTTTCGTTCGAGATAAATGAACGCGTCAAGGTGAGCAAATGCTGTCGCCGGAGCCGGATCGGTGGGGTCGTCTGCAGGGACGTAAACAGCCTGGACAGAGGTGATAGCACCCGATTTTGTAGAAGTGATTCGTTCCTGAAGCTCACCAAGCTCAGTTCCGAGTGTTGGCTGATATCCCACAGCTGAAGGCATACGACCAAGTAATGCCGAAACTTCGGAACCCGCTTGTGAAAAACGGAAGATGTTGTCAACGAACAACAATGTGTCAGAACCGGTCGCATCGCGGAACCATTCAGCCATGGTTAACGCGGTTAGCGCCACACGAAGACGTGCTCCTGGCGGCTCATTCATTTGACCAAAAACCATCGCCGTCTGCTCGATTACGGACCGATCGGTCTTACCAATCTTCGTTTCCTGCATTTCGAGCCAAAGGTCGTTTACTTCACGAGTACGCTCACCCACGCCCGCGAATACGGAATAACCACCGTGAGCACTCGCAATTCGTGCGATTAGCTCAGTCAAAATCACAGTCTTACCGAGACCTGCACCGCCAAACAAACCTGCTTTACCACCGCGAACGAACGGCGTTAGCAAGTCGACAACCTTGATACCGGTTTCAAACAACTCAGTCTTGGAACTAAGGTTTTCAAGCGCTGGAGCATGTCGGTGAATCGGCCATTTCTCCGCAGAGCTCACCCTACCGCGTCCATCAATGGCCTCACCTAGCACGTTAAACACACGGCCAAGAGTCTCCTTACCAACGGGCACGGACAACGCCGCACCAGTATCAAGCACTTGCATGCCGCGTGTCATTCCGTCGGTTGAACCTAAAGCAACACAGCGAACACGACCACCACCGAGGTGCTGTTGAACCTCACCTGTCACTCGGACATGTGTGCCCTTCACTTCGGAATCTACGGTCAGCGCGTTGTAGATCGCTGGCAATGATCCTTCGCTGAACTCAGCATCGAACGTCGATCCGATGACCTGCGTGACTCGACCGTAATTAGCTGCGACCATTTTTCAACCTTACTGAGTGAGCATGCTCACCATGAACCAATTCTTATTACGAGACATCGCGGATGGCCTCCGCGTCAACGTGACTCGAAAGAGATGTCTGCTTAGCCATCTAACGCAGCGGCACCGCCAATGATTTCAGACAACTCAGAAGTAATCTGTGACTGTCGAGCGCGATTGTACTGCATAGACAACGACTTAATCATGTCGCCTGCATTCTCAGTTGCACCTTTCATTGCAACGCGTCGAGCGATTTGTTCGCTCACGGCTGCGTCTAAAAAGCATTTGAAAAAGCGAGCTTTGAATGCTGCGGGAACAATTTCCTCGAGAATCTCACCTGCGGACGGCAAGAACTCATAATCCGTATTACCGCTTTGCGACCCGGAAGCACCGCTTAAACTACCAATTGGCAAGAGTGTCTCTACGACTGCAGACTGACGCGAAGCGCTTTCAAATCTCATATACGCAATGTCGAGACGGTCTATTTTACCAGCACAATAGGCCTCAATATATCTATCCGCAATCCGTTCAACTTCCGCGTAAGAAGGCTTGTCTTCAAAATTCGTAAACTGCTGGTCCACATCGATCTGCTGATACTTAAGAAACGCCAATCCCCGACGCCCAGAACACTCAACACTTACTGAATAAGCTTGTTTGAGTTCCTTCAGCCGCGAAAGCGCCTGCCGAAGCGTCGATGAATTATAACCTCCACACAACCCGCGATTAGAGGTGAGCACCAATAAAACCGCATTGTTCTGAACCGGATGGGAAACAAGCAAGGGATGCGTAAACGCGAGATTTGCATTAGAAAGATCTGCAACAATTTCCGCGATCTTCTTAGTATAAGCCGCTGCCTCAGTGGCTCGATCCATCGCTTTTTTGAACCGAGCCGTGGCGATCAGCTCCATCGTGCGTGTGATTTTGCGAATGTTCTTTACCGCCTTCAGGCGTTTCACAATCGCACGTGCTTTTGCCATGACTCACCTAACAATGGAACTAAACCAAACCAAACGCAATCGCCACAAGATTTCTTCAGCTACTTCGTGGATGCCAAGTACTTTGCCTTGAATTCGTCTAGTGCAAACTTAAGAGCCGTCTCGGTATCTGCCGCTAACTCACCACTACTAATAATCTTGTCACGAACTTCAGATTTCTGCTCTTTCATAAAAGCGAGCAATTCTTGTTCAGCACCAGCGACCTGTGAGCGCGGCACATCGTCCAAGTACCCCTTAGTCCCGGCGTAAATACTAATTACTTGATCAGCAAAGTGCAGGGGACCGAACTGTGGTTGCTTCAGCAATTCAACCATCACGTAGCCGCGATCCAGTTGACGCTGTGTCGCCTTGTCAAGCTCAGTACCAAGCTGAGCGAATGCTTCCAATTCACGAAACGCTGCAAGGTCGAGACGCAATGAGCCGGCAATTTTCTTCATTGCTTTCGTCTGGGCATTTCCACCGACGCGGCTAACGGAAATACCGACGTTGATTGCGGGACGAATTCCAGCCAGGAACAGCGACGGTTCTAGATAAATCTGCCCGTCGGTGATCGAGATCACGTTGGTAGGAATATATGCTGACACTTCACCGTCAAGAGTCTCAATAATTGGCAGGGCGGTTAAAGAGCCTCCGCCTAACTCGTCACTTAACTTTGCTGAACGCTCCAGTAGTCGGCTATGGCAATAAAACACATCTCCAGGATATGCCTCACGCCCCGGGGGACGGCGAACGAGCAATGACAATTGGCGGTATGCTTGAGCCTGTCGAGTCAAGTCATCATAAACAACAAGAGTGTGCTTGCCGTTGTACATGAAATGCTCTGCCATCGCGCATCCAGCATAGGGGGCGATGTATTGGAGCGGAGCCGGGTCAGAACTCGTCGCGCTCACGACAATCGTGTAGTCCAACGCTCCGTGTTCTCGTAGCTTATCAATGACTGCAGCGACGTTGGATGCTCGTTGACCACAGGCGACATAGACACAAATGACGCCACTTCCCTTTTGATTGAGAATAGTGTCGATCGCAACAGCGGTTTTACCCGTCTTACGGTCGCCTATGATCAATTCTCGCTGACCGCGACCAATCGGCGTCATTGAATCGACAGCCTTGATGCCAGTTTGCAATGGTTGCTTAACTGGCTGACGACCGGCGATACCAGGTGCCGCATACTCGAGGGGGCGTGCCGACTCCGCAATAATCGGCCCCTTGCCGTCAAGGGGATTACCAAGGGGATCAACAACTCGCCCGACCATGGCATCACCGACAGGGACCGAAAGCAACGCGCCAGTCGCACGCACCTCGTCGCCTTCAGCGATCGACAAGTAGTCGCCAAGAATGATGATGCCGACCGAGTTCTCTTCGAGGTTGAAGACTAGGCCGCGGACACCACTTTGGAATTCGACCATCTCGCCGGCCATCGCAGACTGCAAGCCGTAGACGCGCGCAATGCCGTCACCGACTTCCAGAACGCGACCCACTTCGCTGGTCTGCACCTGACCGCGAAAGTCTTCAATCTCCTTCTGGATGACTGAAGCGATCTCGTCCGCTTTGAATTTCATGGAGGCTCCTCTGATGCACTCGCTTCGCGAGCTGGCCCAGCCGGCTCTTCAGCGACCCATCGTAGACACTGTTTTCAACTCGAACGACGAGCCCGCCGAGCAACGACGGATCCACTGACGGTTCGAGAATTGGTTCGAACTTAAAGACGTCTCGCAGCCGACTCTTGACCCGGTCAAGCGACGCACTGTCGAGGTTTCGAGAACTCGTCACTTGCACGCGACGATGTCCCGTTCGCTTCTCTTGCTCACGTTGAGCGATGAACGCGATCTGCTCGATCAAGTCCAGCCGCTCATGCCGAGCCAACACACACAGGAAGTTGGCGAACGACTCACTGGCATGTCCTCTCACCGTGCGTTCGATGAGAGCCAATTGGTCGTCGCGATTGAGCATTCCGCCAACAAGCAACGTGCGGTAGTCGCCGTTCTTCGCGAGGACATCGTCGATGAATGACTGAAGTTCCTCGACAGCACCAGCAGCATTAGCTCCCGCGCTGTTGAGGTACGAGTTCGCGTAGACCAGAGCAATGGCCTGCGAGCTGGGGTCTTCCAGAACGCTTGCAACGCGAGCAGTCTCGGACATGTCAGCCATTGCTCTTGAACCTTCGCTTCCCGACCTTCGGAACGCACCGACCTCGTAGGATGGGCTACTAGCCCACCCTTTTTTATTCCCAGCACCTACTGGCGACAGGAACTCACAATCGCCTGCAGGCTAAAAGCCCGCGCGACGTACTAGTTGTTGCTAGCCACTTCCGCCAAAGCTTCATCGACCAACCTGAGATGATCCGCATCGGTCAACGCACGCGAGAGAACTCGCTCGGTCGCACTGATGACGTTCGATCGCATATGACTGAAGAGCGACGCGATGGCTTGATCCTTCGCGCGGTTGATGTCGTCAAGTGCTCGTTGCCGAGTCAGCTCAGCTTCACGTTGAGCCGCTGCAACGATCTCTCGCTTCGTATGGTCAGCATCCCGACGAGCCTCAGCGATGATCTCATCAACGCGAGCCTCAGCGGACTTCAGCTTCTGCTCATACTCAGCCAGCATCTTGAGAGCGCTGGCTCGACCGTCTTCAGCATCGCGCAACAGCTTCTCGTATTTGGCTTCGCGATTGTTGAGCCCCTCAACGAGTGGCCCCCAAGCAGCAGCCTTCAACACCACGAGAAACACACCGAAGACCACAAAGGACCAAATCACAAGGTCCCGAGTAGCACTGTCGGCCTTCAGTGGAACGCCATCGTCATGATGCTCACCACCATGAGCCGCATCGGCTTTGTGCTCAGCTTCCGCTTTCGCCTCAAAGGCCGACACCGGAGACGACCACAACACGACAGACAAGCACAGCGCGAACACGCCCACGAGGGCCAGTGACGCACGGCACATCCTGGTCAACATCTGCATGAACTCACCTTGCTTACGATCGTGCGGAAGGACAACCCAACGACAGCCACCAAATTAGGCGCCGGCAACCATGCAAACGATGAGTGCGAAGAACGTCGCGCCTTCGATAAGAGCGGCGGCAACGATCATCGCACCGCGGATGTCGCCGGCCTTCTCAGGCTGACGAGCCATGCTCTCGACGGCCGCGCCGCCGATCTTGCCGATGCCATAGGCGGCACCGAGCATCACGAGGCCAGCACCAAAGGCACCGGAAAAGGCTATGGTCGAGTCAGCGGCCATTGCCGGGACCGACATGGTCACCAGAGCGGCAGCGGCGATCACCACGAGCTTGAGAGCTTGCGACATTTCTTACGATCTCCTTGAAACAGAAAATACCCCAGTTGGAAACACGCGACTGCTGACTGCGGAGCAACACTCCGAGCTCGCGTCGAAACGGACTAGTGAGCATGCAGGCTCGACGACAAGAAGATCGTCGTCAGATACGCAAAGACGTAAGCCTGCAGGAAAGCCACAAAGAGTTCGAGCAGTCCGATAAAGACCTGCCCGACGATGCTTCCCGCGATGACAACAGGCAGCAGACCACCTGATACCGAATCCATCGCAATGAAGCCCAAGATCACACCGACGACCGTGTGGCCGCCCATGATGTTGGCAAAGAGACGCACCGCCAAAACGCCGTGCTTAATGAAGAAGCCCAGCACTTCGATGCACCACAAGATGGTGCCAATAATGACGCCCATCGCGCCCGACAATCCCAAATTGGGACATTGATTCTTGATAAAGATCAGCAATCCGCCTTGCGACTTCGAGCCCTGCACGACGTTGTAGAAGAACGTCGAGATCGCCAGCATCGCCGTCACACCAATCGCGCCGGTCGGCGACCCGAGCATCGGAATCGCACCCAGCAGATTGCAAAACAGGATGTAGAAGAAGCAGGACCAGATATAGGGCAAGAAGCGGTCGGAATGGTGCCCCGACAAAGCCTTCTCATGATGATGGTCAGTATGTCCGTGATGATCATGACCATGTCCGTGATCGTCGCGATGCTCGTCGCCAATCGTCGGTCGCACGACTTCATCACGAATGAAGAGCGCCAGAGCTTCCCAGAAGTTCCAGAACTTGCCCTTCGTCGGACGGCCCGACTGCACGCGACTGGCCAAACCACGGAAGATGATCAAAGTCAGGACTGCCGCAATGACTTGCAGCACCATGAACTTCGTAATCTGAAATTCGCCAATCTTCGGAAGGTCGAACCGCAATCCAAGCGGACCCTCAAAGCAGGAGAAGTCTCGTACGTGATGAAAATGGTCAGCGAGCAATTGCATCAATTCGCTTTCGCCGATCGAAAAACCGCATCCAGCAACAATAAGCCACTAGCCGCGGAGCGCTAACCACGTTTCAATGGCAAGCGCAAACAAATAAAAAACAATCAACCAAATATAAAACTCGCAGAGCCCAAACTCAGGGCGAGCCAGTTTTGCCACAAGAGCACTCAAAACAAGTATTCCGAACCTCAATCCCGTCGATACCAAGAAAAAAACGTCATGAGACGGGCAGAAATAGCATTTCCATAAGAGAGCCAAGCACCCAGGCACGAAGCAAAGGACCGCAGAAATGGTCAAGCCGACCGCACCATTGCTTCCGCCTAGAAGCCAGGCTGGGACAATCAACAAGAGCCACAGACCGAAGTCCGAGACCATCAGCATGCCAACCTGAGGCAGAGCAGACTTGGATCTAGACATCCCAGCTACCGTTGAACTCATTTATCGAGATCACGAATGAGTTTGACCAATCCAAGTAATCCCAACATGCTCCCTAACAGCACCCCACAAACCGTCAACCAAGGCGCAAGCCCATATTTGGCATCTAACCACCATCCGCCAGCAATCGGGACCGCAAGTTCAATCCCGACTGAAGTCACTTGATTGACCCAACGATACGCTGCGGCGGTTGTTTTTCGGCTTTCTTGTGGGGTCATGTTCGGTTCCATGACCAGGGACGACCATTTGAGGGGCGGAATTTAGGGCCCCCCTATGGGAGTGTCAAAAGAGGTCGATCAGCAAGTTTTTGAAATTTCCCAATTCTGATCGAATCCATTCTCGGAACGACACCAGACAATCCGAGAGCCTCCTGGCGTCAATTCCTTTTTGCAGTGACAGCAGAATTCAAAGGGAGCTTGCAGAGGCTTGCAACCCCCGGCTTTATGTTTGCCATTGAATAGCGAGTCGCGGTTTCCACGATATCGTTTGCGTTTCGATATGCCTATTCAATGCAACTCCAACAAGGCTGCAACTTGTTTCGAATGACAAGCAGCAGGATCTGACCCCCAGTTGAGACTGCAGCATCTTCTTGACATCCAATGCTGATTCAAGTCTTCCAGGGCTAGGCTCCGAAATCACGAGTTAAGCGGTGACTCGTAAGAATCGACCACAACCTGAAGTTAAACTCACATTCGTGATTCTCGCACAGCCGAAGAACGCCCGAGAAGAGCGAGAAAGCATTGTGCCTCGAGGCTTCATTCATCGTTTTGAGTATCAAATCTAAATTAGTAGTTGATTACCACCTTTTCGCACTGGCGCCGTTTGGGTTGCAGATGTAGTGTGCTGTGATCATGGAAGTTCAATTGCAGCCACGGACGGACGAAAATTACCGATGCGAAGTATGTAGTCGTTCTGCTGGAGCACTGCGAAAATCCCAGCCTGCATAGATAACCATGAACTCAACGTCGAACGTATTGGTATTGCAAGCTCGTGATCGCCAAACGCTCGGGGCATTGGCTGAAAACGGGTTCATGGACACTGACATGATTCATGAGCACCACTTCTCGGCCGTGTCACAGCGACGTTTTCGACAACGATTGAGTCAGTACCAAGAGCACGGCCTGACACGGGTTCTGAATCTGCGGCTGTGGCCAGCGAGCAATCTCGGCGGGCTCCGGTCGTGCATTCCGTCACCGAGAGGGGAGTGGACTTCGTGCAGTCACACGATCCGACGCGACCGATGCGAGTCTCAAAACTTGAGCCGCAAGCTAGCACGATTCATCATCGACTCAGCATCGTGCGGACCAAGCTGGTGCTTGATGAAGCGAGCCAGTCTCTCGGCCTCCTTCCCCCCGAGTCGCTTCTCGATGGGAGCAAGACCGCGATCCACTCGCGAGTGATGACTTGCCGCCGAATTAACGTCGCTACCTGTATCACTTGTTCCGAGAGCCTGTGCGTTGCACTTGCCAACTGGACGCCGCGTTTCGAGCGGCGATCCCGCAAGATTCAGCACAACCTCGACGCGACATCACTGAGTTATACGTCTAGAGCGGGTTGCACGTAGTTCTGGCGCCCATTGGGAATTTTAGGTAGGTTGGGTGCGGCGATGGAGGTCCCGCATAATTGCCTATTCGAAAGAGTTTCGTCGGGACGTGTTGGCCGCGTGTGATGCTGGACGGAGCACGTTGGAAGTGGCTTAAGAGTTTGGAGTCAGCACGTCGTGGGTGCGGAAGATCAAGCAGGATCGTCGAGAGACCGGCAAAGTCGCCCCGGCGACCACGCGTCGACGGCGGCGTGCGTGGGATGCCTGGAGCGATTGGTTGGTCAGAAAAATTACCGATCGACCGGACATCTATCTGC
>OMIV01000377.1 GCA_900299185.1 Planctomycetaceae bacterium
GTCGTTGATCAACGCGATGCTGCGTCAGTATCGGCTTTCGCTCCGCGAAAGCACGCTGCCTTCAAACGCCGAACTATCGATAGCTGAGGCGAGCTTTCGCGGAGCGAAAGCCGACACTCGCATCCGGCTCATGCCGGAAGACATCGTCATTCATTGCACGCGGAACACTCCGAAGTGCGCGACCGCCGTGCTGATGGATATGAGCGGCTCGATGCGCTACGAAGGCCAATACATCAACGTGAAGCGGATGGCGCTCGCACTCGATGGGCTCATCCGCAAGGAGTACCCCGGCGACTTCTTGCAGTTCATCGAGATGTACTCGGTCGCGAAGCCGAGACACTTCAGCGAGCTCATGAGCCTGCTGCCGAAGCCAGTCACGATCTACGACCCGGTCGTCCGCTTGCGTGCTGACATGAGCCGCGAAGACATCGAGGAAGAGCACCTCCCGCCGCACTTCACCAACATTCAACATGCGCTGCAGTTGGCTCGGCAGTTCTTGACGACGCAGCCGACTCCGAACCGGCAGGTAATTCTCATTACCGACGGGCTGCCGACCGCGCATTTCGAGGGCTCGCAACTCTACTTGCTCTATCCGTCCGATCCGGAGACCGAAGCGGCGACGATGCGCGAAGCGTTGCTGTGTCAGCGCGAAGGCATCGTCATCAATCTCTTCCTGCTGCAAAGTTGGTCGCAGTCGACCGAAGACATCCGATTCGCGCATCGACTGGCGGAATGCACGCGCGGCCGAGTGTTCTTCGTTGCCGGAAAGGAGCTCGATCGCTTCGTTGTTTGGGACTACGTCAACCGACGGAAGTCGATCGTGAGTTGACGGGTAACTGCCGTGGCTGCCCATAATCCCGCCGCACTGATCTCTTTTGATTGTTCGCTTTATCGACGAGCCGTCATTCAGTCAGATCTCAATCGTTGCCGGTCGCCCCTTCACTGAAGGAATTGCTCTTGTTTGCTGGTCCCATTTTTAGTCGCGAAGTGCTGACGCAGCCTCGGCACATGAGCCATTACGTAGCTCGATCCGGGTATGTCGGATTGCTCTTCGTGCTGATCTACACGTCCTATCAAACGACGATCGGCGGGTTTCAAGACAAGCTCAGCTTGGCGGAACTTAGTGACTTCGGCAGTCTGATCTTCGCCATTCTGGCGTTCGTGCAACTGACGTTGGTGGTGTTCTTCTCGCTGTTGTTTACGGCGGGAAATGTTGCTCAAGAGAAGGACCGTCAGACGTTAATTCTTCTGCTGATGACCGATCTGCGAAATCACGAGATCGTGTTGGGAAAGTTACTCGCAGGACTGTTGCAAGTCGGCACGTTGATCTTGGCATCGGCTCCAGTCTTTGCCCTGTTGCAGACGCTCGGCGGAGTCGACGTCGCTCAAATTGGATGGACGGTCGCCGTCTGTGCGGTCAGCGCATTGCTCGCGGGGAGTTGGGGCGCGTTCGTCGCGTTCTGGCGAGAGAAGACATTCCAAACGTTGGCGATTGGAGTGTTGGGTCTCGTCGTTTATCTCGGAGTTCTCGAAGCGTCTGTCGTGCTTTCGCCCGATGGTTCGGTGTTGGGGCAGATTGGAAATGCGTTGAGCCCCTATCGGGCGCTCGGGCAGATCATGTCGCCATTGGCTGGCATGACGGGGCCAGGAACGGCCTCGGTCTCAGCACTGCCTGCGGTTTGTGGTTTAGGGACGCTGTCGGTGGTGCTAATTGGCATCACCATCAACCGCTTACGAGTGTGGAATCCATCTCGGGCTTTCCATGTCGGCCCGGCGGTCGCGACGGCTGCTGCTGACGATGAATCACCGCAGGCCAAGGTTGTGACTCGTCATCGTCGCATCTGGTCCAACCCAGTGTTGTGGCGCGAGATGATGACTCGTGCTTATGGGCGGCGAACGGCACTCATCAAGTTGGCCTACGTCTTGTTATCAGCGGTGGTCAGCTACGAATTGATTTTGGCCGGCAATCAAGCTGATGCGATCTTGGGGATGATCTCGCCGCCCGTGTTTGTGTTTGGCGCGCTGTCGATTCTGGCTCTGATGTTGGTGAATGCGCAGGCCGTGACGTCCATCACCAACGAACGCGACATGAAGACGCTCGATCTGATCATCGCCACGGAGATCACGGCGAAAGAGTTCGTTTTTGGGAAGCTGGGCGGAGTGCTGTTCAACACCAAGGAATTGTTCGTAGTGCCGCTGGTCATCATCGCTTGGTTCGCTGGGACGAACGCCATCACGTTTGAGAACGCGACGTACTTGGTCGTTGGTTATCTGAATCTCGTCGCGTTCGCAGCCATGCTCGGACTGCACTTTGGATTGGGCTTTGCCAGTTCGAGGTCAGCCATCGCGAACAGCCTGGGCACGATGTTCTTTCTCTTCGTGGGCATCTTCGTGCTGATGGTGTTGCTGGTTGAGGCACGCGGATCGTTCGGAACTCAGATTCAAGCCTTCTTACTTTTCATCGTGGCCGGGGCATTCGCCTTGGTGCAGGCGCTGACGTCGCGCAATCCTTCGCCGGCGCTCAGGTTGGCTGGCGGCACTCTGCCGTTCCTGACCTTTTACGCGATCACCTCGTACTTGCTGCGAGGATCTCTGGGAGTCTGTGTGTCTGTGTTGATGGCCTATGGATTTACCACGATGGCCATGTTGATTCCGGCTGTTAGCGAGTTCGATGTGGCACTAGGTCGATCGACGCTTGACAAAGAATGACACCGCTTGGTTGGTAAGAAATCTGACACGAAGAGTTCCGGTTCGTTGGAGATGTCTGAGAAAGTCCGTTGGTCGCGACAGCTGTTGCATCAGCGGTCTTGATGAGAGCTAGGGCCAATTCACTTTCGATTGAAATTCACCACGACATGGCTGTCTTCATTCAGAATCCCGACGTCTTTATTCCACTGCTGGCGATGATCGCGATGCTGGCAGGTTCGGCGACGTGTTCGGCGAGTGAGACGGCGTTGTTCTTCTTGTCGGACGAAGAAGTCAAAGCGCTGCAGGTCAGTCCGAAGCCCGCTGATCAGCGGATCGTGGCGTTGCTCAAAGATCCCGATCATCTGCTGACCGCGCTGCTGTTCTGGAACTTGGTCATCAATCTGTCGATCTTCGCTTTGGGAGTCGTCATTACCGAGAGATTGATCGCGAAGGATCATCACACTGCGGCGGGAGCGTTGAGCTTCGTCACACTGATTGCCGTGATTTGTTTCGGCGAGGTGTTGCCCAAAACGACGGCTGTGCTGTTTCGAAAAGGGCTCGCGCGGATCATCAGCTTGCCGATCACACTGCTCGTCAGAACGTTCGATCCCTTCGCCCCAACCTTCAAAGCGATGACGCGTTCGTTGCGTCGAGTCTTCTGGCCAGACATCGAGAAAGAGCAGTCCCTCTCGCCCGATGATCTCGAACAAGCGATCGATAACTCAGCCGGAGATTCTGTGGTTGCTCGGCAAGAGCGGCAGGTGTTGCACAACATTTTGGATCTGTCCGAAATCACGGTCGAAGAAGTCATGCGTCCGCGCGGGACTTATCGAGCGATCGTGCCTCCCGTCAGTCTGGCTCAGCTTCGTTCGCAACATGCGTCCGACGATTTCTTAGTCATCGCAGCCAGCAATGGTGAGGATGTTGAAGGAGTGATCCCGCTGACCAGCATGCCATTGGCGATGGACCAATCCTTAGAGCGAGCCGCTCAGCCGGTGGTGCATGTGCCGTGGTGCGCGACGGTGGCATACGTCTTACAGCGAATGGAAGACGATCATCGTTTGCTGGCTTCCGTGGTGAATGAGTTTGGCGAGACGATTGGAGTCATTTCTTACGACGATGTGGTCGACACAATTTTGGCTCCAGACCCCAGCCGCAATCGCCGCTTGATGCGGCGCGAGCCAATCCTTGAAGTTGCTCCTGGTCGCTTTCATGTGGATGGCATCACGTCACTGCGATTCCTGAGTCAGCGGCTTGAGATCGACTATGACTCGGATGAGGAAGACAGCGTGACGGTGACAGGACTCTTCCACGAGCAGCTCGAACGCATTCCCGAATTGAACGACGAATGCCAATGGCGCGGGCTCAGCTTGCGAGTGATTGAAACCGCGCGGCGCGGACAAGTTCGCGTGTTGGTCACGAAGCTCGAAGAGTCCGATACCGACTCTGTGTTCTAAGTCGGAATAACCTCGCTGCGATGGCAGGCATCGTCGAGTTCTGGACGGAACGCACGCAGAAGTAGGCCGCCCAAAACCTCGTGATTTCTGCATTGCTCGGCGATCATCTGGCGAGTCGGTTGCCGTTGATGCTGTCTTCCGTGAGAACGCTTGCCCGAACGCTGAACGCGTTTGGTTTGCAACTCATTTAAGACTGGTTGGTCATGCTCAAAAGATTGATGTTGGCTGCGTCGATGCTCGTGTTTGCGATATTGCCAAATCCCGTGGCGGCGGAAATGAAGAGTTGGGACGGCAAGTATTCCGTCGACAAGATCGAAGTGAGCTTGGTCTATTTCCTGCCAAGCGATCGCACGGCTTTGCCGGATTGGCGTGAGCGGCTCGACTATTTCAAACGGCGACTGGAACAGTTCCACCAGCGCGAGTTTCAGGGGCAGTCGGTGCTGGCGGCCAAAGTTAAAGAAGTGCCGTTCGTTTCGGAGCGAACGACGGCTCAACTGCGAGCGGGTGATGCCAACTTCATCTTCTTTCGCACACTGCGTGAAGTGGATGAACGGCTGGCTTTCGGTCGCGAGAAGGAACGCCAAGCCTTTCCGATCTTGCTTGTGCTGAGCGACATCAATTGGCTGCCGCTCGATGACTTCTATCGAGTAAAGCCAGTTGGCGATCGCTACGAATTCGAAGGGCAGCTCATCAATGGTCGCCATCATCCGGGGTCCGCAGCGGGCGGGGCTCGCGCGACTTACCTGTCGGACCGTGGCGTGGGCTGGGGGCTAGTCAGTGCTGATGGTTGGCGAGTGCCTTATTCGGGCTCGGACTGTGTCGCTTATCACGAAGGGGTAGGGCACACGATTGGTATGCCGCATAACGAACCGGGCGATGGGGCCGTGATGAGCATGGGGCAATATCGAGGTTGGCTCAGTCAGTCGTGGGTCGATGACGGGCAGAAAAAGCGGCTGGGCTTCAAGGCTCCCGAAGCGAAGCCGGATTTGGCTAAGGATTTATTCTCACACTTCCAAGCGTGGCCTCAGCCGCTGATCCCAAAGCCAAACGAGGATGTGCAACTGAAGGTCTCTGTGCCGAAAGAGCTGACGCTCAAGAGTTGCCGAGTGCGAATTCAAACGGAGCTGCGTGGTGCTTGGTTGGAAGTGCCTGGCAGCAAAGCCGCATTGTCGAGTGGCGTCGTTGATCTCGGACGATTTGGTCGCGCCACTCCTGTGAGCTACCGCGCGGATGTCGAAACGACCGACGGACAGACGGCTGAGCTGTGGGGGTATTTTCAAGTTCGATCCGAGGCCGATAAGCCACCGTTTCCGCATCAATTTGACGGGCTTTCGTTGGCCTCGACTGCTGTGGCTGAAGCCGAGATTAAGCCTGAGATCGATGTTTTGAAGTTGATCGACTTGAAGCGCGATCGAGTGGCGGGGGATTGGATGCTCGAAGATGGGCGACTCGACAGTCCCAAGCAATACGGTGCTCGAATTGAACTTCCGACTGACGCGCCTGCTGAGTATCGCTTGGTCGTGATTGCTGAACCGTTGGACCAGCCCAATGGTTTGATTCTTGGTCAGCAAGTTGACGGACATCATTGCTTGGTGCTGCTCAACCATGTGAGCGGCGAAAAAGCATTCGGGGCGATAGAGAACGTTGATGGCAAGAATGTCGGTCGAAACTCGACGACGTTTGAACGCGCCGTCTTTCAGCAAGGCGTTCCGTCCGAGGTGATTTGCACGGTGCGTAAGAACTCCATTCGAGTCACCGTTGATGGTCGCGAAGTCATCGATTGGAAGGGCGACGCATCGCGTTTGAGTTTGGGCGATTACTGGAAGACACCCAACGAGAAGCGACTGTTTCTGGGAGCCTATGACTGCCGCTATCGCTTTCATCGGGTGAGTGTGAGCCCGCTGTAGTTGCTCGATGTGATCGCAGTCGATTGCTGGAAGAAGTCTGTCACAGGCTTTGTTGACGCCACTCTTCGGCTTCTCGTTGGCAGGCGATGACGGCGCTGCGAGCGAAGTCGACGAGCGCATCTTCTTGGCCTTTGACGCTGAGCTTGTCGAGCGTTGCTCGGCACAGCGGCGGGCCAAAGACGATGCGAACATCGCGCGGCAACAATCGCAGGCCGCCGCGCGGCATCGCTTCGTGAGCCCCGGCGACTCCGACTGGATAGACCGGCAGATTTAAGCGACGGATCAATGTGACGAAGCCGGGTTTGAAGTCTCCGACTTGACCGTCAACGCAACGAGTACCCTCAGGGAAGATGCCGACCAAGAAGCCGTGCTCCATGCGTTTGAGTGCTTCGCGGATGGACGCGGTGCTGGCGGCGTCGCGATTGATCGGCATGACGTAGGTCTTTCTCAGCACCCAACCGATGAAGGGGACTGGAAAGAGGGTGTCGCGAGCGAGGTAACTCACCGGACGTTGCAGCGGTAAGCCGACCAACATGGGGTCGAGGAAACTTTGGTGATTCACGAGCACCAGTCCGCCGCCGGACTCGGGGACGTTCTTCAGGCCGCGGCATTGGTAGCGCAGCCAAACCATGAACACCATTCGCAACAGATACTGAATCGCTAACCAAACAAAGTTGCGACGGACCGGATGAGGAAGCGGCGTTGTGTCGGCAGTTGTCATGCGAAGCTGTGACAGTCGAAGGGATTGGCGGGGCGCGACGAAAAACAATTGAGCGACGTCGCTCGGTAGAACGGTATCGAAGGTCTAGAGCAGGATGTAGTTGGTGCCGCCGAATCGGCGACGACTTGGACTGCTTCTGGCTGGAATTGACTGACAATATTGATGAAATCGTTCTCTCCATTGGCGGCTTCGAGAGAGTCGTTCGATGGTTTGGCCGTTTCAGTTTTACTGAGCGGCATGATTCACCATGTTTGACGATGACTTGTCGATGGATGCGAATCGCACTTGCCTCGGCGTCATCCTCGGTCGATTCAAGACAATATGAAGAAGAACCTCAAAGTCAGCATCATTGGCGGTAAGGCATCCGGGAAGACGTGCTTCCTGATGGGGATGTATGCCGTCATGCGCCGCGGCATGAATAACTTCTTCTTGCACTGTGCCGACACAAACGACGACGAGCGATTGATGAAGTCGTGGTCGTTGTTGACTCGGACTGGCGACCGCAAGTGGCCGACTCCGACCACCGACGATCTGGTTCGCTACCACTTCACATTTAAGAGCGGGCTGACTCGGACCTTGGCCGAGTTCGAGTGGATCGACTACCGCGGTTCGCTGTTGCACGAAACTTCCGACGCCTCTGCTCAGTTGGTGGCCGAGTTCAATCAGTCGGATTGCATCTTCTTCTGCGCTGATGGAAACGAATTACGGTCTCCGGTCGGCGATCGACTGTTCGACGTCGACAATTCACTCTGCATCTCGCGGGCGAAGGTGTTGCTCGACGGTCTGCAGAAGCGAGTCCCGATCGTCGTCATCGTGACTAAGAACGACATCTGTAACAGTCTTATGAAGAACGATCTGACGAAAGATATTGAGCTGTTGTTCGATGCCTGGCTGGCGAAGGGCGAAGGCTGGGACGTCATGATTTGCCCCGTCACTTTGGGCGTCGACTTGAGCGATGAAATGCAGGACGCGCCGATCAATCCTCGCTCGATGCACCTCCCATTGATCTATGCCATCTTCTCCATGCAGGTTGAATCTCTGATGGCGGTCGAACGCGACATCAGACGACTGCGCGAGTCTCGCATGGCTTGTGAGCATCGAATTGGTGCGCTGGGGACGAACTTCGTTTCCGAGTTCCTCAACCGTCAGCAGATCGAAGAAGCATCGCGCGAGTCGTCTTATCTGGCTCAGCAAGTGGTGCGACAAGACCGCGAGTTGCGCAGGCTCGAACAAGAGTTGTCGCAGCTCGGTCATGAACTCAGCAAAGCCACGATGTATTCGAATGGCGAAAGAGTCACGGTCGCGGGCAAGTAATGCTCGAATCGAATGGCGTTCGAGATGCTGTTGTGACTGAAGAGACGTCTTTGGCGGCTGATAGAGCAACACCGATGCACCGCTCATGGTCTCGGACAGTGGCGTGCCTATAGTCCTTTGCGTTTTATTCGTTGACTCATTCGAGGATGTGGCATGTCGGTGCATTGGATTGTGTTTGATGCCGTGGGGACTGTGATTTATCCGACTCCCAGTGTGGCGGTGGCTTATCACGAGATCGGTCGAAAGTTCGGAACGTCGCTGTCGTTGGAAGAAATTCGCACGCGATTTCGATCCGCCTTCGCGACCGCATCGGAGTCAATTAACTCTGGGACGAGTGAAGCTGACGAAGAAGCATTCTGGCGCGAGATCGTGAATGGAGTTTTGCCCGACGTGAGTGATCCCGAGTTGTGCTTTCGAGAACTCTTCGACCACTTCGCTCGAATAACCGCTTGGGCCTGCTTTGATGATGTCGCTCCAACGCTCGAAGGGTTGCGGTCGCGCGGCTTTCGTTTGGCGGTCGCTTCGAACTTCGATCGGCGATTGCATCCGTTATGTGACGGGCTTGGAGCAGGGCAGCCGCTGCGGTTGTTTGAACGCCGAGTGATCTCGTCCGAAGTCGGCTTTCGGAAACCGGCGGCTGAGTTCTATCAGGCCGTGTTGAAAGTCACTGAAGCTGGTCCTGACGAATTGCTTGTTGTTGGCGATGATGAGCAGAACGATGTGCTGGGAGCGCGAGTAGCAGGACTAAGAGCGATTCATCTGCGACGCGATGCCTCAGCCGCGCAGCATGATCGAGCGTTGTTCGATCGCGACTTCATTTCATCATTGTCGGAATTGGAAGCCCTCGAACTATGACGCGCACTTGGGTCGCGATTCAGCGGAACCCCAACTCGGGCACGGGCCGAAAGAAAGCTCGGATTCTCGGACTCATTCAAGCACTGCGTCGGCATGGCATTCGGCCTCGACTGTATTCGCGTCGTGAGCAATTGGATGAGCAGTTGCGAACTGAAGCCGGACGCGAAGGTTTGTTGTGCATCGTCGCAGCGGGTGGAGACGGCACGATTGCGGATGTCGTCAATCGGTTCCCCGGAATTACCGTCTGTCCGTTTCCACTCGGCACCGAGAACGTACTCTGCAAGTACCTGCGGATCACTGACGATGGCGAGATGGTGGCGGAGATGATCGTGCGGCATCACTGGCGTGAGTTCGACTTGGGTCAGATTAACGGTCGCCGTTTCACCATGATGGCCAGTGCCGGTTTCGATGGAGATGTTGTGCATCGAGTCCATCAAGCTCGTCGCGGCAACATCACCAAGTTGGCTTACATGAAGCCGCTGTGGCAGACCACTTTTACTTACAAGTTCCCGCTCGCTCGGGTGTTCTTCGACGATGATCCGCAGCCGGTCAGCGGTAGCTTGGTGATGGTTGCGAACTTGCCGTGCTATGGCATGGGTTTGCGGATCGTGCCCCACGCGAACGGTAATGACGGGTTGCTCGATGTGGGTGTCTTTCCTGAGCCGGGCAGCATGAACTTGATTGGCTATGGCTTCGATGTGTTGGCCGGTCGCCAAGTTCAGCCTGGGCACGACGCCGTCTTTCGGCAGGCTCGTAAGATTCGTTTGGAGTCAGACTCGCCGGTGCCGGTGCAAATTGATGGCGATCCGCTGGGCATGACCCCGTGCGATATTGAAGTCGTCCCGAACGCCATGAGGTTGATCGTCCCGTGATCCCTCGGGCTGCGACTCTGACTTTCCTGCCTATCCGGCTGATGAAACCTGTTGTGCCGAGCCTGCGGGTCGCTCGTGTCCCGTCAAAAAGGACCGGCCTGCCTACGTTCGTTCGCCGATTCCTTCTGAAGCATCTGAAAACAACTTGTTCGCAGAATTGGTGACCTCCAAACTGCCCGCACTTTGAACATGGGTTGGTAGCGCGGTCTTCCATGCCGTGCGTTCCGCGAGTTGTTCGTGGCCGCCACCGAAAGTCTGTTCGGCGCGAGATGGAGTCTCCTGCCGTGAGACTCTCCGAAATTGAAACTCACCAGCGTGGCGAGCAGTTCGCTCGAGCCAGGCTCTCCTTCCAGGACGCACATCATGCTGCGACGCCTCTGTTTGACTCTCGCTGTTCTCGCCGCCTCGTCGTCCGCTTGGGCGCAAGGGCTGATTTGGTCGCTGCCCAAAGAAGATGGCATGTCGGTCAAGTTTGAGGGCTCTTACAAGCAGACCGAACAACGGCCTGGTTCGAACGATGGACCGTTGGAGTTGGAGTGGGCTCAGCACTTGTGGGTGAAGTCGGTTGGCAAAGAGGACGCTGATTACAAAGGCGAGAAGACACCTTGCCGTTGGGTCGAGATCAAGGTTGTTACGGGCCGAATCAATCAAGGTGCCATCGACACGGGCTCGGTTGGCGAGCGGATCTACAAGGTGCTGGTTCCCGAGAAGGCCATCGAAGGCCGCATCAAGGACGACCGCAATCTGCCCATCGTTTACGTGCCAATCGTGAAGGGCTTCCGCAAGATCAACGGTAAGGATCCCGCCGCGAAGCCGATCACTTCGAATGTCTTGCAGATCTATCCGGTGCTCGGCTTGGTACGCGACTTCAAAGAACTCGAAGAGTCTCCAGGTATGGAGTCCGTGCAAGTTGGCAACGACACGTTTGAAGCCAAGGAATTCAAAGGCAACTTGGAGCAGGAGAGTTTGGTCTCACGCTTCACTCACGAAGCCAAGTTCTATCGCTCCAAGGACGTGCCTTTTGGGTTGGCTCGTTGGACGGTGACGATCAACCAGGAGCGCAAGGCTGAAGCTGAACCGCGATCCGCGTTTAAGCCGGTCAGCGAGATCAAGCTCGAAATGACTGCTCGCGAAATCACTTCGGACGCCAAGAGCGAACTGATTACGGAAGCTGCTCCAGTCGCCGCTGAAAACGCGAATCAGCAATAGCACCGGCTTCGTGGTGCAGCATGGGAAACTCGTTTGCCGAGTGACTCAGTGTGCTTGAGTCACGCACTTCTTCTGATAGCTATTGCTTGTCGGGAGCCAAACGCCAGTCGGGCTCTTCGTCGTCGGCGACAAATCGCGACAGCAACTCGTGCGGCTGGTAACGCGACTTGTAGGTCATCGATTGGTTCTGCTCGATCCAATAGCCGAGGTAGACGTGAGGCAGACCTTGAGACTGTGCGAAGCGCAGTTCGGTCAACGCTGAGAATGTCCCTGGACCGAGTTCTCGCCACTTCGGGTCGTGGAAGAAGTAGGCACTCGATAGTCCGAGCGGCGTGATGTCGACTAATCCGACGCCGACGAGTTGGCTGTTGTCCCAATAGAGCAGCTCGTAAGCGAACTCGTATCTCTTGCCAATAAAGCCTTCGAAGTAGTCTTCGGGCGTCGTCGTCTTGGCAGGCCAACCTCGTCGTTCGGCCATGTCGAGGTGATAAGCGTCGAAGAGCCGCATGTGGTCACGGGTGATTGAAGGTGGCCCGATCGTGACTTCGATGTGCTCGTTGCGATTGAGCGTTCTTCGTTGGCTTTTCGACGGGTGGAAGTTTTCTGTCACGACACGAATCGGTCGGCACTTCGTACACGCCGCGCAGATCGGACGAAAAATGTGCAGCCCGAAGCGACGCCAACCGCGTCGCAGAAGTTCGCCGAAGTTGTCTGCGTTGAGATCACCGCAAACTCGATAGTCGAAGCAAGCCGTTTCTTCGGGCAGATAGCTGCAGGCATGTGGCTCGGATTGGACTCGAACGAGATCCGTAACTTCCGCAGCGGGCATGACGGCGGTCCTTATGGTCGGCTGAAGGCGATGATGCCGGTTCTTACGGGATGACTTTGCGACAACTTCATGAGCTGCAGCCTATCGCATGGCTCGCGTCCTTCGCTCTCATCGCAGGCACCGTTATCGTCCTGGTTCGTCGCGGCGGGTCAGAGGACTTGTCGCCTTAGCTTGCTGGTTCGATCGACTCTTGCCCCCAGTGCATGATGCACGACTCCGTTCAAACAACCACTCACTCCACATCGTTGGTCTCACGCTGCATAGAAGGGTTGCTGCGCTGGCGTGGGCTGCTGCTTGTTGGCGTGGCGTTGCTAACGGTGGTGATCTGGCCGCTCGCCGATCGACTGCAATTCGACCAGTCGATCGAAACGCTGTACGCCGCCGATGACTCGCATCTCATCGATTACCTCGAAAGCAAACGACTCTTTGGTGGTGACGAACTCCTCATCATCGCTTGGAATCAGGACAACCTGTTTGAGGGTGATTCGTACTCGATCACTCCCGACGTCAGTCGCGATATTAAGGCGTTCGCTGAGCGAGTTGGCCAAGTTCCCGGCGTTGAAGAAGGTTCCATTCAGCACGCCCCGGCCGCGTTAGCGTTTCCTTACGAACGACACCGAGTGGCCGAGATGGTGGAAGGCATGTTGCTGGGCAGCGATCGTCGAACGACGGCTGTGATCGCTCGTTTGACGCCAGAGAAGTCTGCCAGCGTGCCGCGCGCTGAAACGTTTCGGCGGATTCGTGAGTTAGCTCAGAGTCACAATCCGCCTGCTGTGGTTGTGGGTGAGCCAATCCAAATCAATGAGATGTTTCGCTTGGTCGAACAAGACGGGCATCTGCTGTTCTTGGTCTCGCTGATGATTCTCGCGGCCATCTTGGTCATCGTCCTGCAGAGCGTTCGTTGGGTGATCTTTCCTTTGGTCGTGGTGGCTTTGACCGTGCGCGGCACGCAGGCCATGTTCGTGGTGTTGGGTGTAAAGCTCAGCATGGTGAGTTCCATGTTGAACTCGCTGGTGACCGTGATCGGTGTCGCGACAGCCATGCACTTGGCGATGAAGTATCGCGAACTGCGTTCGGACCATCCGCCAGAAAAGGCGCTGTCGCTGGCGATGGCAAAGCTGTTGGGCCCACTGTTCTGGACGACGTTAACCACGGCCTATGGCTTTGCCGTGGTGATGACCAGCAAGGTTACGCCGTGTCGCAGCTTCGGCATGATGATGGCCGCGGCGACCATGATGGTGCTCGTTGTTGTCTATCTGGTCGTGCCGTTTTGCTTGCTGGGAATGGAGCGGCTTTCTCGTTTACGAGCATCAAGTGCTGATGGCTCGCCTGCGTCTGAGAAGCTCACCATCTGGCAACGCTGGTTCGGTGATCCGGCAGCCGCTCCGGCTGAAGAACAACTTGTGCGCGGCCTTTCCAAGATCGTGCATCTGGCTGATCGACATCCGCGCGGCGTGATGATCGGGACGCTGTTGCTCGTGGCTTGGGCCGGTTGGGGACTGACGAAGATCGATGTCGAAACCGACTTCAGTCGCAACTTTCGCGACAACAGCGAATTGGTTCGCTCGCTGAACTTTGTCGAGACTCGGCTTGGTGGTGCAGGCACTTGGGAAGTGAGCTTTCCGGCTCCTCGCGAATTGAACGACGAATATCTCGACAAGGTCCGCAGTCTGTCGGAGCGACTGCGGTCCGAGTTGCTCATTACTCCCGAACAAATGCAGCAACGCGGTGAGGGCGATGGCAAGCTGACCAAGGTCGTGGCTGTGACCGATGGTTTGGATTTGATTCCCAAGAAGATCGGCATTGGTTTCTTGTCGAAGACGATCTCGCTCGAGCAACGCTTAGCGATTCTCGACAACCTGCCCGGCAGTGTGCTGTCGAGTCTCTACAACGCCGAGTCGGGGCGCATGCGGCTATTGTTGCGAGGGCTCGAACGGCAACGCTCTGACAAGAAGTTGCAGTTGATCGAGCGCGTGCAGTCGATCGTTGAGGACGCCTGGTCGACCGTCGCTGTGGCGGCAACATCGAATGCAGAGAGCAAGGACGCGAGTGCTATCTCGAATCACAAAGTCAGCACGAGCGGGCTGTTCGTGCTGCTGACGTTTTTGATTTCGAGCTTGATGGAGGATCAAGTCACCAGCTTCGTGCTATCGAGCGTGGGCATTGTGGTGATGATGAGTGTTGAATTTCGGAGCTTGAAGATTGGCCTCATCGCGCTCGTCCCGAATGTGTTTCCCATCGTGATGGTTGTGGGGACGATGGGTTGGTTTGGGCTTCCCATTAACATTGCGACGGCCATGATCGCGAGTGTGTCGATGGGGCTTACGGTCGATTCCAGCATCATCTATCTGGATGACTTCTTAACCGCGCGGCGCAAAGGTTTGTCGGTGCGTGCGGCGTTGGATGGGACTCAGGCTCATGTGGGACGCACGCTGGTCTTCACCAACTTGGCACTTGTCGCCGGCTTCTGTGTGCTGACTCTGTCGCACTTCATCCCGCTGGTTTACTTCGGGTTGTTGGTCAGCGTGGCGATGGCCGGAGGTCTCGTCGGCAACTTGTTCTTACTGCCGCTCTTGCTGCGGACGTTTCAACGCGATGCCGTGACTTCGAGCGAATCTCAATTGCGGAGTGACTGAGCGACATTGACGACCCATTCCGCGACTCGCTCAACCCAAAGGGCCAGTCTCGCAATTGCGCTAAGCTGCGGCTTGGTCTGGTTGAGTCTTCTTTTCCGCGAGGCCGAGAACTTGTTTCCCGGCCAGCGTCAGTTGGTAGACGACTTCTGCGGTCTTGTCGGCGAGGTCGCACTTTAAGAATCCGTAGGCGATCAAGCGGCCGTGGATCTTGGAAAGTTCAGATCGTTCGACGCCGTCGACTTGATGGATGCGAGATAGCCAGCGAGCACCACGACGATGCTTGCCGCCTTCCTCGGCGTCGGCATCCTCAGTTGCCTCACCGTCAGCTTCGGACGTCGTTTCCTCGGCAGGTGCATCTGCCGCACCGGGAGCGCCTGCGTCCTGCTGAGCCAAGTAGTAGGCTTGCAGCACTTGGACCCAAGTGGGGTTTTCCAAAACGAGAGTGAAGTCTGAGTCGATCATGCTCTCGATATCGGTCGCACCGATGACGAGATGCAGTAACGCTCTGTGGCCCGCTACGAACGGACTGCGGCGACTTCGATGTCGTCCAGTCCGGCGACTTCGACAGAATCGAGTGAAGATCGCTTCGGACGATTGATCGAACGGAGAACTTCGCGATGACTCGATTGGGTTTTCGTAACCCGCAAGGTTTGCCAACTTGTTCGCCGTTCGGATGCATGCCACCTCTTTTCTCAAAGACCACCAACGATGCTCAAGCTGCGTTGCTTGTTGATTGCGCTGCTTCTGGTTTCGCTGGATAGCGGCGTTGATTCGTTCGCTCGTCGACTCCGAGCCGATGAGCCGGTGATGGTCGGGCAGCACGTGCGAGTGACGTTGCGAGATAAGCAGCAAGTCGAGCAAACGATTGTGGGACGTGTGCTCGTTAAAGCTGCCGATGGAGGCTTACTGATTGAGTCTGCGGATGGCCGGTTCTCAACGGCCCCTGCCGAGCAACTGCAACAAGTCACTCTCGTGGCAGATGAGTTTCGAATGCTGACGGGTGATGCACTGAAGAAGCACTTGGCTGAGCAGCTCGCTCACTTGAAGTTGCCCGGTGAGATCCAATTCGCGACGACCGAGCACTATGTCTTTGCCACGAACGGCAACGTGGTCACAGCCGAATGGGCGGCTCAGACGCTGGAGAAACTTCATCGCGTCTTTCATCTGTATTGGGAGCAGCAAGAACTGAAGCTGGTGCCTGCCGAGCGACCGTTGATCGGGTTGTGGTTTGCGACTCAAACCGACTTCGCGAAGTACGGCACGGCGGACGGCAATCCGCTGGCTGCGAAGGGTAATGGTTATTACTCCATGACCACTAATCGCTTCGCGTTGTTCGACTTTCCGACAAAGCCGGGAATGCCGCCGTTGAAAACGGTGGCTGATGCTCAGCGGGCCAGCGTCGCTCATCCCACGATCACGGCGACGCTGTTGCACGAGGGCCTGCACCAGATCGCATACAACTCGGGCTTGCATCAGCGCTACTCAGACGTGCCCGTCTGGTTGAGCGAGGGCATGGCGATGTTCTTCGAGTCGATTGATCTCAATGCCAAAGATGAAACGAAGTCTGTTGGTCGCACGAATCCCGCGCGACTGAAGTCGTATCGCCTGCTGCAAAAGATGCCGAAGGACGCAATGCCGCTGCAGAGTTTGATTGCGACCAACGAACGCTTTGCCAAAGCCGACGAGATTCCTCGGTCGTACCCCGAAGCGTGGGCGCTGACATATTTCTTACTCAAGCAGCAGCCCGCGAAGTACGTCGACTATCTGCGAGTCATCCAAGCGAAGCCGGTGCTGCAATGGGACGAGCCTGACGAGCGGATGGCAAACTTTCGGACGGCTTTTGGTGATCCCGCGACGGTTCAACAACAGGTCCGGCGCTTTGTTGATCGCTGAATTTTGTGACGACCGCCACGTGGCCATTCAGCGGTTGCATCATCGGCGTGATGATTGAAGTTTGCTTTCAAGGATGAATCGCCTCGAAGCTCTATTCATCCTCGGACTTCGAAGTCAGCCGAATCTTTTGAATGCCGAGTTCATTCGCGATATCGATGACTTGCACGACCGCGTCGTGAATTGCTGCCGGATGCGCGTCGATGACGAGTTCGGCTTTCTCTGCGGTGCGACTGGTACGGATTTTGGCGGACAACTCGGTCGGTGCTGTCGCCACGTCGTCGACGAAGTAGTTATTGCGTTCGTTGATTGCGACCACGATGGAGGCTTCGGCAACGTCTTCAAAGTCGACGCTGCTGGATGAACCGCCGCCTGAGCCATCGTCTTTCTTCTGAGCCGTTGGCGGTGGCGTGGGGAGCGTCTTTTGTTCGATGTAACGCGCGGTGAGGATGAAGAAGATCAGCAGCAACATCGTCACGTCGACCATCGGTGTGAGGTCGAGCTCGCCGAACTCATTTTCTTTCTTCGCCGAGCCACCGAAACCGTCTTCTTCTTCGCCTTCGAAGTGATGCTCGTCTTTCAGTTCCGGCGCGGGGATTGTGATCTTGTTCTTACAGTTAGGACACTCCACCGACCGACCTGCCATCTTTTCAGGGCAGGCGACTCGCTTTTGACAGTGTTTACAGCGAAATCGAATCTCGCTCATGGGGGATGGTCCTCGGTCAATCTTGTCTGTCTTCGTCGCTCAATCGTTGGTCAATTCATTTTGAGCTAAGTGACGAACGATCGAGCACTGCAGACGAACATCGGCTAGCTATTTCTTTTTGTCCTGCACTGCGATGCCCAGCTTGACTCCGTCAACCTTGGCAGCGGCTTTAAGAACTTGCTGCACGACACCGTGAGGCACCTCGCGGTCGGCCATAATGATCACGTTGGTCTTTTGCTTGCGGAGACCGTCTTCGACAAAGGCTGGCACGCCAGCAACTGTGCCTTCTTTGTTTTCGTCGCCGTAAAGAATTGATGCCTGCTGAGTGTTGGGATTGTTCTTGATCGTGATGACAGAAGCCGATTCCTTCTTCATGGCACCGCCGTGCTCGGCGGCTGGCACGTTTGCATCCATGCGGGGAGTCATGGCCTGCAACACGATGAAGTACATCAGCAAGATGAAGGTGCAGTCGATCAACGGAGCCACGTCGATTTCTTCGTCGTGCTTCGCCTTCTTGCGCTTAGGCGCCTCCAACCCGCCGCCATCACCGTGAGACATTGCTGGGCCTTTCTGTGGGACCGATGCTCAACTTCAAGACTCGAACCGAGTGCCAGGCAACTCGATTAAGACTGTCGAGTATTCGCCGCCAGCTACTTCTTGCCCTTGGCCAATGAGGTCTCAAGTTCGTCGAAGAACTCACCCATGTAGATTCGGACGTCAGTTTCCAATCGTCCCACGCGCACATGGAACAACGCACCCAACAGAGTCAGCGGAATGGCGACCGTGAGTCCCAGAGCCGTGGCGAAAAGGGCTGTACCGATACCACCAGCGAGCTTACTGGGGTCACCGCCCGAGGCACCCATTTCGGCGAGCTTACTAAACGTCACAACGATGCCGAGCACCGTGCCGAGCAGTCCCAGCATCGGACCCGATCGCACACAAGTACCGACCCAAGCGAGTGTGTATTCCAACTCGGTGGTGACTTCTCGTTCGAACTCTTGATTGACGAGTCGCTTCAACTTGGCGAGTGGCTTGGTGCGATTTGCTAAGGCGACCAGGATCAATTGAGGAACTGCTTTGGACCAATACTGCGGCGAGTCACACAGTTCGGCAACACCGTCGTAATCTTGCTTGTCGAGCATGTCGCGAACTTCATCGAGGAAGTCGTCCGCAGCCTTATCGTTGGGGAACCGTTTGGCTTTGATCCGTCGGAACAACAGCAGCGCGAGGTATGCACCGAACAACGCCACGATTGCGAGGACTGAGTACACGAAGAACTCGAGACCCAATAGGACGGATTTGAGATTCGAAGAAACCATGTCCGCTCCGAGAGATGAGATTTCGAAGTGAGCCAAAGACGTGAAGGCTGGTGAAAGAGGGCGGCCTTTTAGCTTCTTCAAAGTGTGCCGACAACACTTCAAGAGAGGGTTGATGGCACGGCTGTGACTCACGTGTTTGAGGGCCTCATCGCGTCATTACGGAGCGGATGAGGGCTCGTTGACACTCTGAAAAACGGGGCCTACATTCGGACCGCATCTCTTTAAGCGAGGCTTGTTCTGTCTTGGAACACACTTGATGCCTCGCTTTGGTCGCGTGCTTCCATGCGACGCCTTTCATTTAGAAATCGATCTCGCCGTTCGGCGCTAATCATCCCCCTCTCAAGGCTCTCTCTATGGCAGCGACTCAAGCACCGGCCAAACCTAAGCCTGTGATGGGAGTGACGAAGTACGACAAGGCTTCGACGGGCGTCTTACTGACGGCTTTCACGTTTGCCATGTTGCTGGCTGGTCTCATCGCATTGTGGTTCAGCGTGCGAACTGTCGAGCCCGAACCGCCAGTCATGCCGGTGGAGATCATCGCTCGCGAAGGCGGTTACGAAGACGGCGACATCGACGGCACTGGTGAATTCAATCTCAATCCCACCGACCCGAACTCAGCGTTGGCCCCTGGTATGGCCGAGCAATCGTCGGGAGCCACCGAAGCGCTTTCTGATATCGCAGAAGCTGTTTCGTCGGATGTCAGCGATAGCCTCAGCGGCGAAGGGTCTGCAGATGTCGTGCAAGCTTTCGATACCGCGATGGCTGCTCCGAGTGCGAATAAGAATCCGACCGGCGAAGTCTTCGAGGTCGGCGGAACGGGATCGGGCGGACGAGGCGGTAGTCCCACAGGTAATGGCAAGAAGCCGTTGGGAACGGGCGGTGGCTTGCGCGGCGGTATCGCTCGTGAAGATCGCTGGGTCGTTCGCTTCGATGAAAGCACGCTCGACGAGTACGCCAAGCAGCTCGACTTCTTCAAGATCGAGCTCGGAGCGCTCTTCCCCGATGGCCGCTTGGTGATGATCACCAACATGGCTGCGGCCAAGCCAACGGTGCGAGAGACTCGGTCCGGCAAGGGTGAGCAACGACTCTATTTCCGCTGGCGAGGTGGAGGTCGACAGAAGGTCGATAACGACCTCTTCAAGAAGGCGGGTATCGCTAGTGACAACGCCATGATCCTGCACTTCTACGATCCCAATACCGAGAACTTGCTGGCCAACGTCGAGCAGCAGTATCGCAATCGCAAGACGACAGAGATTCGCAAGACTTACTTCGCGGTTCGCAAAGAAGGCAATAACTATCGGTTCTCTGTGACCAGTCAGAGCTACATGAGATAGGCCCTTCGACTCAGCTTCGACCGCTTGCGGTCCAACAACGGATTCAACGCCACAACAAGGAACGACAGCAGATGGCAGGCAAAGGCGGTAAGCCCGATTGGCTCGATGACGACGACCTCGACCCGATCGGTGACGATGACGTTCTGGATGGCGACGACCACCTCGATGGCGATGATCTCCTGGAAGACAACGCGCCGGTTCTGAAACGCGGCGGCGGTGGTCGACGTGATGAGCCTGAGTCACGCAAGGGCGCAGATCGCGAGAAAGAAAAGGATCGCGGTGCGGACCGTCACGATGAAAAAGACTCGGCCAAGGACCGTAAGAAGGAACGCTCTGAACGCGACCTAAGACGAGAGCGAGCGGTCCGACCGGGAGAGCAAGACATCACGAAGTCGCCGCTCATCCTGGGATTGAGCGTGACGATCGTCGTGCTCGCTCTGCTGAGCGGCATCTACTTCTTCATGATCAAGCGTGAGACAACCAACGCGCAGCTCAAAGCGATCGATGAGCAGATTTCAGGCGGTCAGTACGCGACGGCGATGATCTCGCTCGAACAAATGATTGTGGATCACCCGAAGGACGAGATTGGCGATCAAGCTCGCATTCGTTTGGGGAAGGTCCGAGTCGATAAGTCGATTAAGACGGCTGCTCCCGAATGGAATGCTGGACTCGATGCGCTCAACAAAATGATCGCTGATTGCCGCGAAGTGAAATCGTTCGCCGAAGAGAATGCGGCGTTAGCTGAGTACGCGAAGACGATCGCGATTGGTGCGCTCGATACAGCCGAGAAGAATCGTTCGCCGGAACTCATCAAGGTTTCCGACGAAGCTGTGATCCTGCTCGAGCGCTACTCGGATGCGGATAAGCCACCCACGGCTGCGAAGGCGAAGATCAAAGTCGCGAAGGAAGCCGCTGAAGCTGCCATCTTGAAGGCTACGACCACTCAAGCGACGTACGCCGAAATCGATCGCCTCAACAAAGGCGGGAAGCCCATTGAAGCACTCGCGTCGCGGCGACGATTGCTGGACCGCTACCCGGACCTGGAGAAAGATCGCAAGCTCAGCCAATTGCTCGAACAAACATTGGTCTCCGAGCAAAAGGCCGTGAAGGTTGATGACTCCAATCGAGCCGCAGTGCGCGAGGATCGGCCGCTGTTGAAGAAGCCCTTGGCGCTCACGCTCCACACACGCGTCTTGTCTGATGAATCATCGGAAGGCCGAACCGTTTGGGCGGTGTCCGGCGGATGTCTTTACGGCATCGACACCATCACTGGTGACCCAGTATGGCGTCGCGGTATTGGGACGGATTCGCCGTTCTTTCCGATCTCGATTGATGCCGCTGTCCCGGCACTGTTGATGTTCGATACGCGATTCGAAGAGTTGATCTTCGTGAATCGTCAGACCGGTGAATTGATTTGGCGTCAGCCACTTGGCGAACGAGCCAGCGGCGCTCCGTTGATTCACAACAATCAGATTTACCAAGGCACGATCGGCAACTCGTTGTTCCGCATCGATGTGCAAACAGGCGAGATCACCAGCAATCTGATCTTCTCGCAGCCTGTGGTATCGCCGCCGGCGCTGACTCGCGATGGTCAACATCTCGTGATCCCCGGCAATGAAGCCATCTCCTACACCTTGGGAGTACAGCCGCTGGAGTGCGTGCGTGTCCTGTTTAGCGGCCAGCGACCAGGTGCTGTGCAAGTGCCATTGATGCCGATGGGCGCCACCTTGCTGATGATCGAAAACGATCAAATCAACGGTGCCAACCTCCGCGTCTTTGATGCTGGCAAGACCGAGAAGATCATGCCGGAAGTTGGCACCGCTCGTGTCGCCGCGCAAGTTAAAGATCGCGTCGTGCTGCGAGGCAACCAGCTCTTCATTGCTGGCGAACGCGAGTTGTTGTCGGTCTACACGGTTTCGGATGATCCTGAGCAACCTAAGTTGCTGCCCATCGCCAAGCCTCCAACGCAGATCGAATACACGGGTCCGATCTTTATGCACGCTGGTGCGGGAGGTCGGCTGTGGGTGGCGAGCGACAACCTGAAGCAGTTCGAATTGAAGAATGATACGCTCGGTGAGGCGACGACTAAGCGGCTCTATTTGGGAGCAACAGGTCAGCCCATTCAGTCGATCGGCAAGAACCTTTTCATTGGTCGTCAACTTCTGGAAAGCGGTGCCTTGTCGCTGCTGCAAGTTGATGGCGAAGAGATGGTGGCGGCTTGGAAAACAGTTGTGGGTTGTAGCCTGCTGACGGCTCAAGTGGCTGGTGAGAATCTGGTTTGCGTCAATGCGTCGGGCGACGTGTTCCAAGTGCCGTTGACGGAAGTCGAAGCCGGTGGCTTCCGCTTCAAGGTCGAGACGTCAGTGAAGATTGCAGAGGGCACGACTGACCCGGTCTTCGCTGGTCGACTAGCAGGCGGAAAGCTGGCCATTGCTTGTGGCGGTAAGGAGCCTCGGCTTTGGACGATCAACACGATCGGCAAGATCGAGCAAGAGTATGTGCTCGATGGGCCGCCGGTTGGTCCTCCGGTTCCGCTGAGTGGCGGAGTGACGGTGCCGCTCGCAAATAAGTTGCGAACGTTTGGTGTCACTGGCGGGGCTCGAGTTGACGACTACCTGTCGGTGATCGGTCAGCAAGCTGCAGCTCGAAACGCTTGGTCTCATGTCTTGCCGCTTGATGCGACTCACTTGGTTGTCATTGATGCCGAAGGCAAGTTGTCACGGTTGGAGTATCGCACCACGCCGACAGCTCACTTGCAGCAGTTGGATCAAGTGGCACTCGGCAACCCGGTCGACGTGAGTCCGGTGCTCGACAAGGGCAAGCTCTATGTCACTGACGCCAGCGGGCGATTGCAGATTCTTAACGTCAATGGCTTCGATCGAATTGCCGAAGCGAAGCTCGCGAATCCGGCAGTTGGCAAGTTGGCATTGGCCGGCAATCGATTGTTGGCTGTGACTTCGACCGGTGCCTTGGAGTGCTATGACACCGATCAGAACCTGAAGCAGCTTTGGTCTGTTCCTCTCGCTAGCGACCTGCTGGCCGACTCGGCCATGCTCGAACAAGGCAAGTTGTTGATCGCGACGCAAGCCGGCCATGTGAAAGCCTTGAACCCAGATACGGGGGCTGAGTTGCAGTCGATCATTCTGGATAATTCGATTGAATATGGTCCGGTGAAAGCCGGGAAGTTCATCCTCGTGGCGACGGTTGATGGAGCACTTCATCGCGTCGAAAGCGTGCTGGGAGGCGAGTGATGACGAGCTTGAAACATGCGTGGTGGCGGCCGCTTATCGGTGTGTTGGCTTTGCTTTGGGCGATTCCGGTTTACTCGCAAGAGTCGACCGACGAATCGCTGAAGAAGGTCGACGAGATGCCGATTCCGACGGTGGAAGAATTACTCACCAAGCCTCCCGTCGATTGGATCGTGTTGAAGGCGCCACGGCGAGATGAAGTCATCGTCGTGCAGCCCGTGTCTCCTCGTCCGGACACGATCAGCAAGATGAATAAGCAGCTCGACGACTTGAAGAGTTCCGCGCGGCGTCCCAAGCAAGAGCAGGGCGAGAGTACCGACCAGTATCGGGAACGCATTCGGCAACTGATGGATGAGGCCGAGAACTTGCTCATCCTGCTTCCTGAAGTGAAGCCGCCGATGAAGAAGGAAGAGGGCGATCCTGATGCTCCGGCTGCTCCCAAGCCTGACCCGGCAACCCCAACTCCCGGCAATCCGGCTGATCCCAACGCCGCCAAGAAAGAAGACGACGGACGTGAGTTCAAGCTCAACGTTCAGAAGCACATTGATCGCATCATCTATCACGAAGATCTGATGCTGAAGCGGGCCGACATTCTGATGAATGAAGGCAAGCTTGGACCGGCCTTTGAAATGTTGCTGGTGCTTGAGCGTCGCTATTCAGAGTGGCCCGGCTATACCGATCGACGAAACCGTTTGATCTTCGAAGAAGGCAAGCAGCAAACGGCAGCAGGCAATGTGGAGGCCGCTTTCGCTTACTTTGAAGAATTGCATTCGATCGCGGCGGCTTATCCCGGCTTGCGACAAGAAATGGGTGTTGCTGCGAACTCGCTGATCGAGACCGCATACACCAAGGGCGAGATCATGCGAGCTCGCTTCTATCTCTTGCGGCTCCGCAAGCGAGATCCCGAACATCCCATTGCCGCGAAGTGGACGTCGACCTTTACCAAACGGGTTGATGAGCTTCTCGACAAGGCGAAGGCGTCGCGAGAGCAAGGCAAGCATTCCGAAGCCTTGGAAATGGTGGACGAAGCCAGCCGTGTGTGGCCGATTCATCCGCAGCTCCGCAACTTCCACCGTTCCGTTGCCAATCGTTATCAGGTCTTGAACGTTGGCGTCGTTCGCTTTGGTGGCGATCCCGGACCGTTCCCATTTGCGTCTCAAGAGGAACGCCGGTTTGAGCAACTCACTGCGGTCGAGTTGTTCGAGATCGCCAAGTTCGATCGCAATCCAATCTACCAGTCTCGCTTTATCGAAGAATGGACTCCGACGGATCTTGGCCGACAGATTGTCTTCAATCTGCGACCGCGGCGACTCACATGGGAATCCAGTCCTGTAATTTCTGCGTCACAAGTGGCCGGGACATTGGCTGCCAGACTTGATCGCAACTCGCCGCAGTACGACGAACGGTTCTCGAACTACGTGCGCTCCTTAACCGTGAAGTCACCGACTGAGTTCGTTGTGAATCTCTCAACGATTCCCGTTCGACCGCAGGCCATCTTCCGATTTCCGGTGGTTGGTCCAAATGACTCGGCATCAACTGCAAACCCTGCTGTCGGAGCTGTGCCATCAGCGGCGGTTGCTTCGTCTCGTTTCAAGTTGATCGAGAAGACTGCTGACCGTCAGGTCTATCGACGAACTGTGCCAGAGCCCGACACAACGGCTCAGTTTCACGTGGCGGAAGTTGTCGAGAAACGCTATCCGACTCACGAGGCTGCCGTTCAAGCGTTGCTGCGCGGCGACGTTTCCGTTTACCCGTCCCCTCCGATTTGGTTGGCGGGTCGCATTGCTGCGAGCGACGAATTTCAAATTGAACCCTTCGGGATTCCGACAACTCATGTTCTGCAATTCAACCCGAGGAGCGAGCCTCTCAAGAACAATGAATTCCGTCGGGCCTTGGCCTACGGCATCAATCGAGACCGGGTTCTTCGTGAGACGATGTTCCGCAACGAGAAGTCGGTCGAGACTCGCTCGCGTCTGACGACGGCGGTCTTCCCCAGTAAGAGCTATGCCTTCAACGCGCAGGTCGAGCAAACGAAGTACGACATCCAATTGGCGTTTGCATTGGTCACGGTTTCTAAGAAGCGGCTCGGTGGTGCGGTGCCAGAACTCACCATGATCTGCGAACCCGATGAGTCCATCATTCGCTGTGCTGAAGAGTTCGTGAAGGAGTGGGCTCGCATTGGCGTCAAAGTGAAGCTGGTGTCTGACCCGAAGGCGACGCCACCAGAGAGCTGGGATATTGCTTATCGGACAGCCAAGTTGGCGGAGCCTCTCACTGAGTTGTGGCCCTTCTTGACGATGAGTCGAGACGCACGAGTCAATGATCTGGAGCATCTGCCCGATTGGTTGCGGCAACAGTTGATCGAGCTGGAGCAAGCTCCCGATATCAACGCGTCGATCGACATGCTGCGTCGACTGCACTTCCGGCTAAACGAGTTCCAGTTGTGCGTTCCGTTGTGGGAGATCGACGACGTCATGGTGATTCGCAAGAACATTCTCGGCGTGCCTCCGGGGGCGCTGCATCCTTTCCACAACTTAGAACGGTGGATCGTGCAGCCGTGGTTCCCGACTGACTCGTTGGGAGAATCGACATGAGCAGGGATCAGCAAATGTTCGAGAACTCGATGTGGTCTAGGTCGGTTGGCTCCGTTCGTTTCGTGTTCGTCGCCTTGGCTTGCGCAGGCTTGATGACGGGAATGCAATTGGCATTCGGTCAAGAGGCTACGCCACCGGCGGGTAATGCGACCGCTGCTCCGAGTGCGGCACCTGCCAGCGCGAGCCCTCCAGCAGAGGCCGCTCCGGCGGCGACGACGGACACCGCAAACGCCCCGGCTGCTAGTCCGGCAACTCCGGCTGCTGCGGCCATTCCAGCAGGTCCGCCTCCAAAGCCTGCCATTGAAGTCCGACCCTATGACGTTGAACTCACTTTGGCGTTTGCGGAATCAGCAAGACTCGGGGCTGACTTTCAACGCAGTGTGTTGGATGAAGTGCGAACGACTGCCGATCGCAACATTGGTCCGATGTGGAATCTGAAGATCGCTTCGTCGGAATGGCTGACTCCTCGTAATCGCGCGAGTGTGGCTCGCCTGACCGTTGCTCAAATGAAGGATCGATCGAAAGAAGGCGACTTCGACAAGATCTATCCGGTGAGCATCGAAGCTGTTGGTGCTCAGTATGTCGTGAGCTGTCGTGAATGGTGCCGAGAGTCTGAGATTCTCTCGCCCGTCAAAACAGTAACGACGTTGGATCGCCGCATGGTTGCAACGGAAGTCTTCCGCTTGCTGCAAGGACTATTTCGATCGGTGACGCATATTGACGATGGGACTGATACGACGGCTCGCATGAAGATTCGAGCGGGCGAGTTCTGGCCTGCCGATCCTGCCTTTAGTCAGGTCGCAGACAATTCGATTTTTGTGCCGTTCACTCGAAACTTTGGTCGTGATCGGTCGCTGCGAGCGATTCAGTTTGTGCCTTGGACATATCTCGCTCCGCAGAGTGTCGCTCGATCGAGATTGGACTGCCGAGTTGATACGGGTGTCCGAGTGAGGTTTGCTCCTAAGAAGCGTGTCGAGTGGCGAGCACTCACGTTGAAGGTCACGCTCAAAGAAACAGAGTTGACCGTGCAGCCTCAGCGTAAGACGGCGAAGCCGCTCGTCGGCTACATGCTCGCAGTCTATGACGAGTTCCCGAAGGATCCTCCAAAGAAGCCTGAGTCTGCTGTCGATGCTCCCGCAGATGCCAAAGCCGATGGCGATAAGAAGCCTTCGCAAGCCGAGCAACCACCTGCTGATCCGGGGCCAGTGCCGCTCCTCGTGCGAACCGATCGAGATGGCCGTGTGTTTGTGCCTGCGAATCCCGCGAAGCCTTTGCAGTGGGTCTTCATTCGCAGTGGCAAAGAATTGCTCACAAAGTTTCCAATGGTCGCCGGTGCCGAAGCCAAGATGACCGCGAATTGCCCTGACGACACCTTGCGATTGGATGTTGAAGGTCAGATTGCATTACTCGAAGGTGAACTCGTTGACGTCATTGCCAAGCGTGCCGTCACGATTGCCATGATCAAGGCTCGAGCCAAGAAGAGTGAATGGGCCAAGGTTGATGAAGGCTTCGAGTCGCTCAAGAAGCAGCCCAAGCTCGACGACTTCAAGAAGAGTGTCGACCTAATTCAAGTGCCTGCCATGAAGGCCGCACAGGCGAAGAAGAACGTCATGGCCGAAGATCGCATTCGAAAGCTCAGCGGCAAAGTGCTGGAGATCGCGCAGTTCCATCTCGACGAAGAGAAGGTCACCGAACTCAAGCAGGAAATGGATGAGACCAAGAAGGCAGAGCTTAAGAAGGAAGATGATGATCAGCCTAAGTTGTTGATCAAGTAACGCTGACGCCAAACGTTGGGGTCAGGCACCACCGGTTTCAGAACAACGAGCGTTCCGTTTGCGTTGCGGAAGTTGCTCGTCACGTTCACTCTGATGCCAGTGGTTCCTGACCCTTTTTATTTGTTGGACCTCTATCTCTCTCAATTGACGCAACAACTTCATCCAGTGGAATCATCAGCCAAATGGTTCTCGTGCGATGTTTCAGCAACATCTTTGTGAGCAGTCTCAATTGCAGTGTGATTGAAGTTACTTAGCCGAGTCGCACTGCTACTCGCAGAGATAGTTTTGAAACAGCACTCGAACAATTTGGCGAGTCAGCACCTGTCGCTTTCGCTGATTGATGCTTCTCGCTGCCAAGAGTCGTTGCGTCTCTCTTCACGAAGGATGACTTCATGCGATTGACGCTCGGAAGCTGTTTGGGATTAGCCATCGCGTTGGCATCGCCCGTCTTTGGCGATGGGCCTACGGACAATATTCCCGACAAGGTGCGGCAAGTTCCGCCGCCAGGTGCGGTGCTTTCTGACACCGACCAGCAAGAACTGAATGCGGGATTGGCCAAGCTCACTGAGCAACTTGCACAGTTGAAAGGGAGCAAAGACGCTCGCGTTCAATCGTTGATTCCCGATGTCGAGATCTATGTTCGGGCGATTGCGGGCGGGCTCAAGCACAACGAGTTCTTTCCTGCCGATAAGCCGGACGCTGCGGCTAAGCAGGCGAAGCAAGTGCTTGCAGTGGGATTGGAACGCGCTCAGCAGTTGCTGAAGGGCGAAGCTCCTTGGACGCGAGCGAAAGGGCTTGTCGTGCGAGGCTATCGCTCAAAGATCGACAAGACCGTCCAGCCATATGGGCTAGTCATTCCCGAGAGCTACAACTTCGATGGCGGTCCATCCCATCGGCTCGACTTTTGGTTTCATGGCCGCTTCGAACCTGTGGGCGAGATGAACTTCATCCAGCAGCGAATGTCATCGACCGGCAATGTCACTCCGAAGGACACCATCGTCCTGCATCCATACGCTCGCTTCAGCAATGCCAACAAGCTGGCGGGAGAAGTTGACTGCCTCGAAGCGCTTGAGCACGCGAAGCAGTGGTATCGAGTCGACGAAGACCGCATCGCAGTTCGCGGTTTCTCGATGGGCGGTGCAGCAGCATGGCAATTCGCGGTGCATTACGCCGATCGGTGGTTCGCGGCCAACCCAGGTGCGGGGTTCTCTGAGACGCCGGAGTTCCTGCGAGTCTTTCAAAACGAAGTCATTACGCCGAGTCGTACCGAGAAGAAGCTGCTGCACTACTATGACTGCACTGACTGGGCCGTGAACCTGTTTCACTTACCCACCGTGGCCTACAGCGGCGAGATCGATAAGCAGAAGCAGGCCGCCGACATCATGGAAGAGGCTCTCAAGAAAGAAGGGCTGCGTCTGACTCACTTGATCGGTCCCAAGACGGCGCACTCAATCCATCCCGAGTCGAAGAAGCTGATTGAGGAAAAGCTCGAAGCAATTGCCAAGCTCGGACGAGACGTCGTCCCGCACGAATTGCACTTCGTGACCTACACCTTGAAGTACAACCGCATGCATTGGGTGACAGTGACTGGGCTGGGCGAGCATTGGGAGCAAGCTCGCGTGGACGGTCATCTGCATGCCGACACGAATGGCATCGAGCTGAAGACCAAGAACGTGACTAGCCTAACGCTCGCAATTTCGGCTGGGCATTCGCCATTCAATCTGCGTCGACCGGTTACGGTGACCATCGACGGTGCCGCTATTGCGACGGATCGACCTGAAACGGACGCCTCTTGGACGGCGTCCTTCGTGAAGGTCGACGGACATTGGAAGCAAGGCTTGCCTGGTGACGGACTTCGCAAGAAGCATGAGCTTCAAGGTCCGATCGACGACGCGTTCATGGACTCGTTTATTGTTGTGCGACCAACCGGTAAGTCAGCGCATGAGAAGGTCGAGGCTTGGACGAAGTCTGAGTTAGCTCACTTCGTTCAACATTGGCGGCAGCAATTCCGAGGTGACGCGATTGTTAAGGACGATACCGCCATCACTGACGACGACATCAAGAATTCGAACTTGGTGATCTTCGGAGATCCGACCAGCAACGCCTTCTTAAAGCGAGTACTCGACAAGCTACCGCTGCAGTGGACCGCGAATGAAGTGTCAGTCTCTGGTCAGAAGTTTTCTGCGACTGAGCATGCTCCGGTCATGGTCTATCCGAATCCGCTGAACTCAGAGCGTTACGTCGTTTTGAATAGCGGCTTCACCTATCGCGAGTTCGCCTACCTCAACAACGCTCGTCAGATTCCTAAGTTGCCGGATTGGGCAATCGTTGATTTGAAGACGCCGGCGAACCCGGTCTGGCCCGGCAAGATTGTCGCAGCGGACTTCTTCGGCGAGCAGTGGCAAGTTATGCCATTGAAGTCGGAGTGAAGGTTGCGGTGCGAGTTGTTGCTCTTTGCCGAAGAATGATGTCGCAACTTGTCGCAGATGAGTGGCGATGACTTCGCAACAAACAAAAACGCCGCTCGGTCACTGAGACCGAGCGGCGTTCTTTATTGTTCGCACCAACTGGTGCAGGGATGTAAAAGAGGCCCTCAAGAAGGTCGCTGCAACTCCCGACGATTGGGTCGACTCCTAAGGAGGCTGGGTCATTCCGCCTTTGGATTGTCGGAAGCAGGGTGAATTCTAACCGCCGCTGGATTCTTGAGGGCCAGGTTGGGTCATTGAGATGTTATGCAGTCAGCGTGCCAGATTGATCGGCGCTTGAAATTTCGGCGCTCGCAATGAGGAAGCCTCTTAGTTCATTGCATTTTGAAGGTAGATCCGTCCAAATTCCTCGCGCCGACGTAATTGATCGTCGGCGCATCGGCGCGCTGGACAGCGCCGATGACGAAGCGCCGACGAGTTTCGGCGCTTGTTCTTCTCGAGCGCCGAACAGCGCCGATTTCCGAACCATCCTTTAACCAACACAACTATGGCTGAGATCTCACGCACCATTCTCGACACGTTCGAGAACCCCTTCCCCAATCGAGACTATGTCATTGAGACGATCTGTCCCGAGTTCACGTCGATGTGCCCCAAGACCGGACAGCCGGACTTTGGAGTGCTGACGCTGACCTACGTGCCGGACAAAGTCTGCTACGAGTTGAAGTCGCTGAAGCTCTACTTGCAGCAGTTCCGGAATCACGGGGCCTTCTACGAGAGCGTGACCAATCAGATCCTGGATGACTTAGTTGCCGTGACTCAGCCGCGCTGGATGAAGTTGGTTGCTGAGTTCACTCCGCGTGGAGGAATTCGGACCAATGTGACCGTTGAGTTTGGCAAACGGGATTAGCAGCTTCTGGGTTCGTCATGACCAATGATCTCATCAATAAGTCGCGGCTGTTCGTCGCAGTGCTGGGCACTGTGGTCGTGATCTATTGCGTGATCGTGCTGGGCTATGTGGGGACGACTCCCGACCTCGGACTGCGTGGGTTGTTGTCTGATCGCGGCGATATGTCGGCGCCTCAAGGCATGCTGATTCGGGCCGTTGTAGAGCTCGATGCGGAGGGCGTGGCTCCTCGATCTGGCGACGTCCTAGTCAACGTTCGCGATAAACCCATTCGGTCGTTTCAGGACTTTGCATATTCGCTGCAAGCTCTTCGCAATGCGCCGATCGACTCGGGCGGAAGGCTCGCCAATCGCAGCGACATGGTTGACGACTCGGCGGGACTGCTCCCTGCTCTGGTCGAGACGGATGACGGCAGTCGTTTTGTGCGTGTCGAGTTTCAACGCGCCGGTAAACGCGATGTCGTTCGGACTCGATTGCAGGTGAAGTCGCTTCCTTTAGGCGAGGTCCTGCTGTCATTCGTTTGGCTGACGTTGCAATTTCTGATCTTTGCGGTGGGAGCCTTGGCGGCTTGGCATCGGCCGTTCGACCGAGTCGCGCTGCGCTTCTTCACGATGTGCGCGGTGACGATGGGGGCCTTCATCGGTGGCTTTCACTGGTGGGTGCTAGCCGGAAGCTTGGTGCTGACAGCTCCCTTCTTGGTATCTGCTGTGTTTGTGCCCGCTGTCTCGTTGCACTTCTTCTTGTGTTATCCGCGACAGCTTGAATTGCTGACGAAGTATCCTCGCAACACATTGGCGGTGATCTATTCAGTGCCGCTTGTGGCGATGGTCGTGATGTTGTCGTTGAGCATCTTCAGCCGCGTGCTGACGTCGCCATTCATGAGCGAGACCGCGATTGAGTGGGTGCAAGGCAGTTTGATGCTGCTGCGAGGGGCGATTTACAGCTATCTCGTTTTCGCCGCCGGTTGCTTCTTTGTGATGCTGGTGGCATTGGCCAACGACTACTTCTCTGCGACAACGGCGATCGAACAAAACCAAGTGAAGTGGATGTTTCGAGCCGGACTCTTTTCGGCCATTCCCATCACTTACACGCTCTATCTCGCTTTGTTCGATCGAACTGAGTTCGCGCTGGGTAGTGCTCGTCTGCCGATGTTCTTGGCGAGCTTGTCGTTCATGCTCGCGTATTCGATTGGCATCTCGCGGTTCAAGCTGATGCTGGTCGACGAGTTCGTTAGCAAAGGGATGTTGTATCAAGCGGCGACACAAGGACTGACCATCGGCTTTGGTATCTTTGTCGCACTGGTCGCGTACTTGGCGATCAACCTCAATGTTGCCGGAGCGGTGCCAGGCCGATTCCAGCAAGTGCTTTCTGTTGGCGTGCTGCTGACGTTCTCGGTCGTGGTGCTCTCGTGGAGTCGCGATCGCGTGCAGCAGATGATCGACCGACGCTTTTACCGCGAGAAATACCAACTCGATAAAGCTCTGCAGCGAGTCAACAGGTCGCTCGATCGATTGGCTGACCGCAACTCGCTGGGGCAGCGCATGCTGGCTTCGTGCAAAGAGGTGCTGACGGCTCGATTCGCCGCGCTCTATCTGCGAGATGGCGGGCGCGGCAGCTTTCAGTTGCTGGTTGTCGATGGCACGAGTGGCTTGCCTGAGCGACTGGATGTGCCCGATGAATTGCTGGCAGAGTTGTCGAACGATTCTGCTTTCAGCGCGATCAGTAGCCCGAGCGTGGGGGACGAACCCGAGTTGATTCGTAGCTTGCGGCGGTTTCGGATCGAGATGCTGCATGCGTTGGAGTCAGACGACGAGACCGAAGGCTTGATCGCGCTCGGGCGAAAGTTGAACGGCAGTGGTTACACCGCTGAGGATCTGACGTTTCTCAATACGCTCGGCCAATTCACAACGGTCGCGCTGCGGTCAGTAAAATTACACCAAGACTTCTCACGACTGAACGATGAGCTGCAGCTCAAGGCCAGCAAGATTGATGAGCAGAAGCGGCAGATCGCGATCATGCAGGCCGAGCTGACTCAGCAGGGAGAACCCAGGCCGGTTGAAGAAGCGACCGAATTGCGTCGCGAGATGATCAAAGGCAATAGCCGCGCGATTCGTGATGTGTTGGAGACGGTCCGCAAAGTGGCCGCGACAGAATCAACGGTGCTCATTCAAGGTGCGAGTGGAACGGGCAAGGAATTGCTCGCTCAGGCCATTCATGACAACTCGCCGCGCCGAGCTGGTCCAATGGTTCGAGTGCATTGTGCGGCGCTCTCGCCAAGCTTGCTGGAGAGCGAACTCTTCGGCCATGTGAAGGGCGCGTTTACTGGGGCTCATCAAAACCGAGTCGGGCGTTTTGAAATGGCCAATGGAGGAACGTTGTTCCTCGACGAAATTGGAGACATCTCGCTCGAGACGCAGATCAAATTGCTGCGAGTCTTGCAGACACGATCGTTCGAACCAGTGGGAGGAACTCGCACGGTGACGGTTGACGTGCGGTTGATTACAGCCACTCATCAGAACTTGCCAAAGCTGATTGCTTCTCGGCGATTCCGCGAGGATCTCTATTACCGCTTGAACGTCGTCAACGTGACGCTGCCATCGTTGCATGAGCGAGCAGACGACATCTTCGAACTCGCGCTGCACTTCTTGAAACGAGCTTCTGTGGCGGCGAACAAGTCGATCACCAGTATCGATCCAGACGCGATGGAGGTGCTCCAACGCTATTCATGGCCTGGAAACATTCGCGAGTTGGAAAACGTCATCGAGCGAGCGGTTGTGATGTGCGACGGGCCGCGAATCACTGTGAAGGAACTCTCGATCGATCTATCGGGAGCCCCTGTCAGTTCGATGGGGACTATGCCGGGCTTGATGACTGATGCATCGTTGGAAAAGGTGTTGAGGGTCCCATCGAGTGTCTTGGCTGAAGTCCGCAAGACTGCGACGTCTCGACAACAATCAGATGCAGAAGAAGTCGCGTCGCTGCGCCGAGCATTGGAAGAGTGCAAAGGCAATAAGGCTGACGCAGCTAGATTGCTCGGATTGCCGCGGAGTACTTTTTACAGCAAGCTCAAGAAGGCAGGGATTCAGTGATTAGACCATGGGTCAAAGTCATTGCTCGCTTTCACACAACTCCCATCTTTGCGCGGATGTGGCTTGGTGTGGCCACGATGACGGCTTACTCAATTGGCGTGACATCGTTCGACGCGTTCTTGTTGCCAGAAACTCACACGCTTGGAGCTGGCTTGCATGGCGTCTTGGGTGTCGTGCTCGGCACACTCTTGGTCTTTCGCACCAACACTTCGTATGACCGCTGGTGGGAAGGTCGAAAACTGTGGGGCCAACTCGTCAACGATAGTCGCAACTTGGCGATCAAGGTTCGAACGATTGCTCGAGTTACTGATGAGCGGAAGCGAGAGTTGGCTCGCGCGTTGGTTGGCTTTGCTCATGCGTTGAAGGACCACTTACGAGGTGGAGCAGAACTCGCTCGAGTTCCGGGCTTTGAACAATCGACTGAAGTCGCTGCGCATGTTCCGAGTTACTTGGCTCAGCAGATCTATCGCAGTTTGGAGCAATGGCGTCACA
>OMIV01000378.1 GCA_900299185.1 Planctomycetaceae bacterium
TCGGTGTGACAGGCAGCTTTACTCAGGCTGCTGGCAAGCTCGCGATCAATGGGGCGGGGACGTTCGTCATGGACAACGATACGTTCAATCTCAATGGGGGAACAATTACAGGAGTGCCGGTGCTGAGTGACTCGAAGTTGGTCACCAGCCCGTCGTCAACAGGCACGGGCGCTGTTTCGACACGTCGAGCCAGCACGCTCAGCGGCAATATCGCTGCAGGCCAAACGGTGCTCGTGCAAAGTTCCAGTAACGCGACAGCGACTCTGACTGCTGCCAACAGCTTTACGAACTCTGGCACGATCACGCTTCAAACGCTCGACAACGCGGGCGACTCGAATTTGGTCGTAACTTCGGGAACGTTGACCAATGCCTTGAGTGGCATCGTCAACCTCAATCCCGGCTCGGCTGGTTATCGGACCTTAGCGGCGGAGTTGGTCAACAACGGAACGCTGAATGTTGCGACCAGTAGCACTCTCGGCCGCGACGGAGCTCATCACGTCAACGCGGGGACGATCAACGTCACTGGCGGCGAATTGTTCGTGAATCAAACGGGAACAACTCCGACCTTCACGAATAATGGCACGATCTCCATCAGCCCCGCACAAGCTCTGACCATCAGTGGCGGAGCATTGACCAACTTCAATGCCGGAACGCTGAGTAACGGAACTTACAACATCGGCGGGACGTTCCGCTTCCCGGATGCGGACATCAAGACGAACTCTGCGAATGTCACGCTCAGCGGTCCTTCAGCCCAGATTCTCAATCAGTCCAACAGTAACGCGTTGACTAACTTCGCGAGCAACAATGCCAAGGCGAGCTTCAGCGTGCTCGGCGGTGCGAATCTGACAACTCAAGCCGGTGCCACGGAATTCCTGAATGCCGGCGGTTTGACTGTGGGAACCAGTACGAGCTTCACAATCGCCAGCGCCAAGAAGTTCACACAAACAGGGGGCACGACGACTGTTAATGGTCTGCTCGCAACGACCAACGCCATCGGAGTCGATCTGCAAGGTGGAATCTTGCAGGGGAGCGGCGACATCGGTGGCAACCTGCAAAACAACGGCACGATCAATCCGGGTGGCACACCGGGGACGCTCGACGTGACTGGCAACTTTGTGCAGAAATCGCAGGGAGTTCTCAATATCGAAGTCGACGATCCGACGGCACATCGACTCGACACATTGAATGTCACGGGAACTGCGACGCTCGACGGGACGCTCAATCTGGTGCGATCGAATCTCGCCAGTGCTCTGCCGATAGCAGGCGTGACGATCGACGTTCTGTTCTTTGCTTCGAGCACAGGAAACTTCGTGCATACCAACGGTCGAGAAGTCTCGACAACGTTGGCCTACGAAGCTGCCTTCCAACCTCTGAAGCTGAGCTTCGTGGTGGGGACGCCGGATACCATCACGGCTAACGTTGTTAATGGCCAACTCGTGATTACGGACATCGCGGGTATCACCGATATCATCACTGTCACACTAGATACCGTGACCAACGAGTTCGTGATCACTTCGGTCTCACCAGCGGGGTCAACAACGGTTCTGCGTCGCGGTGCTGCTCCAGTGACCGGCGGTCTGCTTGTGAATCTGGAAGACGGCAATGACCGACTCGATACCACCACGCTCGCGGTTCCCGTGCGAGCCTTTGGTGGACCAGGTCGCGACACAATTCGCGGCGGTTCGAACGGCGACTACTTCTCCGGAGAGGACGGAGATGATTCGCTGGAAGGCTTTGGTGGCAACGACACGTTGATTGGAGGAGCGGGGAACGACACTGCTACGGGAGCGGGTGGCACCGATAGCCTCGTCGGCGATGCTGGTGATGATCGACTCTTAGGCGGTGGCGCAGTCGACACTCTGGAAGGCGGCGCTGGAATCGACTTCCTTAGTGGCGGCGCCAGCGTTGCTGCGATCAGCGATCAGATCGAAGGCACGCTCGTCCTCACCAACACCGGCTACCAAACTACTCGGGGAGACCGTGCTCTCGTCGATGCTGGCGCTGGTAACCAGCTCGGAAACGTGACTCTGCAAGGCAGTGACCTCGCGGATGTCATCGACATCAGCACGTTCACAGGAGGCCGAGTCACCGTCATGGCAGGCGGTGGCAACGACAGTGTACTCGGCGGTGCCGGTCCCGACGTGATCCTCGGCGGCGATGGCGACGACACACTGTTGGGTGGTGGTGGTCAGGATCAAGTCTTCGGCGAGAACGGCAATGACACCGTGAATGGGGGCGGCGCCAGCGACACTGTCGGCGGTGGTCTAGGAAATGATCGCATCGTCGCAGGCAGTGCCGCAGGTGAAACCAACACTTTGCGTAAAGATGTCGATGCCAATCTCACTCTCAGTACGTCAGGTGGAACTCACACTCTGACTGGAGCCGGTACCGATGTCCTAACCGGCTTCATCGTCGCCGCTCAACTGACGGGTGGTCCGTCAGCCAACACGATCTCGGCGGTTAACTTCTCAGGTGCTACCACACTCGCCGGTGGAGATGGCAACGACACATTGCTGGGCAGCAACCAAGGTGACTTCTTGATTGGCGGCGCCGGTGCAGACTCGCTCGTCGGCAACTCAGGCAACGACTCACTCTTTGGCGATGACGACAACGACAATCTGCAAGGTGGTGTCGGCAACGACGTCCTGCATGGTGGCACTGGGAACGATGCCCTCGACGGTGGTGCGGATATCGACCGCGTGGTTGAGCAAAGCAACACGGATGTCGTGATCGTCGGACTGCAACTGAATTCCCAATTGCTAGGAACGGACACTGCCACACTGGTGGAACGCATTGAGATCACTGGTGGTTCTGGAGCCAACGTGCTCGATGCCCGGCAATCCAGCGTGCAAGTGCTGCTTAATGGAGGTGCCGGTAACGACACGCTGCTGGGCAGTGCTTTCCCGGACGACATCAACGGTAGCAGCGGCAACGATGTGATCTCGGGCGGAGGCGGGAACGACACGCTCGATGGCTCCAGTGGCACTGACATCCTTTACGAAGTTGCGGACACGAACTTCACGATCAATGGGCTGCGGCTGACTTCTTTGGCTACCGGCGATGAGACGGCATTGCGAGTCGAAGGCATCGTGCTGGTTGGTGGCAACGGCAACAACGTGTTGAATGCCAGCAAGTCATCCGTTGCGGTCACACTCTTGGGAGGTAGCGGAAATGACACTCTGACCGGCAGTGTCTTTGTTGATGTGCTGATAGGAGGATCGAGAGCGGACTCCACAGCTGGAGTTGATTCCATAAACGGCGATGCCGGAGCCGACATCATTGGAGCAGACGCCGCCGATACCCTCGTCGCAGACCCGCTCGATCAAGTCATCGCTGACGTCCTGGCTTCTCTGCCCACCTGGATCGACGCGATCTAATTCCCGAGCGCGCTTCCGTGGCTGGTCGAGCCTTACCGCTTGATCGGCCCGGAAGCCGATTGTGCTTTGCGTAACGGAGCTGTCTGCCACTTGTTCCGCTCGCTGAGAATCTTCAAACGCCACTTTCAAATGAGCCCATTTCGCTTACCGCGCAGCAATCCGCTACTCGCAGCTACATTCGACGACTGACGTCTTCGGTCCCAATCTTTTGCAACTCGCAGATATTTCGCAGGTCCTTCGACCACTTCACCAGTACCACTCGTTCTGAGTCCGTCACCTGGATCACAGCGGCCTTTCGTATCGCAACGTCATCCCTGTTGCCGGATGCACTCGCCACTCATCGTGATCGTTTCAATCTCCATCTTTTTTAGGCGTCACAACGCTAGGTGATTAATAAGCGTCGCTCGATGGCCGTTGACGAAGCGCAGCACTAACCTCTCGACGCTTGTTTTTGGTTCTTTTTCACCACCCTTGGGAGACTCCTTTATGGCACGATTTGATGTCTTGAGTCGACGTCAATTCTTGAGTTCCACCGCCGCGTTGGCGGGTACTGCACTACTGGCTCCGGCGGTCACTGCTGCCGACAAGGATCCGTATGCCGGATTCAAGATGGGAATTCAGAGCTACTCGCTGCGTCACTTTAAGGCGGCGGAAGCTCTCACTCATACCAAGACGTTGGGTTTGAAGTATTGGGAAGCATTCCCTGGTCACATTCCGTTGAACAACGTCCCCAAGCAAATTGAAGAGCAAAAAAAGATGCTCGCCGACGCGGGTGTGACGTTGATGGCCTATGGCGTAGTCGGCTTCGACGAGAACGAGAGCAAGGCGCGTACGTTCTTTGATTACGCGAAGGCGATGGGCATCAAGTCGCTGAGTGCAGATCCTAAGAAGGACAAAGCAACCTTCGATTTGCTGGACAAGCTCGTTGCCGAATACGACGTCGCGATCGCGATTCATAATCACGGACCAGGGCATCGATATAACAAGATCAGCGATGTTGAAGAGGTGGTGAAGGATCGTCATCCCAAGATTGGTGCGTGCGTCGACACAGGCCACTACCTACGCAGCGATGAGAAGCCGCACGAAGCGATCGAGCGACTCGGCAAGCGAGTCTTCGGCGTTCACTTCAAAGACGTGAAGACCCATCCCGATGGCAAGAAGCAGTTCCGCATCCTCGGTGAGGGCGATCTGGACATCTTGGCCTGCATGAAGATTCTCAAGAAGCTCGATTACCAGTACTGCCTGGCCTTGGAGTACGAAGAAAACCCAACCAATCCGCTGTCGGACCTCGAGGTCTGCTACAAAGCTGTGCGTGACGCTGCAGCCAAGCTCTAGTTGAAGCTGAAAAAGGCGGTTGTCGGCTTATTGATTCGCAACCTCAACGAACCTGTAAACTCTGATTTGGAATCTCCAATCGAATGAATTGGCGACTCCCAATAGTTGCCAAGCATCAGAGTCGGCAAGTTTGTTGAGGTTGCGTGTTTTTAGATGGAGTTAGCCTACACCACAGTCATGAGTCTCAGCGTTTTGAACCCCGCCCAGAACCGTCTAGGCGTGATTTCGAAGCTCACCTATAACTCGATCGATCGTTTGTCGATCGGCGTTCGTATTGAATTCGGACTTAGTTTTTCGAGGGTTAAAGGCCATGAGGAAGATTGCGACCTCGACATTGTTGGCGTTGGCTTTATCAGGGGCAGTCTATGCAGATGCTAAGCCTGAGCATGAAGGCCAACGCAGTGAGGCAAGCCAAGCTTATCAGGCGAATCAGTATCAGAAGGTCGTCGAGATTACGAATACCATTCTAGCGACCAACCCAGGCGACGACATTGCCGTATACTTGCGCGGTAGTGCAAAGGTCGAAATGGGGATTGCGAGTGGCAGTGCTGCCGTAATTCGAGAAGGTATTGCTGATGCCAGTACGGCCATTAAGGCTAATCAAGGTCGAGCGAAGCCGACTTATAATTACTATTTGCCATATTTGTATGGTATGACCAATCTCGCTCGAATCGAGAAGCATCAGCCGCACGCCAAAGTTGCGATCGATGTTGCTACGCAATTGATATCACAGTCTGGTGTTGACGCCGAATCGAAGTCCAATTTTTGCTATCAGCGCGCGTTGGCCAAGACGAACAACGGTGATGCGAATGGGGCAATCGAGGATTTCAAACTGGCCATTACGCATAACACAAAGCATCTTGGGGCATTGATGGCCTTGGCTGATGCTCAAGAGAGTGCAGGCCAGACGGATGCTGCGCTCGCGACCTTTAGTCAGGCTTCAGCTGCCTTTCCGAATGAGCCGCTTGTCTATAACAACATGGGAATGGTCTTGCAGAAGCATGGTAAGACAAACGAGGCGATCAAGGCCTTTAGTACTGCTCTGCAAAAGAACCCGAATTTCTTCGTCGCTCAGACAAATAGAGGTTACTCCTATCTAGAGGGTGGTAATCCCACCGAAGCCGAAAAGGATTGCAATGCGTCCCTGCAAGTTGCTCCTAACCAAATCCATGTCTTCTCGTTGCGTGGCACTTCGCGGCTAGTGCGAGGACAATGGAAAGAAGCACTCGCTGACTATGAGGGCGTTGTTCGAGTTCAACCAAATGACTACGTCGCGTGGTCTGACATTGGATTTGCGAAGTTCTTCGGCAAAGACTACGCCGGGGCTCTCGAAGCCTTTGATCAAGTTATCAAACTTCAGCCTACGGCTCGCTTTATCAATCCGTGGCGGATATGGACATTAATCCGACTTGGTCGAGGTTCTGAGGCTGCTCAGATCGCCGCAGCAAGTCGTGAGAAGCCCGAAGGTGACCGAGATTGGATTGATCATGTGATGTTGTTCCATGTTGGCGACATGTCGTCGACGCAATTGGAATCAATTGCCGCTCGAGCTGATAAGAGCGTTCAAGCGGCGCAGCTTTGCGAGGCGAGATTCTTTATTGCCGAGCAATTGCAACACGCCAATCGCGAACAGGAAGCTGCCAAGCAATACCAACAGGCGCTTCAAACTCAGGCACGGCAACTCTCGGCTTACCGTGGATCACTCTACGCGCTACGGCAATTTCAATAGGAGTCGGATCTGCTGCGCGTTGGTTGAATTGCTTACGCACAGAGGTTGTTGGTTCGTCGCCCAGGCAAGCCTTGCGACTCATTCCTGTTTCGATAGACTTCCGCCCGCAACTCGAGCGGTTCATCCGTTTGTGAGTTCATGCATCCGTAGCTCAATTGGATAGAGCATCGGTCTTCGGAACCGAGGGTTGGGGGTTCGAGTCCCTCCGGGTGTACTTTACAGCGTAAGGACTTACGGCGATTCGCCGGGGTCGCAATTCATCAATGGCACGGAATTCGGCACAGAATTAAGTGCCAATCGACGCCCTCTAGCTTCAGTGACTGCCATCGCTGTCGTTGGAGAACTCTTCGGCTTGCTCGTGTGGTTTCTCACTCGAAGCAGGAGAGTTCGTCATGGCGCGTCGTCCTAAACCGTGGTATCGCGAGGCTCGCGGGGCTTGGTTCGTCACCTTGGGTGGCGTTCAACACAATCTTGGCCCCGAAAAGAAAGATGCCTTCGACCGTTTCTATGAGCTGATGCGGCAGCCTCACCAAGTAAAAGTCGATTCGCGGTCAATCGTTGCTTTGATTGATGCGTTTCTTGACTGGGTTCAAAAGCACCGTTCGCCCGACACCTACGAGTGGTATCGCTATCGGCTGCAACGGTTCGTCGAAAAGCACCCCACACTCACCGTGACCGAACTCAAGCCGTTTCATGTGCAGAAGTGGGTTGACTCGTATCCCAAACTGAGTGTGACCTCTCGCCGCAATTACTTGCGGTCGATCAAACGGTGTCTCGAATGGGCCGTTCGTCAGGGCTATCTCGACCGATCACCGTTGGCAGGACTCGAAGTGCCTGCAGGAGAGCACAAGGAAGTCGCACTCACCGAACTTGAGTTTGAGAAGCTGCTTACAAACTGTGTTGATCCCAACTTGCGAGATCTCATCGTCGTTACTTGGGAAACAGGATGTCGTCCGCAGGAGTCGTTGCGAGTCGAAAGCCACCATGTGGATGTCGTCAACCAGCGATGGGTATTTCGAACCAAAGAATCGAAGGGCAAACGTGCGCCTCGAATTGTCTATCTGACTGACAAAGCAATGGAGATCACCAAGCGCCTCATGCAGGAGCATCCGCGAGGTACGTTGTTTCGCAACTCCAACGGCAAGGCATGGACTACCGAAGCGGTAAACTGTGCCTTCGATCGAATTCAGTTTCGCATGGGCAAACAAGTGCTGCGCGAGTCGGAGTTCGTTCTCGACGAATCGGAAGTTGCAGCCAAGATCGCAACGCTCTGTCCGACGAAGACATCGCGCGGAGTTGTCTTGAAGAAGACTCCAGCCGAGCTTCGCGAAGAGGCTCGGGCGAAGTTGCTCAATAAGAAGGCCGCAGAGAAGGCTCCCCGATACTCGCTCTATGCGTTGCGACACTCGTGGGCGACTAAGGCTCTAAAGTCGGGGCTTGATGGGCTGACCGTGGCAATTCTGATGGGGCACTCTGATCCGAGTACGTTGGCTCGGGTGTATCAGCATCTCTCGCATGATCCTCAGCACTTATTGAAGCAGGCTCAACGGGCGAATGGAGCACCGCAGTAAGCGGTCGAGGAACTGCAAAATGAAAAAGCCACGGTCGACTGCCATCGACCGTGGCCCCGGGCAAACCTCATCGGCTTGCTCGTGTGGTTCAAGAAGAAATCGCTTTCAGAGGCGAATGTGTTTGAGCTTCATTCGCGGGGACTTCGGCGGTGATCTCGAAACACCGACTGCAACACTGCATGACGCGAGATACTCGGCGAGCTGGTCTTCACTCACTCGGATCGTCGGGCAGCGGTAATGCGGTAGACGCTTCGACTCGATGAGTTGATAGATTTTGGCCACTGAACAATTCAGTCGCTGGGCCACGTCGGCGACTTTCAACATAAGTCGCCTCCCGGTTGATCCGAGTCGACGACGACTGCCTCGCACGACTCGACATACTCGGTCGCGAGTTGCAGGACGCGCAATGCTTGTCTGAGTTCTGCGAGATTGAAGTACGACGTGTACTTGGCTTCGTTCCCGTCCATGTAACGGCGTTGAACATGAACGCTGCGCACCGACCGAGAGCCAGTTTCAGAATTGATGTCATGCACGAAAACGGACGCGGATACGAAGCCGATACGAAAGACCCTTTCGGGCCGGCGATTGGAGGCCATAACGAGCACCTTGAATTGAGTTGAAATCGCCCTGTATTCAGAGGCGATCGGGAACAAGCAGCAGCGATGAGTTCGCTGCAACGGTGTGCTCGGTCTCGGGAGAATCAGAGTGCCGATGAAGAGGCGCGAGTCTGGCTCGCGTGCTGATCCGGGATTGAATGAGTGGTTCGCGAAGATCGCGACGCTGTCATCTCTCACCGGAACTCAGTGGCTCGTGATGAAGCCCACTGAAACGTGATCGCCAATCGAGGCGATGATTGCCGAACATGGAGTGCTCTATGACGAGCGCTGACCGGCTGCCGTTGAAGTCGGTGCTTTCGACTCTTGCTGACTGCGAACCTTCACAGCTTTCGCCAAGCACTTCCAACACATTGGTGCTTGTTGCAGAAAGCCGTCTTGAAAGCTGACCGTCGTGCATTCGGTCGAACGTTCGCACCAAACGCAGGTGGCATCGGCGTGCCAAACCGTGAGCGTGACTTGCATGTAATAACCTTTCCATTGGGCTGATGAGATTGCTCCTGATGGTCCACGCGAATCAAAGACGCGACGGACAATCGAGCAGAAGAACTCGCGAAGCGTCGGAAAGGGAACGCTTCGCGCGAGAGTTGACGCGAGGTCAAAGCCCGTCAGTGCTTCACTGTGGTCATCCTGCCGTGGATGACACTCAGCGATACTCCTGACGTGGGGAGTCGGCAGGGCGACTCCCCAAGATGTGACTCATGCAGCCGTCTCAGCATCCGCGGTCGGAGTTGCTTCAGCATCGAGAATGAATTCCCACGCGCGGCTCATCAGAAGCTGCGCGATCGGCAATTCGTCTCGACCAAAGTTCGTCGTCGTGCGCCATTCATCGCCATCCTTGTAGATGCGCTGAACGCTGACCTTGTGAAAGGTGATATCACGGCCTTCGCTCTTGGCTTGATTGGCGAAGACGCTGGCAGTGACACCGCGCAGGCGAAAAACCTTGACGGGCTTCACGGTCGATTGAGCCTTTGGCTCGTTGGCAATAGTTGCCATAGGAAAAAGGGGGAAAGAAATGGGAACGCTTCGCAGCTCAAATTGAGCTTTGAAGCACGACGTTATTCGTCCCATTCGCGAACGGCTGGATTCAACCGACCAACGTCATCGTGAAGTCACTTCCCTGCGAGTGCTTCATCAATGGGCTGATGCAGTTGAGATCCAACCGCCGCTCACGGAACGCTTCAACGTACTCACAACGTGAGTCGTGTGAAGCCATGCTTGATGCATCTATCAACGGTATGAAGAGAGGCTCGTTGAGGGCCTTGATTTGAGGACTTTCGAGCCGTTTTGGGGTGTCCGCATGGGTGTCCGGCCCCCTGTCCGGGCCGGTACACCCCGGTACTTTTTGACTCGACGTTGGAAGTCCTTCCGCCCCCACAGCTTGCGGGTTGCCAAGGCTGTCTCGGCGGAGCCTCATCAGCCTTGGCCTTTGGTGTTCGTTGGGGATAGTGGCTCGCGTTGCTCGCGGCCATCCCATGGGCGGTCGGTTCCATCCTCGCTGCACCACCAAAGGCCAAGGCCGATGTGGCCCTGGCAACCCCACGAACCGTTCGACAATGGCTTTGATGGGTAGTTCTGTTTGAGCATCCTGACGACGGTTCGTGCTCGGCATTCGCCGACGCAAGCTGTCCCCCCGGCCAATGAGGATTCGTCTTCAGTGTCTGTGTTCTGGAAGTTCGACTCATGACCCGGTCTCCTGAACTGCTTTGGAAACGGTGACAAGAGGAACTGGCTGATCTTGATCGCAGCGATAAAGAATGGGCTGATGCAGAAAACTTTCAGGAGTGAATTCGGTTGCTGAAATGAATCGCCATAACTCAGCCCCCGGCTTGTGGCGAATCGCTTGCCGCAAATGATCCCGTCGTCTGGGCGTCGGAGCCACCATAATGACTGTGAAAGTGGCGAGTGTTGTTTCGGGGAAATGCCGTCGATGTAATTGTCGTGCTGCGAGTTCGGCATATCCCTTGGTCTTGCTCGCTGCGACTCGATCGACTCCTGATGTATTGCGATCTTCTTCGAGGAAATACACCTTCTTGTGACCGCTGCGAGAAAGCAGAAACGCCGCATCCGGTGCACAACAAAGCCGCGGCGATTCCTCAATGGTGGTCAACAGACGATAGCGACGCGTCGAATTTTCGGGTGATACCGCGATCGTATCCCATTCGTTGATCCAGCCTTCAATTTGCACTTCGGATTGAGCTGCGATGGCTTGATCAATCGTGATATGTGTTTCACTCACCGCCAACCAATGTTGCACATGATGTGGCTGCGGAGACTGTGAACTCACTTGTAGAAATCGTCGATCATCAAGCGTCTCTGCCAGTACTTCGAGGCCGCGTCGCGATGGGTAATATACGCTCGCCGGTGTGCCCCCGGTCGTATCATGCATTTGAAGTGGCTGGCGTTGAATCATTCCCTGCTGCACGAGTTTTTGAAGTCGCCGACGTGTTACTCGACCGTCGGTATCATCTGAAAAACAGAGCCGCTGAATCTGTTGGCGATTCAATACAAAATAGCGGGCCAGTGCGTGTACCACTTTAAGATCACGATCAGTGACCATCATCGACCTCATCGCGCAGAGACTTTTCGGGGTAGCAAAAAAGTTGCCGAGTACACCCAGAAAATTGGGGGCGACTCGGCATGAAAAGTCCCAAGGTCGGGAAGGTACATCCGGGCAACCGAATTGCAGCACGCAAGCGCGCTGTCTGTCGCGGTCGTCTCCAGAGGCCAAACTCGCAGGTGCGAGAGCGGTGCGACGAATCTAAGAAGCAATTGATAAAAGTCAAGACCTCTGGCAGTCTGATTTCATCACACGTATCGACGGCTCTCATCGGGACGAAATTACTTCTTCGCTTTCGAGCGATGAACGACGTCAAGCGCAACTGGATGCCGCCGTGTTGCTCGCGACTCAGAAACGACACGCGTTTCTGATCGATCGACTTCATGCAATTGAGAAGAGCGTTGATCTTCCTGAAACGGAGCGTCAGCGACTGCGAACTCGATACCGTGAACTCTACTGGCACGCGGTTGGTGTTACGCCGGAGTTGCATGACGAGTTGCGTCGAACGCTCGTTGATGTCGCCCACAATGGCCATCCAACAGTTGATACCGTGCTGCAAGAATTCCGACATCGCATCTACTCCAATCCGCTGGCGTCAATCACGGGTCGCGAGGAATTGGTATCAAGTGAGATTACCGGTTGTGTTTGAACAATGATTTTTGGAGTCTCAAACAGCGAAAGACGAATTTGCTCTGCTTCATTGTCGATGCTTGCTGCCGAGACGAAGAAGTCCGACTCGAAATTCTTGGCGATCAATTCTTGAACCGCCGCTTGAAGACTCTCAGAGTCTGGAATGGGGTCTTCATCCACGATGAGGCGAATGGGCATTGGGTTATGCAAAAATTTGGCGACCGCATTGCCAATGGGCTGCGTTCTCAAGACTTTCGCCCATTGCAGTTTCTCTTCCTCAAAGCTTTTGAAGGTCACGCTGGAGAGTTCTTCAACATCTTCCTGAATCGGCACATTGACCTCGTGCCAACCTTCCGACTCTGAATGCGATTTGGAACGTCCCTGACTCAGGTTGTCCGAGACTCCCTCACCACGTCCAGAACTGCGAATGGGATGCGATTCATCGCCCGGATTCCGAGTCTCTTGACGTTGCCCGGATCGGTTACGGCCATGTGACGTTTCATGGGTTGAACCATCCGAAAAGCTTGAGCTCCAAGTTCGCATCAGGTCTTTGCGATAACCAGCAATTCGCTGTCGATGCGCCGTCATCTGATACTTAATTGTCATCGGGTCGTATGTCAGAGTTGCCAATTCATGTGCGAGTCGGTCGGCATCATCCGCGTCGCACGCAAAGGCGAGTCGATTTCTGGGTTGCCAGATCAGCCCGGTGAGATCAACTTCACCTTGCTCCAATTGGCTGAAACTCTGGTGCGACAAGATCAACCGGATGCCCTGTTGCCTGACAGTTGGAATGGCGTCATAGATGTCTGGACCAATGAAGTGTTGAAACTCATCGAGCAGCACGTAGGTTGGCCGCACCACGCTTGGTGACATGCTCATGGCCGATTCCATGATCTCATTCAGTATCAACGCCCCGAGTGTGCCAGAGAGATGAGGCGGCAAGCGTCGTTTGCCCGCGAGATTGATAATCACAATGCGGCGTTCAGTGATCAGTCGCGGAACATCGAAATTGCTGCGCCGCGAACCAAACATGCGCTTGAGAATGATACTCCGGAAAAATGGATCGAGCCGGTTGCGAGTGCTATCGAGAATCTTGATAGCCTCACTGCCCCGCGAATTGAGAATCTCATACCACTCATGTTTGACTTCGGGTGGCAAGATTTTCAGAAGTGCTTCATGCTCGGGAGAACCCGGTTGCAGCAGGTATTGGCAATTCGCCATCGGTAATTGCAGACGAGCGACTGCCAGAAAAGCATTGAAGCACCACTTCCGAAGGCGAGGCATCGCCGATAGATCCTGACTCTCCCAAGCTCGTAGGATCAGACTGATGGTGCGTTCGATTTGGTAATACTCATGGGCTGGAGACTCATTCAACAAAGGATTGAACGGCAAGACGGAGTCTTCGCGTGCCGGCTCGATATATAACAATCGCTTTCGGACTCCGTCGGTGCAGTAGCGTTTGTTGGCCAGCCAGCGCAGAAAATCCATCGACAGGTTGCCCATCGGATCGATGACAAACACGCAAGCCTTTTCATGAGGCGAGATCAGTAGCTGACGTATCAATGACAAAATCGTCGTCGTCTTGCCCGAACCGGTCGATCCGATCAGGTGCAAATGTCGCGATAAATCTTCGCTCGGAAAACCGACTTCGAGGTGCGTATCAGCATCCCATCCCAAATTGATATAGGTCATGTTCGCAAGAACTTTCTTAGCGCGGCGTCTTCTTGCTTATTAAGTTGAACGATGTACGAGTCGCGTACGTCATCTGCGATTGACATGGCTTTGATCTCGGCGCGCCGCTGCTCAAAGTAGTCAGCCAAAGCTTGGAGGGAATCGAATTTGATGTCGGTCATGGCTCCGACTGCATCTGCAATGGTGTCCTGCAATAGTTTCTCACGTTCTTCGATCCATTCGACGCTCATTTCGTCATTCATATATTTCTTGACGAAGGCATCGAATCGCTCTCGCGGAAAGATCGAACTCAATTCCCGAGCACGCCGCTCGTAGAGCAACTCCACACGTAAGAGTGATTCTTCTCGACGTTTTCGCTCGGCCAGACGCCGCGAATTTTCTTCTTCAACGCGCCGCCGTTCTTCTTCAATTTGAGCCACATCTTCTGGTGACGGCGCAGGTCGAAATGCGGGAGCTGGTTCGGAGACTACGGTGGCAACGACAGAGTCGCTTGCAGTTATAGGAGACGGCCTGACACTCGCAATTAGCGGTTGAATCACAAGCTGGCGTGCAAGCCACACTCTTAATGCTGAGAACAGCGGGAGCAGAATCCAGCAAATCGAAATTGTATATCCCGCCGTTATCAATCCGCGAAGAACGATCGTGAGTAGCATCTCAGCGCCTCCGGGCCGATGCGTATAACACCGGAATCCGAGATACCCAATGAAAACACAATAACTGACTCGCCGAGCGATCGCGGCTAGCTCGGCGCGTTCAGCAATGATTGCTCCTCCGACCCAGCTCAGGACTAAGAGCAGCAACAATATCGAGAACAAATTGGTGTCTTCGACGATGTGAAGAATCCAGTGCATTGAGAAGCTCCCTGATGGCTGTGGATGAGTGTCTCAATGGGCGGGTTACTCGAAATTAGGCAGAGATGGTTTTCCAACGATTTCCGATTCGACTCTCGATGCCTTGATACCGCAGGCGTGCAATTGCTGACGCCAATGTCCCACCAGTTGTTGATTGACGTAATACATGCAAACCACATTTTTCGAGGTGCCGCCGAGCTTTGAAAACGACTGCACCAGCCGCTCTTCTGACTTCTGTGGGTCAGGGCTGTTATCCAGCATGTCACTGAGAATAAAGAGTCCGAGTTTGGCTTCACCGGATTCAATTCTCTCATCATCGGCTAGGTAGTCAGCCACGTTGGCGAGCCCATCATGCACGTAGGACGCATTGGGATTTGCGTGCTTGAGTAAGAAGTCACGAAATTGGCTAGCAGTACCAAATTCGCGGCGAAGGTCGTGAATCCGCCCTTCCCACAGCAGGCACTTGTCAGTGCCACCCGAGATCTGACACAGAATGATTTTGTCAGTCGTCGTTGTCTTATTGCGGTAGTATTTATCAATGAGGCGCGTGGCAAAGTCGTACGCCTTACCGCTCTCGGCCATCTGCGATAAGAACGATCCAGACAAGTCAATTGTCAGGCAGATGACATACTCATTATCCGCTTTGGTGAGCATCTCTGGCGGCGACGTATCAGGTCGCTTGCCACAGCCGATTAATAATGCAGCAATAAGTGCTGCTGTTAAAACGCTAATTGATAGTTTTGATCGCATGCTACCACTCCTTGCGCCAATGATTTTGAACGGCGCGGCTTAAGGTGATTGAATAAAACGTGACGAAAATGAGAATTGTGACATACCCAGCCGTTGCAAATAACGCAGTGATCGAGAACCACGAGCCGTTCCACGACAGATCAGCCATCGCGTAATAGAAGAGTGCCGCGTCAGTAATCAGCATTACAGCGCCGAGTATGGTTACGAGCTCTTGATGACGACGTGGTTTCCAGCCGAATTCATTTTGCTCCGGCTCGTGGCTCAACCATGCCAGCAGTAAAATTCGCCATAATATCCACGCTATGAGTAGCACCATAATTGAGAGCACATGGGCGAGGTCGAGCTTGTGAAGTCCCTCATACTCGTTGAGAATGCCAAGCCCCGGGATTTTGGATAGTTTGGTACCAAGCACTGGCAAAACTTGGCGCATACCTTCGGCAATGAGCACATAGTAGACGATGCCGAGTAAGCCTTTTGTGACTAATTCCCAAGCGAGCAACTTGAGGTATAAGGCCCATAAAACAACATACCACCAAAGTGAGTGTCTTGGTCGAGTGAGCGTTTGGGTATAAGTTGGCTGCATCGCGGTTCCCAGCAATTTGGTGGGTTATCAAGAGACAAGAATCTCTCGCGATACCGTTCGCATACTCTCATTGAGGCATCCCACCTTGAACGGGATGCCACAATCGCTCCGAGCGAGATAGCTGGGATAAATTCCGGCAGACTATCGAGCAGAGACTCCGACTAGCCGAGTCGTGCGTCAGGCGGAGTCGTTCGCGCCTGACTGTGAACAAGATCGCTTGCCTCGATTTCGTTCGCCAATTCTGAGTTGATCGTCGCACTCACTTCATGAGTTTCTGAGCGGCGCGCATGCGCGGCGCCCGCGCCGCACTACATCCAAGGAATTTCAACATCGACTCAGACTGCTCGATGGCGATTGGAAATGGGGCACGATCATGGGAGTCCGGAAAGCCTTCGGAGTTTCAATCACGCACTGCAGCCACGCTGATCAAGCTAATTAGGAATGCACCTCATGGCTGATAATTCACGCATCGAATTGATGGCTCCCTTGCTGCAATTGGGACGCGAAGAATTGGCATCGTGGAAGCCCAAGGACGTGAAGGCCATCAAAAGAATCTTTATTCGCCACTTTGTGCGGGAATGGTGGGATCAAGTCATCGAGTGGCTCAACCAGAATGAATGTGGCTTCGGAGACTCGATCACAGAGCAGTCTCGGTCCATGGAACTGCATGTCGGAATTGATCGGCAGACGGCGCGCCGACAACTGACTGTCGGGTCGAAGCAAGTGGTGAGCCTTGAGAACTACTTAGCCACCATCGTCGTCTTCAATGCTCGCTGGCCCGAACTTGAGGTTCGTCATCCCCGCAGCGCCGTCATCAAGGCGATGTGTCAAACGCTGGTTTTGATTCAGTCGCTCCGTCGCCAGCAGAAGAGGTCTGAGTCGTCCGAGTCGCCCTCGAACGAAACGGCGGCCATTCACTGTGAGCCGCTCACTTCGGATCAATGGGAGCTACTTCGCAGGGTGTTTCGCTCGGAAGAGTGGCGGGATGCGGCCTCCATCAAAGACCCGGTTGCACGTAGCCAAGCCATCCAAAAAGTGAGCCGCTCAATTGTCCGAGACTTTCACAGCTCATTGACGAATCCATCCGTCATTCAAGCAGACGCATTGCTGGAGCTCGTTCGTCAGTGGCTACCAGCATGGATCATGTTCTTTGCGGCCATCCCCTATCGCTGGAGATTTTAGATGCCCGTTTCTCTGGATGAATTCACTTCTTATTTCGCGGGAGCACCACGTTCGGTCGGTCCAACAACCGACGCGATGGCCGACGAAATACAGCCGCTCTTGGCTGGGTTGGATGTGTTGGCAGACGTTGGTGAAGGCTTGGTGCTGACGGATCTGCTGCCGCTTGATGAAGACGATGAATTGCCGCCTGCCGTACCCAGCTCGCTGGAGATCGATCAGGCCGTGCGAACGTTGAACCAAACGGGCAATTCGCCGCCGGAGTATCGACGCGTGGCGCAATCAGTGTGGAACGAGCTGACGCGTCCCTTGCGGCAATGGTTCTTCCTGCAGGTCGCTCAGTCATTGAGTCGTCACAGCGCTACAACGAGTCGGTCGACATCCGAAGCGCCGGCTGAAAACACCACGTCGCTGCGATCGGCGGGCGAGCCCACAAAATCCGTTCAACCAATATCGGCACCACCGACTCCAGAGGCCATCGATCTCTTAAGGCAAATCGCACCCGATGAGTGGGAGAGCTACATGCTCTCGCGCTATGCAGGTCTCACGGCAGTTGAGATTGCCGAGCTGACAGAGAGCACAGCGGGCGAGGTTGAAACTTGGCTGGCTGTCGCCGAAGCATCGTTTGTGACGGCCAATGGTGATTCCCATGAGTGACCTCACGCTCGATGAACGGCAGGAGATTCACGCACTGGTGCGTCACTGCCACACTTTGTCGCGAGCAGACGCGCTCGCCTTTCTGGAACAACGTTTGAAGGGGCGGTCGCCGAAATTCGCTGCGGCCGCGAAGCGTCTTTACGACGAGAGTGCAGCCCGCTTGCAGCATCAGGCTGACGACGAGTTGCCCGATCGAACTGGGGAGTACGAAATTATTCGTACGTTGGGAAGCGGCGGTACGGCTGAAGTCTACTTGGCTCGTCAACGACATCTTGATCGGCTTGTCGCTCTCAAACTTCTACGCACCGACGGCATCACTTCGTCCGAACAAGCACGACGGCGATTTGCGCGCGAGGTTGAAGCTGCAGCGAAGCTCGACCATCCCAATATCGTTGCCATCTACGAGACGGGACTTTTCAACGGCAGCCCCTGTATTGCTTACCGCCTCATCGACGGACCGACGCTCGCGATGACTTGTAGCGGTCGGCCCATGCCCCCCGATGACGCAGCACGTTGTGTCAGGGCCATTGCTGAAGGCATCGCCCATGCGCATCAGCGTCAGGTCATTCATCGCGACCTTAAGCCGGCCAACGTGATGATGGACAAAGACCGTCCGATGATCGCTGACTTTGGCTTGGCTTTGATTCTCGATGAGACCATTGAAATCACTCAAACGGGCGAAGTGCTCGGTACTCTCGCGTGGATGTCACCCGAGCAAGCAAAAGGTGACCAATTCAGCCAAAGCACCGACATCTATGCGTTGGGCAATCTCTTGTTCTTCGTGCTCACTGGTCGTGTTCCATTCGAGTCCGTGACACCTGCAAGATTGCTGCAAGACATTCAAGAACAGCCGCCGCCGCGATTGCCGAAATCGGTGCCGCAAAACTTGGCGACTATCTGCGAGACCTGCCTGATGAAGTCGGCGAAGGATCGTTACTCGTCGGCTCAAGATGTGTCAGAAGAATTACAGCGGTTCCTCGATCGGAAGCCGATCAAGGCGAAGAAGATCACACGATTAAAACGCTTGAGTCTGTGGGCGCAACGCGAACGCGGCATGGCACTCGCGTTGCTCTCGTTCGCGATCCTACTGGTCGTTGTAACTATTAGTACCACCGGCGCGGCGGTGTTCTACAACGAGAAGGCCGCAACAGAGGCAAACCTTCGCTTGCAAGAGACTGATCAACGCAAGCAAGCCGAGCATCAACGATCGCGAGCCGAAGCGCTGCGCGAACAAAGCCGAACTCGCGAGCTGAGTACGCGCACCGCATCCGTTGACGTTCAAGATGATCTCAGTGGAGATCTCGGCGCTGAGCCTTTTGAGATCCGACTCTTGGCTCGACAGCTTCCCTCTCAAATCGAGTACTCGCGGGTTTTGGAAGACAATCATTGGGCGCTGGTGGACGCACTGTTTGATCCGGCGTCGAAGCGTGCTGTGAGTCTCGATGAAGGACGCAGGCTCTTGCTGTGGGATACCGATGCGAGCCGCGTCGTGAGAGTTCTTGATGCCGGCACTCCCGCTTCATTGTCCGTTGAATCGCAGCACGACTTCCAGGAGTGGATCGATCAGCCTCAAACAAAGTGGCCTCATGCTTGGAGCGATTTGGATTGGAGTTCCGATCGTCAACGAGTGATCGCCGCGTCGCTCAACGGTCGAGTCACAGAGTTCGATCTCACGAATGGCACTCAACGCGACTTGCTCAACGCTCCAAACGAGTCTTGGCAGGCGCTCGCCGTTGATCCCAAGACGGGACATCTCTTGCTCGGTAGCGAGACCGGCACGTTGCTAATGCGACGTGGTGATAAAGATCACCAGCAGGTTCAAGATCCGATCGCCGTGACCTCGTTGGCCTGCCTGTCCGAATTGAATGCGTGGGTCGTGGGCCGAGCCGATGGGCAAGTCGAAGTTCGAGATGGGCAAACTTTGAAGCGGCTCCAGTCCATCAACTTGCCCGGACCGATTTGGTCGGTGGACACAAAAGTTACCACTACCAAATCCGGTTTGATTGCCGTTGGTGCGAACTCACTGACGGCACATGTCTATGAGCTCGCTCCACAGCGCGATCGCTTGCAGTGGCGAGCGTCGTTGCAACGCCCGGGAACTCAGGACTCGACGGGCTTCGTCTCGTGTGTTCGATTCACGTCCGACCGAAATGGCCTGCTGATTGGTGATAGCGAATGGCGAATCGCTCGTTGGAATTGGGCAACGCAACGAATCGAATACGTCATACCGAAGCTCGCGAAAGATGACCGACGTTCCGAGCTATTGAAGAAGCTCACGGCCGCGCGACCCGAAGTTGCAGGCCGCATTCCGTTGGCATTCCGCAGGTCAGTCGTCGAACTCGCGGAGTCATCGGACGGTCGACTCGCGGTCGCTGGAGAGGATGGCGTCTTGAAGTGGTGCCGCGTTGGCGACTCCCAAAACAAACTGCAAAGACGTTGGAGCGTGGCGGACTTTGAGCGGCCTCAAGTGGCCTTCCATCCGCAGGAGTCCGACACGCTGTGGCTGCTAAGCGCGACGGGAAAGTTAGGGACGGTCTCGATCACTGATGAGGTCCTGACGCGGCAGACTCAAGCTCATGCCGGAAGTCGTTCCTCAATGGCCACGTTGAAGGATAGCTCTGTGCTGACGGTGGGCCATGACACCGAAGTTCGTCGCTGGAAAATTCGAGACGATCAGATCGAGCCAGTGAGAGGTGCAGTCTTCAAGCACGCGGTGCCAATTGTCTCCATCGCGGTCTCGCCGGATGAAGCCTTGGTCGCGATCGTTGATGACGAATCGCGCGTTTGCATCTTCGAGCGACTGATAGGGAAGTCGGTCTTGCTCGTGCCAATTCCCGGAGCCGAACGAAAGCCACCTCTGACGGGCAAGTTGGTCTTCAGCCCCGATGGCAAACGGCTCGCCGCGAGCGGTGCCGGACAAGCGGTGTGCGTGATTGATGTCGCCAACCTACGAGTTGAAAGCAGTTCCATCACCGTTGCGGGAGGCGGAGCAACAGCGCTGGCATGGTGTGGTTCACAGAGTTCAATGCTCTTCGCGGCAGACGATGCGAAGCGTTATGCGCATCAACTCTTCGATGATCTTCCACGCTATCGAGCCAGCATTCATCCGCCGTTAGACGTGAAGCAGAATTGCGTGGCGATGGCTCGAACTCCTGACGGTCGACGCATCGCGTGTTTGGAAGCAGGTGGCTCGGTCAACTTCATCGAGACGAATTGGCTGTTGGAAGTTCATCGCCAAAAGACCGACGTGGGTGATGAAGCCGTCGACATCGCCTTCGATCAATCTGGCAATCGCTGCGTCACCACGGGCCGAGATGGCGAGATCTGTCTCTGGAATGTTTCGCCACCCGAACAACAACCTGCCGAGCTGGTTGAAGTCACCGACACCTCCGAAGCATGGGTGGCGACCGAGATCATTCCGCCCACAGACCACATGCAATACGTCTCATTGAAAGCCGTCTCGCAACATGAGGGCCGGCTTGCGATCGCGGCTGTCATTGGAATTCCAGAGAGCCGACACAATCTCGGGCATGGCCAACTTCATGTGCTGACCGAGACCGAGACCGGTTGGGAACGCGAAGCAATTGTGGTGGATGGCACTTAGCGAGACTTCGCGTCTCAGCCTGATTCAGTCGCCATTCAACGGCTGCCGAGGGATCAGCTTCGTATCGTCTTCCGACGCAACTTAGGCCCCAACGGTCCCTATGACGGAGACTTCGTGTTTGGAGAACGCGGCCTCGATCGGCGCTGGCGATTTGAAACGATCACGCAGCAAAAGAACGACGGGCATTACCCCACCTTGATCACGAACCCCGATGGCAGCCTTCAGTGCGTTGTGCATTACTCGTTCGCTTCACGCGAACTCCTGCTGAGCAAGCCGCCGGATCGTCTGGGCACGGATTGGCGAACCATCAATCTCACTGGTCGCGGCTTGGGCCTGAGAGCACAAGGCTGGCTCGGGGTTGGTAACAAGAGTTACTTCTGCGCTGAGCGGCATCGCATGAACGGAGACCCGAGTTGGCTTCGACTCTTTGAAATCCAAGACGAGTCAATCAGCCGCATGTCAATCCCCACCGACTGCGAGCTGATTGCTCCCATTCGACGTCTTTCAAGCGGCCAGCCAATGATCCTTGTGAAGCAGCACGTCGACGGCGAAAGCCAATCCAATTTCGACTTCATGGAGCGAACCGAAACGGGCTGGAAACAAGTCGCGTCCATGCCCTTCACCAAACGATTCTTCGGTTGGCACATCACCAAGTCAGGTTACATCGTGGCCCTGCTGAAGTCAGCCGATGATCCACGACTCACCTTGGCCACATGGAACGGCCAACGCTGGAAACACGAAGTGATCTTTCACCGCGCTGACATCGAACAATTCGGCTTCAACGTTTTAGAAGTTGACGAGCAAGATCACCTTTCGATCGTGCTTCAAAACTCCATCCCGACATCATCAAGCAACCGCCACCGGCTGCTCCTGCTCCAACTACGTCTGTGAATGGCGACCGCGTCTGCAATATGCTTTTGCAATAAAACGCCAATATGTAACGAAATCTCGCGGAGTCGGCCTATTTGATCATAGAGTCCATAAGCTGGCTGCTCGCATCCCCTTCCGGAAGAACTCATGGTGGATCTTGCGAAGCGGTAATAGCACTGGTCGATGATTGATACCACTCCAATGGAATCAGTTTTTCGTCACCACGCCATCTCAGCACGACTGCATCCTGATACCACTGGTCTCGAAGATCAGCGTGCTCGGTAATGATGACCTGAAACTTTCCATTCATGCCATCGACTGTATCAAACACGAACCGAAACATTCGATTGACCGCTTCGCGCTCTTCGTCCTTCAGAGCATCAATATCGGAATCCTTCCGAATGTCAGATGGGAAGTAATACTGCGCCGGTTGGTCGATCATGAGAAACCGTGGAACTGGCCGCTCCTTATCGACAAACCATTTGTGGAGGGCAAATAACGTGGTGAGATGATATCCAACCCAATTTTCGCCACTTCCCATCTGTGACAATGGGATGGCACCAGACTCACGAAATGACAAGACCGTCAGTTGCTTTAGATCGAATTCCAGTGGGTTCTCAGAGTGCTCCAACTTCAGTCGGCGCGACCACTGGGTGATGTTATCTCCGATAATCTTGAGTGCTGAACTGAGTCGTTCGCTGGAAACATCGTCGGACAAGCTGGCGTCGAGATCTTCGACACGCTGACGAGCTTCATCAATTCGGGATCTTAACTCGGCATGATCTTCCGTCGCTTGAACACTTTCGAGGAACAGACTGACTCGACCGACCACACGAGCTTGAACGGCTTGTTCACTTCGAAGATCCCTTAAGACTTCCTCTTGAGCAATCACTGCCGCAATTGAAGCCTTTGTCTCCGCGATTTTTTGTCGAAGGCCCGTTGCTACCAATTCCTTCTGATTGATGTACTCATCGAGTCGAGGACGCTGCCTCACTACAGCTTGCATCTGCTTTTCAAGGTCGAGCAAAGAAGAGTTAATTTGGTCGGCTTGAGGCATCTCGGTGGAGATTGGATGACAGCAAAGCGGACAAGTGGCAGTATCTCCATGATGTTTTCCAAACAGCCCAATCGCTGATAAACGATGACGTTGCTCACCAACTTCCTTAGAAAAGCCAGCTTGATCTCTACCGAACGTCGTCGCGGCTTCGATCTCTCTCTTCACTTGTCGGAATTGATCTTGCAGCACGTCTCTCAGTTGAGTCAGCCGCTCAAGATCGCTGTCGGGCTCACTGGCGAATGGCTTGATGTTCCATTGGAGGCAACGACGGAGGATCGCGATCGTCGAATCGAAGTCGTCCGGTGGTAAAGTGTCCGACAGAATGCCTGCTTGCCGTGCTTCAGCAAACAGTCCAAGCGCTTTCGAGTTGTCTCGGCCTCGAATGGCCTCTTCGTCTGCTAGCTGGCGTTCCAAGAGCTTCAAATCACGTCTGGCACGCTGAAGCCGAAGCTGCCGGTCAAGCTGATCATCACCGACTGCCCCCAGAAAATACGGCAGAGAGTCCTTGATCGTCTGTGGTGCCCACGATTCCTCCTGTCGAAAAAACAGGAGATTCTTGTCCGAGACACGATTCTGCTGCTGAAACAAGTAGAACTTCGAGTGGTCAATAGTCGCACGAACCGGAGTGCGAGACTGACCTTCTGGCGGCACGTTTTGATTCGGGGTGATCCCAGCGAGTTCGCTGAGGAACGCCGCCAGCCCCTTAGTTGTGGAGTTCGTCTTCAATGCTGAAAACTCTGGCAGTCGGTCGTCCGCTACCGGAGAGAAGAAGACGTCAGTGCCAGTTTTTTGGCCTTCCGGTGGGATCGGACGGGCAATTAATGCGTTTCCTGAATTCGACTGTATGAGCAGGGCATACCAGATAATGGTATCTCTGATAACACCGTGAGCCACGACGTAGTCGCTTCGGCCAAGACAGTAATCAACGATGTCGATTAAGGCCGATTTGCCCGTTTTAGAGCCACCGGTGATGATATTGACCACCCCCGGCTTCAATCGCACCGAGTTGCGATTGCCTTGCCGGTTGTAGACCGCGATTTCGAGAATTTGAAAGCTCATGGCGTAACACCCACCAATCCATAAACCGTTGCGACTGGCCCGGCCTCGGCCAGCCACCGTCCGACGAACTCACTTCGCCGCCAGCATTCGTCGATCTCTGCAGACTTCTCTGGATACTTCGTCTTTCCCTTCATCTTTGAAGTCCCTTCACGAAAAGCGCCGTGAGAGTCAATTGTTAGCGCATTTCTCTGGAGTGCAAAGATGAGGGCTTCGCGGGTGTAGGGCACAAGTTCCTTAATTCGATGCGGAAATTCTACGAGTAGTTCTCGATGTTCCTGTAGCCAAGTAGGAAACGTCGTTCTGATGTCGGGCAGTATGTTTCGTGTGCCTGCGTGTAACACCAGCGGAAGGATGAAGGGTGTTAAGGCAAACGGCATCCCGCTTGAAGTTGCCGATTCGTATCCCGCGACCGCTCGGCGAATGAGAACGCCGAGAAACGCAGGATTGAGCAGATGCGCAATTTCTTGTGGACGTTTATCCCAGATTTCAAGCATTTCTTGGTGCCCCCGTTTGAGCGTCGGGAGCGTCGGCCAAGAGGGGTAAGCAGTGGTCGGGATGCCATGCGACTCGTTTCTTGTCTGCAAGCATGTGAAACGAACCTCTCACCATGTATCCGGATGAGAAATTTGGGCGAATAAAGAGTGCGGGAGACAGTACCGCACTATCCTGTGTCCATGTGTAAATGCTCTTGCCAAGACCGCACTTCGCCTCATTCGATGTGTCGGCAAACCCATCCAGTGCGATTGTGACCTTCTGCTCCCATTCGGAAACAAGCCTGTGCTCATATACGGCAACATCGCTCAAGCCAAGCAGCGTCTCACGAACCCATCGAGATCGTTGCTCGTAAGCTCTGTAGTGGTTCTCCTGAGCCTTCCGAATCAACAACCCACTGGCGTTAATCAAGCGTAATTGATCGACAAAACATCGGTCGTCGTCCGGCTGTGTCTTGTCGTCAGGGACGAGAGCATAGAGGAAGTCATCGGGAAGCGAATCACGCTTGAACTGCTCCCTCAGTTCTCGAACATGGCTGTGAATCTGCCCGACTTGCAGGGCCGTTTTGTGACCGGCCACGAGATGATCGACAACAACTCGGAACCACCAGCCTTCTAGGCGGTCGGTGAAACCAGGTAGCTGAAACTTCGCGTCATCTACCAAGTAGCGAAGCTCATGCTCAATGAGTTCACGTGCGCGGGTCACGTTGGGCGAAGCGTCGAGCAGATGAATATTGCTGAAAAGAATCTTCTTTTGAGAAAGACTTAATCGAGAGAGTGATGCGAACGCATCCATAACTGTCCGATTCGTGGATGCGGCACCAGCCGTCTCGATAAGCGTTCGTGCCTTCTCGGCATTTCGAATGTGTGGTTCACCGGGCTTACTAAAGTCACTTCTCAGTAAGGCAACAGCAGCATCTTCCGTTGCAACTCCGGTCGTAACCAACGTGAAAAGCGTTCGTTGTGGGTCGAGCTTTTTACTGTGAACGAGTTCAGACCAAACTCGGAGAGTCTTCCATAGATCAACCGACTTGTCCGTCAGGCTTGCGGCTTTCGAAAGTGAATGCTTGAACTGGAGAACCTCGGTCGGATTAGCCGAATTGGCTTCTTGCGGAACAAAGGCCACATCGTCGAGCATCTCAAGAGACAATAGATCTGATGCTTCCTCACGAGTAACCGCAAGCAAGAGGGCGGATCGTACTTGGAAGAGATACCCCAATATTGCTGCCGATGCGTCGAACTTGGATCGTCCTTTCGGTGTAGTCGTCATTGTGCCGTTTTTCCAAGTCGCGATCAGAACAGATTGGACCAAACGAAGTTGAGCCTCACCAAAGAAGCAACAACCGTCGTGGTACTTCTTGGATTCATCAGATACCACTCGGCGTCACTTGAGTCGTATAGTTCGACGTTGCCGATGATGCATCGGAGAATGTATGCATTTAAGAACACATTCAACATCTCGGCTCCGTTGCATTCACTGCAACTGCTCATTCTTGATTTCGGAGTGTGTCACACTGTTCACACGGCGTCGATCTGAGATCAGATCTTCGGTTGTCGTAATCTAAACGAATGGGCCATGTGACTTCCATCATCCTCTTGCGGGTTCGAATCCGACCGAGAGCATTTGGTATCAATCAGGATCGAATCAGGCTGGCTCTTATTTCATCCAGTGTTTTAAGTAAGTCGTCATCAGACGGATTGACTCGATGAAAGGTGAAGACGACGTTGGCGAGAGAGGTCTTGAAGCGCTTTTGCCTCAGTGAATGACCGCCGACGGTAGTGGCCTTCTCGGGATTCGGCTTCGTAACAATTGCCTCGACCTGTGTGGCGGTGAGTTTCTCTGTCACGACTCGGTCGGCGAGAGCCTTCTGTGTGGCAGCGTCTCCGGCTTTGGAGATGTTGTAGAGATGCCGCATCGTCAGCGGGGTCTCGGTATCAGACTGCTCGCGGGCGAGTTGTTGTACTTCGGGAGCAACCCAGTCGTGAACCGCGAGGAACTTGCTGATTTCACTTTGTGGCTTGCCGGTTAGGTCGGAGATCGCCTTTTGAGTGAGGTTGAATTCGTCTCGGAGACGGGCGAGTGCATCGGCGGTTTCTTCTGGCTTGAGGTCGGCTCGTTGCCAGTTATGGACGATCTGATCGACGAGGATTTCCTTCGAGTCGCCCTCTTGGATCCAGCAGGGGAGTTCAGTGAGTCCGAGTCGCTCCGCAGCTAGATAGCGACGGCCTCCGTCGATGATACGGTAGGTGCTCGACTCGATGTGCCAACGCACGGTGATGGGCTGCTTGATGCCGCGAGCTTGAATCGAGGCCATGAGTTCGGTGAGGTGTTGCTCGTCGAAGTCTTTGCGAGGCTGCTCGGGGTCGGGAGTGATACGTGATCGCTCGATGTAATAAGAATTCGCGAGCCGACGACGGCCCTGTAGCTCTGCTGGGACGGCGACTGAGGACGACTCAAGCGACAGATTCGACTGGCTGCCGAACGCTTGCAGAGCGGCGTTCATCGCGGAGGCTTCGGAGCTTTTCCGCACGGCGTTCGAGTTCGGCAAAGAACTCGCGGGCGACGGCACTGGCATGGGAATGGGGGGAATGAAGATTGACGGGAATGCGATCGGTCACGGCTTGTTCGTAGGTCGAGAGGTCAGGGATTACGGTCTCAAACGCTGTCTCGCCAAAATGCTGTCGGAGCTGTTTGAGGTACGTCGCTTGATACTTCCGCTGCTTCTTAAACCGCGACACCACGAAGCCCAGCAGTTCGAGCTTCTCGTTGTAGTGACTGCGAACGTGCTCGAAGGTTTTGGTGACGTGTTGAGTTCCGAGGGCTCCCCATTGAGCGGCTTCGAGTGGCACCAGCAAGAAATCCGACGCACACAATGCGGCATACGTGATGAGAGAGATATCCGCCGGGCAGTCGATGAGGATGTAGTCATAGAACGCGGCGGCTTCTCGCAGGGGATCGACGAGCGACAGCATCAATCCCGACGACGCCCATTGGGCGGGATCGGTGATGTTGTATTTCTCTAAGGCGAAGCTGCCGGGGATGACATCAACATGCGAGAGCTGCGTCTTGCGGATCAAGTTTCCGAGCACTGGATCCATCGCCGGATTGAAGAACGCATCCGTTCCGGGATTTGAATCAGCCGCAGGAAGCAAGCTCGTTGAGATGTTGCCTTGCTTGTCGAGATCCAGCACGAGGCACCTACGTCGTTGCTCCTGACAGACTCCCGCAATGAGCCAACAGGCATGAGTCTTGCCAACTCCGCCCTTCAGATTGAGAGATGTAATAACGGTTGCACCACGAGTGTCTTCAGGCATGGCAATCACATTACCACAAGACGCGATGAGGACTGATTGACGACCCGCGCGCTTCATGGTCTGACATGGGACTTTCTCGGAGAAAGTCTTCGGTTGCGCCACATCATCGCGGTCTCGTCAATCGGTGATGCGCAAAGGGCGTGATACTCTCGGTGCTCGACATGTCAGTCGCTGCCGATCACCGGCCCACTCGAAACGCTCGTCGAATGCCTGCGGCTCGAGCACAGCTCACGCTCGTGGAACATGCTCTGTGCCCGCTCGATGTGGATGTTTCGTTACAGCCGGGCTTTCGATTTGAGGCGCAGTTCGCGTACTCAGACAAGCATCGCAATCGGAAGCTGTCGCAGATTCAGATCTCGACAGCGGATGGACTATCGGCTCATGACGAGCTTTATCTCTGGGGCTTGCTGTCGATCGCGTTGTCGCAGAAGGAAGCTCGTCCTGAGTTCATGGCGACGCCGTATTACTGCTTGCGTCGACTCGGCCTCATCAGCGAACACAAAGGCGGACGCGAGTTCGAACTCTTCCGAGCGGCCATTCGTCGTCTCGCTGGAGTTCGCTATCAGAGCGATGCCTTCTACGACCCGATTCGCGGCGAGCATCGCGCGGTGTCATTTGGATTCCTTAACTACAGCTTGCCGCTCGGAGCGGAATCGAATCGAGCATGGCGCTTTGCGTGGGATCCGATCTTCTTTGAGTTGGCTCAAGCAACCGGCGGCACACTCTCGTTCGACATCGACCTCTATCGCCGCCTGACTCCGGCGGCTCGGCGGTTGTACTTGTTCTTGAAGAAACTCTTTTGGAGATCCGAGACCACACCGCGACTCGACCTGCGGCACATCGCGATCGATGTGCTCGGCTTCGCCAGTCACCTCGAAACCTCGCGACTCCGTCAGAAGGTCGGCCAGTGCATCGAGCAACTCGTACAAGCTGAGATCGCTCGGTTTCCGGACGGGGTGACAGAAGCCGAGTCGATGTTTCAGCGACAAGGGCCGGGACGATACGCCTTCGAACTACATCGCGGTCCGCGCTTCAACATGACTGAGTCGCAATCACGCACACCTCAAGACTCGCCGCTGTTTGAACCTTTGAAGTCGATCGGCTTCGACGAGTTCACGATCGGACGGTTGCTCGATCGGTACTCGGCCCGACTCATTGAGGAGTGGTCCGACATCACGCTTGCGGCGATCGAGCGACAGCAACGCAAGCACGGCAAGCCGTTCTTTAAGAAGTCACCGATGGCCTACTTCATGAACAACATCAAGGAAGCCGCTGCCAGTCGACGCACTCCGCCTGATTGGTGGCGTGAACTGCGAAAGCGAGAACGCGAGATCGAGCAGCAACAAGAAGCATCCAAGCTGCGGCTCATTCGCGAGCAATCAGCAAAGTCGGAGTTCGACGAGTATCTCCATTCCGAAGTCCGTTCCGAGTTCCTTGCTGTCATGGATCGACTCACTGCCGATCTGAAGCAAGCTGGTAAGAGCGACGTCGATGCCAAGTCGAGTGCCGAAGAGATGACTCGACTGCACTTTCAGAATCGTTTCCGCCGCGAACGGCAATCATCTCACTGTGAAGATGGTCCCGTCTCACTGCGTGACTTCCTCACCCGCGCATCATGAACTGTGCCACTCAACAGGCTCGATCGACAGTGTCTTCATTGGTGGACTTCGCGTGCGGTTTTCGACCACCAACTGGTGGACTTCGCGTTCGGAATCATCACAGAGTTGGTGGACTCGCGGTGCGGATTTCATTGCCTCGGTTTGTCCGAGTCTTGGCTTGCTGCTGCTGAGACTCCGTCATCGAACGGGTTACGCCAAAGATATGTTTCAAAGTTATTGTTAGACAAAGAGCGGGCTATCGCCCGGTGCTTGTACGAAATGTTCCACACTTCGGTGACGGACAAGAGGTGCGAATCAACAATCGGAAGTGCTCCCAATTTGAGGGCCTTCAAGGCGATCGCGCCATTGAATTGAGTGACTGCGAGCGAAGCCCCTTGCCTACCCATCAAATTGTGGTCCCATCGCTCAATGCAGACTGAGTTTGCCATCGCCAACAAATCGCCTTGAAGGCGCCGAACGGTCGCCGGACATGGCGAACGAACGGCGATCGGAGATCGACCGACGACACGGCTTCTGAAAGCCGAGAAAGCACCACTCTGCGAGGGGGCGACGTCGCGGACTAAGGCCGCGACCCCCGAGGTATTTCGACTAGCTGGCGACTTCGCGACCGACGCTGCTACACACCTCGGGGGTCTCGGCCCGGTGGAGTACCACCAGTCCGCGACGTCGCCCCGCACCACTCCGGCTCACCGCCGGAAAGCCGCAGGAGCGGCACGACTCGACCGCCAAATCGGACGGTCGATATCCCTCCCACCATGACCACCACCACAACGGCGTCACCGCCTACCAACTTCCGCGACACCGCGTCCGTTGCGTTGGTCGCGGAGCGACCACGGACGCGAGCCCACTCGAAGGAATACGAGTAGAAGCACCCTGCTCGAAATCACTCTGACGTCAATAGGGACTCGGTTTGACAACGCTTAGTCACAGAGGACTTCTTTTTACATCGCAAAATCGCGAGGCATGCCAACCCTCGCGCTCTGCTGCGATCTCTGGCACGACAACTGCCTCTACTTAATCGCGTTGCAATGGCAACAAAACCGTCAAGCGAAGTGTGTTACATAAGGATCGAGATCATGAGCTTGTTGAAGAGAGCTGCCTTAGTCATTGCCGTTACGGGACTTGGCTTAGTCAATTATGAGGCTCGTGCGGATCATTGGAGTTTTGGGCGAAATCACCGCACCTATGAGCCAGTCTATTCACATTCATCTCACGGTTACGGATCTGGCGGACTCAACTACAATCGCGACGTCTATCGCTCGACCGGGAATGGCGACTACTACCGGACGGCACCGAGCCCAACGTACCACAACACGACTCATTTCGATTATCACCCAACTGAGGTTGTTCGTCATCGAAATCACCTCGACGTCCAGCGAGGGCACTACGACTTGCATAGAACTGGGCACTGGGATTGGTAGTGGATATCGAGAACGACATGTTCGGCAGAGCCTCCAAAACGGACTGGTTTCAGCACTTACACTCAGAGTCTGCGGTGTTTTAGGGAATCTGCGTTAGGTTGGATTAACTTTCTAAGTTTTCTCGTTTTCACGGCGTATTCATGCCGAATTGAACTTCGGATTTGGCAAGCGCAGTTTTCGACTTTAACTCTTAATTAGGCCGCTCGACTCATGATTCGTTGGCTATCCATTTTGTTGGCGCTTATGGCGCAGTGCTCGGCGATGATGTCGCCGTTGTTGCTGCGTCATTGCACCAGCGCCGATGGTCGACAGTGTATTGAGTGGCAAAGCGAAGTCTGTGTCTGCGGCGACAGTAAGCATGCGTCGCATGAATCAGATTACGCTGCCTGCGGACACCAAGAAGAGTTGGAGACTCACCGTTGTTGTGATTCTTGTGCTGCTGACGAAGAGCTGCCGAAATCTGAGGACAACAATCTCGTTGTCGTTGCTCGTCATGCTTGTGATTGTGATCACTCGCCGTTTGAGGTTGTCCAAGTTCAAGTCGGGCGAAGCGAGATCTTGTACTCGCATCTCATGGTAGTCCTGAATGATGTAGGCGTATTCCAACCGCAAATTTCGACGCTGCCTCCCGTGCGTCTTGCCGAGCGAGAGTTGAGGTCTGATCCCGACTCGCATCTGGCTATCTTGGCAGTCGTTGCTTTGCGCGTTTAGCGCCTCGTGGATTGAGTGTCGCGGTGATGTCGTTTCCACCGCTTGATGTCTCCACTTCTCTTTTGGCGATAACGGCTGCTGACCCGTTCTTGTGGTCAAGATCCTTGGTGTAGATCCACGTGCTTCGCGCTTCAATGCGGGTGGTGTTCTGCTTCCACTGGGATCGAAAGGCGTTGTCGCAGGAGTCTTTCCATGACGACTTCTGTCGCTGAAGTTCCCGTCACTTCAAATTCAAAGACGGCCGCGTTGCATACTAAGAGCAGCCCGCTCGGTCGATTGCTGCATGGGATCCCGACCGTCGTGACGTTTGGTCTGTTGGGGTCGGTTGCTTGGTTCGGACATCATCACGGTTGGAAGCTGCCGAAGGCTTCGGAACTCAACGGAGCGACGGCACCGGTCTCTGAGAATTGGTGTGCCGAACACAATGTCCCGGAAGACGTCTGCGTCGAGTGTCAGAAGGATCTGATGCCCGGTTGTAAGAAGCCTCGATGGTGCAAAGAGCACGGCGTTTCGGAATGTCCGACTCACCATCCAGAACTGGCTCAGGTGGCCGGCGAGCCGCGGATGCCGAAGTACGACACCGTAGACGCGGTCACTCAGTTCAACCGCGTCGAGAACAACAGTCGCTGCAAAAAGTTTACTCGCCGCATCCAATTCGAATCGCAGGCAGCGTTCGACAAAACAGGCATTGATGTTGATGTCGTCACCGAGCGCCCAATGATCGAAGCACTGCGGATCAACGGCGAGTTGGGCTATGACCAAACTCAGGTCGCTCATCTTTCAGCACGAGTTCCCGGCACAGTTTGGAAGGTCTTCAAACGTCAGGGGCAGGACGTGAAAGAGGGCGACATTCTGGCGTTGGTCGACGCCGCAGAAGTTGGCAAAGCGAAGACTTCACTCGGCACTTCGATCATTCAGCTACAACTGCGAAAGAAGTCCTTTGAAGCACTCAAGAGTTCCGCAGGAGCAGTTCCCGAACGCCAAATCCGAGAAGCCGAATCGGCCTATGAGGAAGCTCGCATTCAAGTACTGATGGGGCAGCAAGCTCTGATCAACTTGGGATTCGAAGTTCCGCTCGGTTTGGAGAAGTCTGACCCGGACCAGCTCACTCGAAGACTGCAATGCCTCGGTCTGCCCAATGATCTGTGCGAGCAATTCGCCAAGCGCGGCCATCTGACGATGAACTTGATTCCGATCATCGCACCGCAAGATGGCACGATCGTCGAAATGGATGTGGTCGCGGGTGAAGTCGTCTCGTCCGAACGAGTCATCATCACGATGTCGAAGCTTGATCGCATGTGGCTGACGCTGCATGTGAAGCAAGAGGATGCGAAGTACGTGCATGTCGGTCAGTCAGCCAAATTCAAAGCCGACGGCAGCAGCGATGAAGTATCGGGCGACGTGATCTGGATCAGTCCTGCCGTTGATGAAGTCACTCGCACCTTGAAGGTCCGAGTCGACCTGCCGAACACCGACCTCGCCTTGAAGGCCAACAGCTTTGGCACTGGCTGGATTGAACTTCGTAAAGAGCCCAACGCCGTCACGGTCCCGAAAGAGGCCATTCAATGGGACGGCGACTGCAACGTTGTCTTTGTGCGAGACAAGAACTTCTTGAAGAACGGCTCGCTCAAAGTCTTCCATGTCCGCCAAGTGCGACTGGGAGCCAAGAGCGACACGCACGTCGAACTCCTCGCCGGCGTACTGCCCGGCGAAGTGGTTGCAAGCAAGGGCAGCGCCATGCTGCGAAGCGAACTCTTGAAGAACAGCCTCGGAGACGGTTGCGGCTGTGGTCATTGATGCCACGAAGTCGCAGCTCGTTTTACGTCTCACTCTCTTCTTCAAAGGCGCATCATGTTGAATGCGGTGATTGAGTTCTCTTTGCGTTATCGCGTCATTGTCCTGCTGCTGACTGTCGGGCTGATCGTCGCGGGTGGGGTCGCGCTGACTCAGATGGATGTGGATGCCTTCCCGGATACGACGCCGGTGCAAGTGCAGATCAACACGGTCGTGCCGTCGCTCGGGCCGGAAGACGTTGAGTCACAGATCACGTTTCCGATCGAGCAAGCCATCAGTGGCATGCCAAAGTTGGAGCTGATGCGATCGGTCTCGAAGTTTGGCTTGTCGCAAGTGGTCGTCACGTTTGAAGACGGGACCGATATCTACTTCGCACGACAGGTCGTTAACGAGCGACTGGGAACCGTTGAACTACCACCGGGTATTGAACGCCCCAAGATGGGGCCAGTCGCGACGGGACTGGGAGAAGTCTTCCACTACGTTGTCACAGGCCAAGGCAACGACATCACCGAACTCCGTACGATTCATGACTGGGTCATCAAGCCCGCCATGAGGACCGTGCGCGGCACCGCAGAGATCAACAGTTGGGGCGGTTTCGAAAAGCAGTATCAGATCCGCATTGATCCCGAGCGGCTCATTAAGCACGACGTTGCGTTTGATGAAGTCACCAATGCCGTGCAGAACAACAACAAGAACGTCGGCGGCGGCAACATCACTCAGTCGAGCGGCATGTTGTTGGTCCA
>OMIV01000379.1 GCA_900299185.1 Planctomycetaceae bacterium
ATCTACACCTAAGCCTTCGTCGGCAGCGTCAGATGTGTATAAGAGACAGGCCTGGAAGTTATCCGTCTTATTCGGGTCACCCTTTACAAGATCCGAATCGCAATTCGCTCCCGGACTGGGTTTATCAGGCATCGCACCTTTGCATGGGAACTCATACCGATACCCATGCAAGCAAGTCGCGACTTTCTTAACTCCGGTCAATTCAGCCGGTTTGTCCGTTTTGGGAGCGTCATCACCAAACGCCAATCCCGCACCAGCAACCAACGCCCACGCCACTTGTGCCAATCGCAATTTCATAACAGCCTCGTCTCATGGAGTTACTTCAAGACACGCTACAAACGCATCAGAAGGCTAGCCAGACTGCCGTCATGATTCGACCGAACCACACCGAATTCAGAATGCGAGCAGGGCCTAGAAAATACCGAGTTGATCGCGAGCTTCATCAGTCATGCGATCTGGAGACCACGGAGGCGTCATCACGATCTTGATAACAGCCTCGTTAACCTCTCGCAGTCGCTCCAAAGCCATCTTCGCCTGTTGCACAAGTTGGGGACCAGCGGGGCACATCGGACTAGTTAGGGTCATATCAACATAGGCCCGCTCACCGTCGTAATTGATGGAGTAGACCAGCCCCAAGTCGACGATGTTGACGAACAACTCAGGGTCGATCACCTGACGAAGTGCCTCCAGCATTTTCTCATCCAGAGATCTCTCGGCCTTGCTCGGCTCGCTCACAGGTGCCGATGAGCAAGTGCCGGACTCGCCCGACGCTGGAGTCGAGCAACCACAGCTATGTCCTGAAACAATGGGCATCTCGACAGCAACGGGTACCAGTGCAGGTGAGACAGTTCCCGAAGCTGGGCGGCTATAAATGCCACCGTCTCGCAATTCCACTTCGAAGACCCTTATGCCCTCAGTCGCCGGCATACACATGGCTTTTCCGGACGCCAAATCGAATCGAGCACCATGTCGCGGACATGCAATCTGCCCAGCGGCAACCGCTCCGTCAGTGAGTGGCTGGCCGTCGTGACTACAGGCATCTTCAATCGCGTAAACGTTGCTACCGACCCGAACCAGCAACACCGGAGTATCATCGACGACGACTGACAATCGTCCGCCATCTGCCAACTCACCAATCGAAGCAACTCGCTCAAACTCAGCCATCACACACCTATCGATTGTCACAACGACCTACGAAACACATCCTGGATCAGGCATCGCCAATACCAAGCTTCTTCTCCACGGCTTTGTCCAAAGTGTCCCTCACAATCTCGACCGGAATTCGATCGGTCACAGTCTGGAAGAACCCCTTCACAATCATGTGCATGGCTTCAAACTTAGATAACCCACGGCACATCAAATAGAAAACCTGATCCGTATCAACTCGCCCAGCCGTTGCACCGTGAGTGCACCGCACATCGTCCGCCTCGATTTCCAGACCGGGAATAGCATCACAACGAGCCGTATCGCTCAAAATCAACGAATCATTACGCTGATAGCCGTCGGTTTTTTGAGCATCAGGATCAACCTTAATCATCCCGCGCCAAACAACACGAGCACGATCTCGTAATACATCCTTATAGAGCAAGTCCGATCGTGTATTCGGGGCGTGATGCGTCTGCTGAGTGTGGTATGACAACACCTGTCGATCGGTGGCGAAAGTAACGCCATTAACCTGAGCCTCGGCACCCGGACCGTCAAGATCCACAGTCTGATGGATATGAGCGAGCTTTGCTCCCAGCCCGCTCACCGTCCATTGCAGTGACCCATTCCGAGCCACTCGACCAGATTGATGAGCAAAATGCCAAGTCTTGGTATTCCAATTCTGGAGTTGCACATACCGCAGTTGAGCGCCCTCGCCCACAATCAATTCAACCGCCCCGACATGTAGACCAATCCGATCACTCGAAGCAGATGCCGTTTCCTCCAGCAGAGTAGCGGACGCGCCATCTTCTAGAATGACCAATGTGTGCGAGAAATCGGCGGCATCATCACCAGCCAATGCAATCAGGCTAAACAGCGGCTTCTCGACGCAAACATTGCGCGGCACAAACAGAACCGTTCCACCATTGCAAAAGGCGGAATGCCACGCCGTGAATCGATCTGTTGCAGACTTGATGGCAGACGACAGATACGGTTTCAGCAAGTCCCCGTGAGTATTAAGCAGTGACGCCAAATCTCCAAACAGAACGCCCTGTTTAGCAATTGCCTCGTCTAATACTGACTCACGGCAGCTACCATCAACATGCCTAATCGTCCCACCGAATTCAGCCCGATCCTGCATCAAAGTCGAAATTGAGCCGTCTTCATCCGCCGTAGATACCGCAAAGTTTTCGGGACGAAAGGTCCGCAAATCAACCCGCTTCCATTCTTCAGGATCGAGCGGCGTGTACTGCCTTTCTTGGAAGACTTCGTAGCTGTCGCGACGAAGACTCGTTACCCAATCGGGCTCAGATCGACCAGAAATAAATTGGTCGAAGGCCTGCCTGGAAAAACCTCGCACCACCGCTGGAGTCGCCGTTACCGTTGCCATTTCTCACAACACTTCCAAATGGTATCTCAAACGCACCTAAGCAAAACGCGGTGCCACTCAGTCAGTCCAATATATACTGCAAGGTTCTCTAAACATCAGCCGCCCGGAGAAGTCACTGCCCAATAGCAGCGCATTCCAAAGCAGCCTGCGACCATTGCGAGGAACCATCGCTATAACGATTCGAAGGCCTGCCGCATCGAACTAACCGACGGAACCTTCCATTTGCAGTTCGATCAGCCGATTCATTTCAACTGCGTATTCCATCGGCAGTTCTTTCACGAGCGGCTCGATAAAGCCGGTCACAATCATCGCCGATGCTTCAGCTTCAGACATGCCACGACTCATCAGATAAAAGAGTTGCTCTTCAGCAATCTTTGAGACACTCGCTTCGTGCTCAATGACGACGTTGTCGTCTTCAATTTCGATATAGGGGTAAGTATCACTGCGGCTGTGTGGATCGAGAATCAAGGCGTCACACACCACGTTGGACTTGCAGTTGTGAGCCCCCTTCACAACCTTCGCGAGTCCGCGATAGCTCGCCCGGCCACCGCCTTTCGAAATACTCTTCGAAATAATGCGACTCGAAGTATGGGGAGCACAGTGCACCATTTTCGCGCCGGCGTCCTGATGCTGGCCGCGATTCGCAAAGGCGATCGACAATGTCTCGCCGCGAGCACCAGGCTCCATCAGGTAGATGGCTGGGTATTTCATCGTCAACTTCGACCCGAGATTGCCGTCGACCCACTCCATGAGTGCGTCGCCATAAGCCATCGCTCGCTTGGTCACGAGGTTATACACATTATTGGCCCAATTCTGGATCGTCGTGTAACGGCAACGACCGCCGCGCTTCACGATGATTTCGACGACCGCCGAGTGCAGACTGTCCGCGCTCCATGTGGGAGCCGTGCAACCCTCGACGTAATGCACTGAGGCACCTTCATCGACGATGATCAACGTCCGTTCGAACTGGCCCATGTTCTGTGAGTTGATACGGAAGTAAGCCTGCAACGGGAATTCGATATGCACCCCTTTCGGGATGTAAATGAATGATCCACCCGACCAGACCGCGCTATTGAGCGCCGCGAACTTATTATCATTCGGCGGAATGACCGTCGCGAAGTGCTCGCGGAACAACTCAGGGTGATCTCGCAAAGCGGAATCGGTATCCGTGAAAAGCACACCTTTTTCAGCGAGGTCTTCTTTCAAGCTGCCGTAGACAACTTCCGACTCATACTGGGCCTTTACCCCGGAGAGAAACTTCTTTTCTGCCTCAGGGATACCGAGCTTGTCATAAGTCCGACGAATCTCATCAGGCACATCGTCCCAACTGCGTTCTTGCCGATCGGAAGCTCGCATGTAGTAAAAGATGTTTTGATAATCGAGTTCCCCGAGATTCCCGCCCCAATTCAGATTGGGCTTCGCGAAAAACATATCGAGCGACTGCAAGCGGAAGTCAGTCATCCACTTCGGCTCGCGCTTCATCTCAGAGATCTGTCGGACGATCTGGTGATCGAGCCCCTTACGGCTCTTAAAGGTGTAGAAGTCAGTCGAGTCGTGGAAGCCGTATTGATAATCACCAATACTGACATCGGACTTAACGGGGGCGTCGGTAGACATGATCTAGCACCTATTTGAGATCGCGAAGTCGCGAGTCCGTTGCGTGTATAGTTCCGATTTTCGATCGTAAATGAGCCCCATCGGGCTCGTCCTGATCAGTATCTGCCTTATGGCTACCCACTTGCAGCGTCCGTAGCCATGTGGCAGATAACCACCGGCGCAAGGTCGATGGGGCGGATTCCTTTTTCGGGCGCCAGTTGAAGGCGAAATGCATCAGGCCGATTGAGTCTGCGGAGTCGGACGTTCGACGGTCTCTTCCGCTGCTTCGTTCGGATGCCGTTCACGGATCGAGGCATATCCATTCGCATGCAGATCGTGAGCGAGCGACGCATCACCCGTCTCAACAATCTTTCCGGCGAGCATCACGTGAGTAAATTGCGGGCGATTGAACTCCAGCAACCGCTCGTGATGGGTGATAATCAGCACGCCGAGATCCGGCCCAGAAAGGCGATTTACACCTTCGCTGACTACCTTGACGGCATCGCTATCAAGGCCGCTGTCGGTCTCGTCGAGTATGGCGAATTTCGGCTTGAGCATCGCCATCTGCAGGATTTCCATCCGCTTCTTTTCGCCGCCGGAGAAACCATCGTTGAGGTAGCGACGTGCGAACTCATGATCCATGCCGAGCGCGTCCATCTGCTCATTGAGTTCTTTGCGATATTCCCGCATGCCGATGAGCCCCTCGCCCTCTTTGCGATCGGGGTTTCTCATGTTGGTCACAGCATGCCGCAAGAAGTCGGCTACTCGGACGCCAGGAATTGTGATCGGATACTGAAAGGCGAGAAACAATCCCAATCGAGCGCGTTCGCTCGCATCAACCTCGGCAATGTTAATGCCGTTCAGTTCGATCGTGCCGCGTGTAATTTCATACTTTGGATGTCCCGCGAGCGAGTAAGCCAGAGTGCTCTTACCCGAACCATTGGGCCCCATCAGCGCGTGAATCTCACCCTGCCGAATTGTGAGATTCACACCTTTAAGAATCGGCTTACCATCGACGGAAACATGAAGGTCAGAGATCTTCAACACGCTGGTCATCAATTACTTTCTCAGTTCGGCAGGTTGATACTGCCAAATTACGCCTTAGAAGCTTCCACCAATTCAGGCAAAGCCACCGTTCCACTGTGATGAGGAACCGGAACGGCTTCAATCGCCCCTTTTGCTAAGCGACGAGCACGGATTTTATCCTGAATTCTCATAATACCTTCGAGCAACGCCTCGGGACGAGGCGGACAGCCCGGCACATACACGTCGACTGGCACTACCAAATCGACGCCTTTCACAACGTGATAACCCCACTTGAAATACGGACCGCCGCCAATCGTGCAGGCACCCATCGCGATCACGTACTTCGGGTCGGGCATTTGTTCGTAGAGGCGACGCACACGGCTTGCCATTTTGAAAGTCACGGTGCCCGCAACGATCATGAGGTCAGCTTGTCGAGGGCTGGCGCGGAATGCACCGGCACCGAAGCGATCAAGGTCATACTTGCTCGCGCCTGTCGCCATCATCTCGATCGCACAGCAGGCCAAGCCGAACGTCATCGGCCAAATGCTGGACTCTTTGGCCCAATTCATGGCCTGCTCAAGGGTTGACAGCACAACGCCCTCTTCAAAACGCCCCTCAATCCAGCTCATCTTCCACCTGCTCTCTGATTGTTATTTCCTTAACAGACCGACGCTGCACTGAAATCTAACGGGGGGAATTGCCCTTTCAACCCTCGGTGGGGCAACGCGTTATTGCGTTTCCGAGAACTGAAATTCGCAACAATTTCCACCATCAAGGCAGCACTGGGTGAGAGACACATTCGCATTCAAAATACGACTGAAGACTTCTCGCTCCATCTGACAGATTGACGGGTCAGCCGAAGCCAACTCGGAATATGGACAGCTCTTTTCGCGAAGCACGGGCATGCCGCTCGTCTGATCGCACTCGACCAAAAAACCTCGCGTCACCAATGACTCCTGCAATTGGACGACGCGATCAGTCAGCGAGCTTTCGCTGGCAACTCGCCCAAATCTCCCCACAAGTCCATCACGAATTCGAGACAAGACTTCGGCCCGAACCGATTCATCCGAGATCTCGTGAATCGCTCTCCAGAGGATATGAGCGAGGTCTCGATAGTTTTCGCCCAGGTGCCGCAAGCCAGCGTCGCTGAGGCGATAAACATGATAAGGGCGACCTCGTTCGGCCCGGACCGTTTCGCGAACGACCAAGCCCTGCCCTTCCAGACGACTGAGGCGTTGCCGCACTGCCGTCGCCGTCACTCCGACGTTATCGCAGATCTCTTGGATTGTACCGCCGCAAAGACGATGCAATTGCTCCAAGAAATCTTGATCGCCTCGGTCGATGACAACTCGCATGCTCAAGTTCCAGTTACATGGATTGGACGCGGGGATATTAGACACGCGAATCTTTTCAGCAACTGAAACAGCGAAAAATATCTAAACTCTATTCAGCTCCGAGAGAGGCCTGAAAACGCCCTGATTTTTCGTGTTTCAGACCGGCTCGCAGTTCCTCAACAGCTCTCGACTCGCAGAGGCTGAACACGACCCGAGCGATGCCGTGGAGTTTTTCTTGTGCCGCAGAAGACATCGCGCGGCGAGGGGCTAAACTGCGGAGCCCGAAGGCAACGGTTAACGACGCAAGTTGGCAGGCCTAGGGAGTTTTGCACTGAGATCGCGTTGTACTGAGTGCAGCGATCGAACGACACGAGTTCCAACAGCGAGGCTAGGGAGTGGCCAAGTCCAAGAAGAAAGCGGCAGAGCCTGGCGAGCAAGACGTCCTCGAGGCTCAGACGCAAGAAGTCGGCGAATGGCTTTTCAGCCATCTGAATCGTCGGCAACCGTCGATTTTCGATCGACGTTGGTGGGATGACCGAATCCTGTCGTGGGCGATGACTGATGACGCCGTCAAAGTCCAGATGTTTCGCTTCATCGACGTACTGCCGATGCTTAAGACGCACGACCAAGTCGCTCGGCATATGCACGAATACTTCGAAGAGGTTAACGCTCGATTGCCTGGTGCGGCGAGAATCGTCCTGCACTACGCCGAGCCAAAGTCGGTGCTTGGTCGAGCCATCGCCTTCAACGCGCGGCGTAATGCCATGCGAATGGCTCAGCGCTTCATTGCCGGTCATAAGCACGACGAAGTCCTGCAAACTATCAGCAAACTGCGTAAGCAAGGTTTTGCCTTCACACTGGATTGGCTCGGGGAAGCCGTCGTGTCGGAGCCGGAAGCCAACGCTTATAAGAATAGCTATCTCGAGTTGCTGTCCGGCCTCAGCGAGACAGTCAACGGTTGGAGTGAAGACCATCAGATTGACTGGGATGATCGCGGTCCAATCCCGCGAATGAACGTGTCATTGAAGCTCTCGGCACTCAACAGCCAGTTCCGTCCGGTTGATGCCAGCGGCACGGCAGAGACGGTCAAGAACCGGTTGCGGCCGATCTTGCGCCGAGCCCAAAAGCAGATGGCTCACGTGCAGATCGATATGGAGCAATACGCCTATAAGAATCTGACTCTCGCAATCGTCCAAGACGTTCTCATGGAAGACGAGTTTCGGAAGTGGCCGGACGTCGGAGTCGTCATCCAGGCTTATCTGCCGGACTCAGAGCGCGATCTCTTGAAGCTTCGAGAGTGGGTTGAGAATCGCGGCACACCCATCAGTGTCAGGCTCGTGAAGGGAGCCTATTGGGATTACGAAAACGTGATCTCCGAGCAACATGGTTGGCCGCTGCCGGTATTCAGCCAAAAGTGGCAATCGGACGACAGCTACGAGCGACTCACCGAGTTCTTGATGAAGAACTATCAATGGCTGAGGCCAGCATTCGGCAGCCACAACCTCAGGAGCCTCGCTCATGTGGTGGCCTGCGGAAAGACGCTCAATGTTCCTCCCGCCGCTTATGAAATCCAAATGCTCTACGGGATGGCGACCGAACAAGCTCAGCTCTTCCGCGAGCTGGGGCATCGAGTCCGCATCTACACGCCGTTTGGCGAAATGCTGTCGGGTATGGCGTATCTCGTTCGCCGTCTGCTTGAGAACACATCTAATGAATCCTTCCTTCGGCACAGCATTGCCGAAGATATTTCGCAGGAGATCCTCATGGCGAAACCATCCGTCCTCGGAGCCAGCTTGCCAGCCCCTTCAGCCAAGCCACAACCGGAGTTCTTCAACGAGCCTCCATCGGATTTCAGTCGCGAAGACGTGCGACTGCACATGCAAGAGGCGATCAGTCGGATTGGAAGCGAACTCGGCGAACGAGTCTCGATGCTGATCGGAGGCCGAAGACAGCATGGACCGCGACAACTACAGATCGTGAATCCGTCGAACGCCACGCAGACCGTTGGCAGCATCACCATGGCCAATGCTACCGATGTAGCCAACGCGATCTCGGCAGCCGTAAAGGCCTACGAAGAGTGGTCGAATTTCGATATCGAGCGGCGTGCTCAATTCGTGGATTCAGTGGCCGATCACTTGCGAGAACGACGATTCGATCTCGCTGCTTGGGAAGTGTATGAGTGTGGCAAGACCTGGATCGAAGCCGATGCCGACGTGGCTGAAGCGATCGACTTCTGCCGCTACTACGCCCAGCAAGCCCGAGCCTATCTGACACCTCGGGAAGTCGATCTAGCCGGCGAAGATAACACCTACTTCTACCGTCCTCGCGGAGTCTGTGCGGTCATCGCGCCGTGGAACTTCCCACTGGCGATTCTGTGTGGAATGACTGTCGCCGCGCTGGTCGCTGGCAACACCGTCATCGTGAAGCCTGCAGAGCAATCATCGATCGTGGGCAGCAAGTTTGTGGATGTGCTGCATGAGATCGGCCTACCAAATGGAGCAATCAATTACCTGCCAGGCTACGGCGAAGAGATTGGTCCCTTGCTTGTGGAAAGCCCCGAAGTCTCGGTGATCGCATTCACCGGCTCGCGCGAAGTCGGCATGCAAATCAATCGGTTGGCGGCCGAGTCCCCGCTGACCGTTCCGGGGGTAAAGAAAGTCATCGCAGAAATGGGCGGCAAGAACGCCATCATCGTCGATGATGACGCCGACTTAGATGACGCCATCGAAGGTGTCGTGCAAAGCGCGTTTGGATTCGCCGGTCAGAAGTGTTCGGCGTGCTCGCGAGTGATCGTCTTGAAGGAGATCTATCCTCAGTTCGCCAAGCGATTGGTGGCAGCAACTCGAAGTTTGAAAGTCGGACCTGCGACGGACCCGGCCTCGTTCATGGGCCCGGTCATCAGTCGAGAAGCTTGCGAACGCATTCGAAGATTCGTCGATGACGCGAACGAAAGACAAAACCGAGTGCTCGATTATCCAATCGATCCAACCTTGGCGAAGTCAGGCCACTACATCGGCCCTCAGATCTTCGTTGATGTGGATCCCAAGTCGGACATCGCTCAGCTGGAAATCTTCGGCCCCGTCTTGGCAATCATTCCGGTGGAAGACATGAGCGAAGCGATCAAGGTCGCCAACGACACCGAATACGCACTGACCGCCGGCATCTACAGCCGCAGCCCAGCCAACCTGAAGCGCTGCGCGATGCAGTTGCAAGCTGGCAACATCTACCTCAACCGAGCCATCACGGGAGCGCTGGTCAATCGACAGCCTTTCGGAGGCTTCAAGTTCTCGGGCATTGGAACGAAAGCCGGTGGGCCGGATTACCTGTCTCAGTTTGTGATCCCGGTCAACATCACCGAGAACACTATGCGACATGGCTTCGCACCAGCCGATAAGAAGTCGTCCGCCAAGGGGACGACTCCGGCTACTGAAGAAGCCGTCTGAACAACCAGATGATCGACTGCTCCGACTAACATCGCGGGCAGACATAAAAACAGGCACGAAGAGCAGACATGCATACCGAAGTCTGCTCTTCGTGCCTGTTGGGCTTTTAGGAGTTCGCGTTTTGAAGACGATGAAGCCACGTGGGCGGCCAGCGTTACTTCAGTCGCAATTCATGACGACTCAAGCGGCGCATGCCCGAATCGCCAATTAAGTAGTTGTGCTCGAGCCTCACTCCACCGATGCCTTCCACGTATAGGCCGGGCTCGACCGTCACGACATCGCCGCACATCAAGACGTCTTCACTTTGCGGCACGAGTATCGGAGCTTCAGGATGTCCGAGCCCCAATCCGTGACCGCAGTGATGCACGAGCGGCATGTGGCCAGCCTCTTGCAAGACACGAGACGCCGCTTCGTAAACAGCGGCTGCATTCGCCCCGACTCGTAGCTCTTCCTCTGCCTGGAGTAAGGCTGCTTGCACGGTTTCGTAGACCTCAACTTGCTCTGATGTCGGATCTCCTACAGCGAGCGTATTGGTGAAGTCGCTGCGATAGCCGCCGATCACAACCGAATAATCGAGAATGAACAGGTCACGTTCGCCAAGAGTTTCATTCGCTGGCAAGCCACCGCGTTTCGGGGTAACGCCGTTGACCGAGCGGAAGTCTCCATAAACGACACACGGCAAACCGGCGGCTGATTGAGCCGCAAGCTCCACTTCCAAATACAAATCAAGATCGGTCATGCCGGGAGCGATGAATTCCAATGCTCGACGATGACCGGCTTCGCAAGCCCGCATGCAACGTTCCAGCAATGCGATCTCGTCAGGCTCCTTCTGACGACGAAGTTGCCTGATGATGCTGCCCAGTTCCAACGCGCGAGTGTCTGGCCCCAAGTCCAACTCGTCACACAACATCACGGGTAACCATTCCGCTTCGACGAGTCCTCGCGCGGCATGCAATTGAGGCTTAACGCTCTGCAACTGTCGAAACAGAACGTGATCGCGATTCATGACCGAGTGCTTGTGGTCGTACCACGGACCGACCAAAGCAGCGTCGACAAACGGCTCCGCAACGGCCGACCGTTTCGTGAAGTTGTCTGCGAACAGGGTCGCTTTGCCTCCACGTTCGAGTAACAGCAAGCCGCGCTCGCAGGTCGAAAAGCTGACGGGGTTAACCCAGAAATTGCTGAAGTAATGCACGTGCCGCGGATCAGCGATCAACACCCACTCGTACTCATCCGGCAACGCGTCCCACAGTCGATAGCGACGATCCGAGCAACCTTCAGCAGAGAGCATGAATTCAATCCGTTGACAGTAAGTTCGAAAGAGGTGTGAGCGAAACCTCTGGGCTTTCAATCGCAGTAAGGCAAAGCGTCAAACCGATGGGCAACAGCCTGCAACAATTTGCAGTGAGAAGCTCGCCAGCGAGTGATTCGAGGACACACGCAGCGATGATCCATAACTCAGCAAAGACTCTGCAGCATCAACAAGGAGCGTCGAACACGAACGCCGCGCTCCTCGCGAGAATCGTAACCCGACTGCGTCTACTCGATGCCTTGCGCAGCCAACCAACGTTCGGCATCAAGAGCCGCTTGGCAACCAGAACCCGCAGCCGTAATCGCTTGGCGGTAGTAATCGTCAGCCACGTCGCCAGACGCGAAGACTCCTTCAATGCTGGTGTTGGTGCGATGAGGCAAGGTCCATTGGATGTAGCCCTTGTCGGTCGTCAGCAACTGGCCCTTCAGGAAGTCCGTATTGGGAGTGTGACCAATCGCCGCGAAGTAACCGGCAGCGTCCAATACCTCTGACTTCGACGGATCAACGGTGCTGCGAATGCGAACGGCAGTCACTCCATTCGCGTCATCGCCGAGCACTTCATCGATCGTCGAATTCCACTTCACCTCAACCTTGTGATTCTCGATCACGCGTTGAGCCATCGCCTTACTCGCGCGGAACTTGTCGCGACGATGCACGACATAGACCTTCGAAGCGAACTTCGCCAAGTACGACGTTTCTTCCATCGCACTATCGCCGCCACCAACCACGACCAGCGGTTTGTTGCGGAAGCGAGGCAACGCACCATCGCAGACGGCACAGGCAGAGACGCCTCGGTTCTTGAATTTCTTCTCTGATTCCAGCCCCAGGTAATTCGCTCGAGCACCAGTCGCGATGATGATCGAGTGAGCTTGCACGGACTCGCCGTTCGCCAACTTGAGAGTGAATGGGCGCCCCGAGAAGTCGATGTCAGCAACGTCGTCGCTAACGATGCGAGTCCCGCAATTCACAGCTTGCTGGCGGATCAGTTCGACCAGCTCGGGACCACTAACGCCATGCCCGCTATGAGGAGCCATATAGAGACGGCGGTCCTTATCAATGGCCTTGTCGAGATAGGCCGATAAGTCGCCCGAGGGGAAGCCAGGATAGTTTTCGACTTCGGTTGTAATCATCAGTTGGCCGCCTGGCGGACGCCCAAGATCCCAGTTCTCTTGCAGCCCTTGGCCTTCGAACAACAGTGGCTGCAGGTTCGCTCGCGCGGCATAGATCGCCGCTGCTAATCCCGATGGACCAGATCCAATAATCACAACCTTTTCAGCCACGAGAGCATCCTTTCGCATTCGAAGTCAACAGCCAGTCGCACATGCCTAAACCGAGTCGCGGAGAACGATACGAGAACCAATTCCTCGCGCCAAAGCAGGTTGCTCAGCATCTCAAACGAACGCTTTGCCAATCGCACGCAAAAGCGTGATTGGATGCGTTGAGTGACCTTAGGTAGCATCCCTATCCAATCTCGAAGGTGCCTTGTGACCACAAAGAGACCTGGCAGCTTCGATCCCCCACCTGGATTGATAGAAAGCAGGCCAGCATGAAGCGAGTAGTGAATGTCTCGAGTCGGCGCGGAGGGTTCACGTTAATTGAACTCTTGGTGGTCATCGCGATCATCGCAGTCTTGGTCGCTCTGCTCTTGCCCGCAGTGCAGCAAGCGCGTGAGGCAGCGCGACGCTCGCAGTGCAAGAACAACCTGAAACAACTGGGAGTTGGGCTGAATTCCTTCGAAGAAACTTACGGCAACTACCCACCAGGGATGTTGGACGACGACGGCAGAGCCTTGGGATGGGGCACCTATCTGCTGCCCTACCTCGACCAAGGGCCGATCTACGAGAAGTACCGCGAGCAAGACATGATCTTCTTGCCGCGAGGTGGCGTCCCACACATCAACCCAGACGTTGGTGGTGGATTCAATGTCGACGCGTGGAATCCTCGCATTGCGATTTCGGGCTTCCTGCAAACCGCCGGGCCCCCAGGACCGACCGCTGCCAACGCCAACGTTCCACCAATCTCGCGAGCCATCTTGTCTGGTTTTGTCTGCCCCTCGGACATCCTGCCGCAAAGTGAGAACGCCCTCTCGGGTAAGTCCAATTACTGTGGTAACTCAGGTGTCATCTTGGCGGGATCAGCAACTCCAGCATCGACTGCTTGGTCAGCTTGCGCCTCGATCAAAGGCAGCGCCCAGAACGGCATTCTGCTTTACGCCAATGACAACACCAACACTTGGGTCGTCAAAGTGCGCGACGTCACTGACGGTTCGAGCAACACGATCGCCATCGGCGAAGTCACTGAATCTGCTGACGTAACGCGCACCAACAACGGTGACGGCAACTTCCCAACTTGGGCCGGTGGCAACGACAACGGTGGCTGCAATGGTTGGCGGACGGGTGGCAATCACCTGCGTCTCGCCAGCCGAGACTTCTATTTGAATCGTCGGGTCAGCGCTGAATCTGATGCGTCGTTCGGCAGTCAGCATGTTGGAGGAGCACAGTTCCTCTTTACTGACGGAGCCGTGCGATTCATCAGTGAGAACATCGACGTCGTGCTCTACGAGAACATGGCTGGGCGAAACGAAGGCAACGTCGTGAGCGACCTGCCAACAGCCAACTAATCAGCATCGAGTTCAGGCGTTGCGATGCAGCCGTGTTGGCACCAATCGCATGACCTATCTCTGACACCCATCATCAAATCGCAAAGGCCGAGTTGCTCATCAACTCGGCCTTTGTTTTGGACACTCGGAAGTTACGAAGTGAAGTCTTGTCGTTGAGATCAACTCGCGACTTCAGTTCTTCACGAACCGCTTGAGCTTGTCGCGATCAAGTTCGATACCGAGTCCCGGCTTCTGCGGGATCTCCAAATAGCCTTCGGAATCAATGACGAACTTCTCAGTCTGAAGCTCTTCGATGTAGAGGCACGGCGTCAGGTATTCGACATATCGAGCCACGGGCATCGCGGCCGCGAGCTGTAAGTCAGCCGCCACTCCGATCGCGGTGTTCCAGCCATGAGAGACCATTTGCACGTTGTGGTCGTAGGCCATCCAAGCAATGCGGCGCGACTCACTAAGTCCACCATTCTTCGTGCAATCGGGTTGGATGATGTCGACGGCGCGTCGTTCCAACCACGGCATAAATGACTGCCGCCGAGTGAGCACTTCGCCCGTCGAAATTGGGACGGGCGACTGCTTGGTGAGTTCGATAAAGCCTTCGATGTCGTCTGGTGGCAAGGCTTCTTCAAACCACACGATGTCATAGTCCGCGAGCATCTTCGCAGTCTCTCGCGCCCAGTTCAGACCATGCGGCCAGAATTGCTCACTGCCGCCGGCATCGACCATCAACTCGATCTTGTCCCCAACGGCTTTTCGAGCCGTTGAAATGAGCAGTTCATCGAACTTGCGATCGCGCCGACCGAACGGACGCCAGCCCATCTTGATCGACTTGAAGCCGCGACCAACGGTGGCCTGTAAGTTTTCCGCCAGTTGAGCCGGCTCGTCGAACAACATCGAACCATACGGTTTGATGCGCGAGCGATAGTTACCACCCAGCAATCGTGAAACCGGTTGATTGCACGCCTTGCCCATGATGTCCCACAGAGCGATGTCGATACCGGAAATCGCATGCTCGACCGAACCGCCACGTCCCTGCCAAAAGCTCGACTGCCGCAACTTCTCGCTAACTCGCTCAGGTTCGACGGCTGACTCGCCCTTCAACAGCGGCCACAACAACTCGACCGCCCCGTGAATCAACTTGCCCGAAGTGAAGCAACTGCCGACGCCCGAGATGCCCTCGTCAGTATGCACTTCGACCAGCGTGTGTAAGTTTTCTTGCGGCTCATGCCCCTGCGGCCAACCTCCATCGACGGTGGCGCCAGTCAGAGGCAGAACATCTATGCGAGTAATCTTCATGGGATTGGGTTCCTCGGAAGTGAATGACGACTTCATTAAGCCAAGCGAAGCAACACAGTCTGGCAAGACGAACTCTAATGACAGCAACGAACTCTAGCTGCTCTTCGCAGGCTGCATCACGGTGGGCATACCAGAGACAGTCGGTCCTCGTTCCACGATCCAGCGATCGATCAAATCGATCTGCTCCGAAGACAACGACCAACTCAATGTCGCTGCGTTCTCACGAATCTGCTGGGGACGTTTGGCACCACACAAGGCCGCACTGATGCCCGGTCGTTGGATCGTCCAATTGAGCACGATCTCTGCGACCGACTTCCCGATGTCCATCGCCAGCTTTCGCAGCTTGTCGATGAAGTCTTGATTGCGCTGAAACTCGTCACCGGAAAACATGGGATACTTTCGACGCCCATCCATCTCAGCGAAGACATGCTCGCGCGGCAGCTTGCCCGCCAACAGTCCCTTCATCAGCGGCCAATACACCAGAGCTGACACGCCCTGCTCGCGACACCAAGGCAACTGTGAGTCTTCGATCTCGCGCTGCAGCATGTTGAAGTGCGGCTGATACGCGGACAGCGGGCACACCTGATGGAACTCGGCAAGTTGCTCGACCGTGAAGTTCGACGCGCCGGCGCATCGCACTTTGCCTGCCGTGATGAGTTCCTTGATCGCCCCCGCCGACTCAGCAACCGGCACTTGAGGATCAGGAGCATGCAAGTAGTACAGCTCAACGCGATCAGTCCCGAGACGTCTGAGGCTCTCATCGCACTGAGCTTTCAGCGTCGCAGGTCGAGCGTCGCGCACTTGCTTGTGTTGCTCGTCCCAATGAATGCCGCCCTTGGTGGCGATGACGATCCGATCGCGCACTCGCCCCAAAGCCCGCGCGATCATACGTTCGCTCTCGCCCGCGTAGCCGTAGCAGTACGCGGTATCGAAGCAGTTGATGCCCGCTTCAAACGCCGCTTCAAGTGTTGCCAAGCTGTCAGACTCGCTGACATCGATGCTGGTGATTCCGGTGATTGGCCAGCACCCCATCGCGATGGGAGTGAAGAAGATGTCGGACTGACCGAGTCGACGTTGAGCGATCATGCGAGCGAGCCTTCTGAAGAATGCTGATCGGGACAGCGGAGGATGACGCTCTGCACGATCAGCATTCAATCAACCGGCGACATCACAGCTCGATGTTTCCAATCCTGGAAGGCCACGACCTTGCGCAAGAAGTGAAACCCACGTTCTTGTTCGGGACTTGGAGCTAGACACCATTCCCATTGGTCATCGGACGCGGGCAATTCGGCCCTGTAAAGAATCCCCCACTCATCCACGAGGTCACCCTTGATCGAGACTTTCTTCGCGGAGACATCAGTGATGAGCACGACATGACCCGGCAAGCGGTGCAGATAGTCCAAATGAGCCTCGATCAGATGCCGTCCAAATGCCTCGGCTGCTTGTTGAGTGCGATTCTTCAAGAGGAATCGCTCGGGCACGACGGGGAGTTGCGAAAGCAGATTGACCGAGATCGTGAGGTCGAGTTCCAAGTCATCACAGAAGCGTTGCGGTCGCGAGGTCGGTAAAGGCGCCTCAGGACTCAGGCCGAGTTGATAGACCGCATCCATGACTTCCGTGACATCGTGAGTCACCAATCGCACATTGCCAAACTTCCGCACGGACCAACGGCTATGCCACGGATGCACGATGTCGACGAGCACAACTTCGCGGAACTCGCGCGACAACTCGGCCAGCGGGATGTCGTGTCGCAAACCCGCTCCCAGCACGACCACTCGTCGCCGCGACGAACAATGCCGCATCGCATCTTCGATCACTGAGCGAGTACGAATCAGATGCGGTGCCCAAGCCAACTCGCATCTCAAGTAACGGCTCCGCACGCGAGCGATCGAGCGGACATAACCCATCATCCGCGCTGACCACGCGCAGGGAGTCGAGATCTGCCGAAGAAAGTCGATCATGGCTCACGTGCTCAACATCGAGCATCCGCCGTCGCGATGCCGAGTCGCTCCGCTCGTTGGATGCACTCGGAATCAAGTTGGTGAAGACTTCTCACTTCCAGCCCAATGCATTTGAAACGACAGCGGCGCAGCGTTGCTGTTACTTCCCGCGTTCGGCCTTCTGAACCGCCACATGCCAACCCGAGAAGTCATCGGACTTAATCGGCAGCGGCATCTTCGCTCCAAGCTTCTCAAAGCTCTGTCGCACGCTTTGGCTCTTCGTCCATTCGGCGTCAGTCAAAGAGCCATCCTTGTCGAGATCCAGTCGCCCGAAGATGTACTTAGCCATGCGGCCTTCGGCGCTATCGGGTTCAACCTTCGCGGGTTCCAAAACTTTGTTACCTGCGACGCTCACAGTGGGTGCAGTCGAAGACGCTGAAACAGGCTTGCTAACAATCTGAGTTTCAGTCCGAGTGGAAGCTGATCCCGTTGCTGGCGCAGCGGACTTCGTTGCCCCTGAAGACGCAGTCGTCGTCGAAGTCGATGCTGGCGTCTTCGGAGGTGCCGGTGCGATCTTTGCGCCGAGAATCTCTTTCGCGGTCAACAGACCGTCGCCGTTCTTATCAGCAGCTTGAAACTCGGCGAGTTTCGCGCGATCCCACTCATAGAGTCCGATTTGCCCATCGCCGTTGGTATCGAGTGCTCGAAAGGCGCGCGGCAGATCAACTGTGACGCGCTGCTTGGGCACAGGCTTCTTCGTCGACGATGACGACGGACGCGATGATGAGGACGACGCATTATTCGAAACCGGAGTCGGCGCGTTGGAGGAACTGACGCGTGATTCGGCAGCGGCACGTTCGCGTTCACGCTCCCGTTCTCTTTCCCGCTCGCGCTCTCTTTCGCGATCACGATCATCGCGGCCTCGCTCTTCGTCACGGCGACGTCGGAAGTCTTCCATCATCTTGGGGGCGAGTTGCTCGAAGTCCTTCAGAGTGATGCCGCGATCTATGTTGGGATGCTTGCTCAACGCATCCTTAACCGGCCCCGGCGCGTTCTCGATCTCCTTGCGATCAATCACACCGTTACGGTCGCGGTCGATAAAGCCAAAGAACCGCTCGGGCGAGGGTCCATCAGATTGAGCCATCACAGCCTTCGTCAGCAACATGGCCGCTGTAGCTGCGAGAGTTATTCGAGAGAGTCGAAACATCATCGCATCCAATCATTGTTTCGGTGCGGAGTGGTTTAGTCGGCTTATGAGCGTTGCAGTGCAACAAGTATTCCACAGAGTTTACATCCCACTGCCTACTATGACTTTGATCCAGCCTTAGCTGGCTTGTCCCCTTCCGGCTTCTTCATGTTGACGATCAACTCGAAGAGTAGCGGGAAGTCGCTATCGCCTTCTTTGGGCTTCAGAGCCTTGGGTTCAATTTCGATAAACGGTTGCTTGAGAAACTCGGCTCGCAGTCCTTCGGCATCAATTCGTTCTTTAACTCGACCATAGGCCGCCAGTGTGCCACGAATCGTTTTGACTGTGCCGTTCGACGCATTCAATCGAGTCAGGTACTTGCGATCGGTTCCATCCATCGTGACCGCCAAATCATGAGTTTGATCGAGCCAATTGACTCCCGAATTCGCCCACTCATCAATGCGATGGATGATCGCGACTTTGGGTTCAAGCTGCTTATTGAGGTCCTGCTGATCTTTGATCGCAGAATTCGTCGAAGCGACTTCGTTCTTCACGTCGGCAATCTTCATCGAGCGGAACGTGAAGATGCCGATGATGGCAATCGCGACAGCAGCGGCGATCGCGCCGTACTTGATTCGCGAGTAATCCTTCTTCACCACCGGACGTCGCGGATTCAAGAAGTCGACCGAATGAGCTGTCTCGCGACTGAACCCAACCAACTGACCGATCGGACCTGCGAAGGCCGAATGCTCGGTACTGCCAACGGTGCCTCGAACTTCGACTCCATGCGCGGTTAAGGGATCGAGCCGATCGACCTCGCACCCAAAGCGTTCACGCAATGCGTTGCCCAGTTCCACATCCTCTTTCGCGCCACCGACCAACCAAATGCGAGCGAACTTACCTTCCGGCAATCGCTTGCTGTTGGCGACTGACGAGCGGCTGATTTCAGCCAGGATCGACGAGCAACCTTGTTCGGCATGCTCTTGCACAGTCTGAGTCGAATGCGAGAAGTACAAGTGCCCGTTACCGACGACCGACATCTCGACGCGGTTGCCATGACGTGCAACGACCAATGCCAAGTCCGCAGCAACTTTGGACGCTGCCGTCTCCGCCGCGAAGACCAGCTCTGCAGTCGCGATCGACGAAACTCCAACTGAGACGACTTCCAACCCCGCGATGACAGCCGCGCCGTACAGCCGAGCGATTCGCTCTTGTGGCACCGTCACCAGCAACGCATCTCGTCCGGCAAAGTCCGTTCGTTGCGGCAACGGCAAGTAGTCGAGAGCTACTTGGTCAAGCGGCACCGTCGACTTACTGGCAGCTTGAAAGCGAACGATCGTCGGCAACTCTTCGTCATTGCCCGGCGGCAACTCCAAGTGGCGAACCACGACCTCTTCGCGAGGTAGCACCACCATGACCTTGCTGGTCGAAATACCGGATTGCTGAAGGACTCGCTTAAGCCACTCGCCGGTCTCTAGAGGTGATGTCAACACGCCATCGGGAACGGTCGCGGCCAGGGTCTTGAGGACTCGAACCTGTCCGTTCGAGACATCCGCCAGCACGCCGCACACTCGATGCGGTTCCAGGTCAATTGAGAGGTATTCAGCCATGCGAGTCTGTCCCAGTATTAAAAAGACGAGCCCATTTAACTTGGAACTCGATGCCGTTCATCTGGCTTCCTGAGTGCATCCCTAAGTGGACCTAAACCGCACGGCGAGACCGCGCGACATCAACTCGGGCACACTCTTCTTTAACAGTGCCGTTCAGTCTTCCTCACGTTACGGCTGATTGCCATTCGACTGATTGCCGGTCAGCAGATCCGATGGGTAGCCACGTCCCAGATCCGTTAGATCGCGGACACTGAGAATTTTTGACGGCTTCTTGGTCGCATCAATCACCACTTCCAACCGCGTGAACCCGCCACCTTGCTGGAAGTAGCCAACGACCTGGGCTCGATACACCGACCCGTGCGACGTCAGGTACTTATCCAATTTTGACATCGTCGGAAGATCAACGATTCCCTGCATAACGAGCCAACCCGTATTGGACCGCGCTTTGATCTCTTCGGGGATGGCATTGCCGTCAGCCCCAATCACCGACGACTTCACGATCGCGTCCGCAATCTCTTCCGTCATGTTCGGAAGACCGAGCAGCACTTCATGCCGAGCTTGCCCCACATTGATACGTCCTTGGATCTCGGCTTCACGTCGCGTCGTCAGTCGATCCATCAAGATCGGCAGGTACTCGCCCATCGTCTTCGGGTCGTCGGTCCACGGACTCTGCAGCACGGTGTCGCGACCATCGACCTTCGTAGCGACCTCCACGCCGATGAGGTCATAAATGGAACCGAGCTCGTACTTCGAGCCTTCTCGTAGATCGATGCCGCCGCGCGTCACCGCCCCCTGAATGCCGCCGGATAGGGCATTGCCCAGTCTTTGCACTCCCGTCGCCAATTGGCTTTGAGTTGGCTGTTGAGTCGAACTCGACGAGTTGTTCGAAGACGTGTTTCCCGACTGAGTGTTGCTGGAATTGTTGCTACTTGTCCCTGTGCGACTCGCTGTGGCATTCGAGGTGTTGTTGCTGGAGTTGTTTGAGTTCGATGAGTTACTGGAGTTCGACGAGTTATTGCCGGTCGAAGAATTACCGCCTGTTGTCCCCGTTCGAGTATTGCCACCGCGAGTGTTCCCGGTGTTCGACGCAGTCGCACCTGTTGTCGTCGTGCCTTGAGTGCCGTTCTGCTGAGCCGCATTCGGATCTTGGCGAGGACCGTTCGCTCGCAACGCAATCACGAACCGTGCGATGTTCTCATCGAACTCTTCTTCGAGCTTGTCGTAGAGGTCGGTCAATAGCCCGTCATTGATGTTGATCTTCGTTGCGTTCTTCGAGTCCAAATTGGACTCGCGACTGTCGATCGTCAGGAACGACTGCCACCCCAGTTGCAGATTGCCGTCGCCGTTGTCGAACGGCGGAGATGCATCGCCATCGTCCTCGTTGGGATCGAGCAGTCCGTTGCGATTGGCGTCTTCCCCATAGAGCAAGTCCGGCGTCACACCAGCGACTTGCAGCAATTCATCGAGCGACTTGAGACCGCCATTCGCAGACTTGTAAGGCGGCGACTGTGATTCGTAGTACTCGGACTCCACGCCAAACTCGCGCGGGACATCGTCTTCATCAAGCCAGTCCAAGATGGCATCGGCGATGTCCTCGGTCATGTTCGGCAGATACATCAAGATGGTGCGTGTCTGCGTCTCATCCAGCCCGTAGCCCAAGATGGAGTTGAGATTGATCTTGGACGATTCGTCGACGAGTCCAAATCGAATTGCTCCGGCCTTCGGGTCTGTCTCGATCGGAGCAATCACGCTGAACATGCCCCGTCCGCGAGCCGTGTCGCCCGATCGAATCGTGACGGCTCGGAAGCGATCAGGGTTGTGATAGGTGTTGCTGTCGTCGGTTGATTCAGGATTGGCGATCATCGCCGCGACAAGTTCCACACCTGAATCAGCGAACGCTCGACTTTCCGCCTGCCGGCCAAACATCGAAGTGGCTTCAACCTCGGAAACCATCATCTCAGAAAACGTATAAGCCCCCAGCGTCAGCACGGCGACAACAACGAGCACCAACAACAAGATCGAACCTTGTCGTGGCGAAGCCTGCCGAGTGTTTGTAATCGCGCGTTGCATGATGATGACTGCTATTTCTCAAACCGTGATGGTGAGTGCTGACGTTACCGGCATAAGTCCGTGGCACAGGTTTTCAATCTGCGAAACCACCAAGAAATAGGCAGGCGAAAAACCTGCCCCACAACCAGACTGACTCTTGGTGGAAACGTCAGTCTTTGATTCATCCTCAACAATAATTCTTACAGGCTCATCCCCTCGAATGAATTCGCGGCAGGCAGAGTGATGACAATCCGAAAGGTGTCCGTCATCTCGCTGGCCTGACGCCTCACGAACGACGACATCGAATCACTTGGACTCTTGAAGGTGATGGCCACTCCCACGGCATTGGGTAGTCGACCTTCGACCTCGCTGTCCCATGCCGTCAGCCACTCAGCTCCATCGAAGTAAGAGAACGAGATCGACTCAATCTCCGGAGCAAGCTGCTCGGTCTTGGAAGCTGCTGTCACGAGATCGGTGTTGGTTCCAGCCATCGACAGTGACAAGCGATCTGCCGACGTGCGAGTCAGTCCGGATGCTCCACTCGAGGTCCCAAACATCATCGCGATGCTGCTGGTTGACCCGCCAAGAAAGTACGAGACCGACTTTAGGTCGCTCGACGAATACGGATTACCTGCAACGTCAGCAGTGCCTCGACTGCGTCGATCTGGCCGGAGCACGTGCATCACAATCGAGTCCGCATCGCCAAAGATACCCAAGGCACTACCGGAGTAAGCGTCGGACAACAGCATCGGCTCGGTCGGCGTTTGAGAAGTCGATTGAGTCCCGGAAGTCGAGCCAGATTGATTCGTGTTTTGATTGCCGGTTTGTCCCGTTCCGCCGCTGGTCCCAGTGCTCTGAGTATTCCCCGACTGCTGAGTACCAGTGCCCGAAGTTGTGCTAGTTCCAGAGTTCTCAGAAGAAGACGTCGAAGACGAGTTGCTCGTCGATGCTGCGGCGGGCTTCTTGCGATAGATCGTCGACCGAATGTCGTGCGACAAACGATTGAAGATCGACCGAGCAATTTGAGAGCGAGTGACTTCTTCTTGCCCCGACAACGAGAACCGCCAATGGAGATCCAGCGCCGTAAACAGCACGCCCAGCAAGACCACCGTCAAAGCCATCGACAGTAATAATTCCAACAGCGTGAATGCGCCGCGAGTTCGGAGAGGTGCTTTCATGGCTGGGTCTCCGTGCCGGTGTCAGTCACCTGTTGGAACACCAACGGATCACGGATCAATCGCGAGATCGAATAGCTGGTCGCCGAGAGATCGCTCTGTTTGAAGTACTTCACAGTGACCGTCACGAGCAGCAAGTCAGCATGGGGACCGGGCGTTGAAGCCAGAGTCCACGTCCAATTCGCATCGTCCTCAAACGGTTGATCGTTGATGGCCTGCAACGGCTCAACGGCTGCCGCGACTTCATTGAGCTTCGATTCACATCTCAAGATCGCATGAGTCAGCAATCGTGCCTGCACCGCGGCCGACATGCCGTTGTTCGACAATTGGCTCAGGGCTGCCAGCGCTCCAATGAAGATGCCCAGTGCGATCACCACTTCCATCAACGAGATCCCGGCTCGTCGAAGCATCCGCTTCGGAGCAGGCTGAATTCGTTGATGGTGGCGGATCTGTTTCATGAAGACTTACAGAATTTGGTTGCCCGATTCGAAGCGTTACCCGTCTCGCGACTCAGCGAGTTGGCAACTCGATTTCGACATCCATGTGACGCACCTCACAGCTCTCGACATAGCGACAAACTCCATCAATTTGTCGTCGAGACTGTCGCTGCTCCGGTGATGTCTCGAACTCGAATACGTCGAGTCGTCGCAGCTTCGTCCACAATGTCGAACTCGGCGTTCGAGGATGTCCCATCTGAATAGAACAAGATCGGCGCCGACCAAGAGGTCTGACTGAATTCACTCGGTAGCCCGGTGAGAAGTTCGGGATTCAATGCTTCTGCAGGGCTCTCGTTGACAGACGAGAAATACACGCCCTCAGGTAGTTCGCCGTGCGACTGACCGCTCGCCGTCACCGTCTTCCCACCCTCAGCCGCGCCATTCGAATTCTCATACGGCACCCGCATGTAACGGCGGCCATTCGGCTCGAAACGAAATTGAAAAACGATGTCTTGATCGAGAGAAAGAATGCGAGTTCCAGCCACCATCTCGCGTACCGCCTCGGCAGCTTCCTTCACTCGATACTCGCGCTGCAGTCGCATCACTGGCGACCAACCCAACGAGGTGATCAGCACAATGATGCTCATCGCAATCAGCATCTCGAACAGCGTGTATCCCGCTGCTGTTGGCAACCCGTCGGCTTTCAAAGCCTGATCTCGACGGCGCACATCGAGCCCCACGCGTGTTTCCGCGCCAAGAGCAGCGACGATGTTCCGTCGGTTCATCACGATGCACGTTACCTTGCAGGAACTCCTGGCCGATTCGGATGTCAGCAACTTGCAGCCAACTCCAAAGTCATCCGCCATACAAACTCAAAGCGCCAGTGAATGCATCCCGCAGCATCCACGGTCAACGCACTGACTGGCGCTTCGAGTGATCTCAGGCCGATCCAAACGACCTTATGTAATCCAGACTACAATTTCTGATTCCAGTTGGTGATGTCGTCGTCGGTTCCATCTTGCTTATCAGGACCGTTCGACCAAATCGCAGGCTTGCCACCCGGCGTAGCGCGATTGCCGCTCGCGGGATACTCGTAACTCAACGGGTTGCCCCAAGCGTCGCTCGGCACGTCTTCCAAGTAAGGCTTCAAATCGCGGCCGTTCTTGTCGGTCCCTGGATTCAGCAACGTTCCAACGACGGTGTCCGCACCGCCTTGAGGAAACTCACCATCATGATCGACGGCGAAGTACTTGATCGCGTCTTCGAAGCCTTTGATCTTGGCTTGAGTCGCCTTGATCTGAGCGTCTTGCTGACGGCCAAGCAGTTGAGGTACGGCGAGCGCAGCGATCAAGCCAATGATCGCCAGCACGATCAACATTTCGAGCAGCGTGAAGGCCGCACGATGTATGAGCAGAGAAGCCGGACGCACGGGGCGAGAAATACGACGCATGAATGCAACACTCCTGAGGATAGATGAGGGGTTCGAGGCAGGATGAATTATTGATCTCATGATTGGGCGATCTCGACAGCCATGAAAGTCTGCCTGCCCCATGAGCTTACAAGATCGACGACGACTGCAAGATCGGCAGCAACAAACCGGCCATGACGAACATCACAATGCCGCCCATGACCACCAGCATGATTGGCTCGATCATGCGAACGAACAAATCCAAGTTGCGAGTCGTTCGAGCTTCCATGCTATCAGCGATCTCAACCAAGACTTGTTCCAGGTTATTAGCTTCCTCAGCCACCGCGATCATCTCGACGGTCTCCTCTGGAAACTCACCACAAGCCCGTAACGGATGAGCCAACGTCTTACCGGCAGAAACATTCTCACTGGCGCGAGCAATGGCTCCCGACAACACACGATTGCCCATCGCATCTTTGCCGATCCGCAGGGAATTCAGAATCGGCACACCATTCTTTAGCAGGGTACCCAAGATGCGGCAGAACCGAGCGATCGCCAACGTGCGATAGATCCGCCCAATCAGAGGCGTCTTGAGACGTGCTTTATCGAATGCCAATCGACCTTCTTCGCTCACACCGTAAAAGCTCATGGCGACGCCGGTGACCGCACTGAGAATCAACAAGATCAGCCCATAGTTGCCGATGAAGTGACTGATCCCAACCACGGCCATTGTCACAAACGGCAGCTCGCCCTTGTCTTCGAACTTTTGAAAGATCGGTTCGAACTTAGGCACGAACCAGACCATGAGTGCCGTAACAACTGTTGCACCAGCCAGCATCAAGAACAGCGGGTAAGTCATCGCTCCGAGCACGCGGCTCTTCATGTCCTCTTGATGTTCGGTGAAGGTCGCGATCCGCTTCAGGACGTCTTCCATGAAGCTGCCTTCTTCACCAGCTCGAATCATGCTGATGGTCAAATCTCCGAAGGCTCGCGGATGATGTCTCATCGCTTCAGACAATCGAGTTCCGTCCGAGACTTCGGCTCGTACATCAGCCAACACCAGCTTGAGCGACTGATTGCGTGATTGCCGTTCCAGCAACTCTAGCGATCGAAGCAGCGGTACTCCCGATCGCAGCAAGTCAGCCAATTGCGAGTAGAACGTCGCAAGCTCGCGATTACCGACGCGGCGACCTCGAAAGCGTTCTTGCTTCTTGGCTGCTTCAGCCAATTCGATCTTCAGCGGAAACAACTGGCGCAGCGCGAGCGTTGAAGCCGCCGCTGACTCGTTGTCCGCAGACAACAAGCCCGTGACTTGCTCGCCGCTCATCGACTTGGCTGTGTACTGAAAATCGGGCATTTGTTTCTTGTCCGTCGTCTGTGATCCGCCGTTGGTCGTCTCTCGCAGCCTCATTGGCCTTCATGGACGATGCCGCTGAACGCTCACGAGATCCTAAACGACATCACCTTTCGTAATTCGCACAACGTCTTCGACGCTGGTCGTGCCATCCAACACTCGCAGCCAACCACATTGCCGCAGAGTCAACATGCCGTTGTCGACACCATGCGCTCGAATACGAGTTGAACTGGCTCGTTCGACGCACAGCTCTCTCGTTCGTTCATCGGAATGAAGCAGCTCAAAGACACCGATGCGTCCCGAGTAACCAGTCTCGCCGCATTCTCGACAACCAACCGGAACACACATTTGACTGAGGTCGGCCTTCGGGAAGTCTTTGGGAAGTTCGTCGAGCGTGGGTACGTAATTTCGTTTACAGTTCTTACAAAGACGACGCACAAGTCGTTGAGCCATGACAGATTCAACCGTGCTCGCGACGAGGAACGGTTCAATCCCCATATCGACCAAACGCGTAAACGCAGAGGCCGCGTCGTTCGTGTGCAATGTGCTGAAGACGAGGTGCCCTGTTAGCGACGATTGCACCGCGACTTCGGCCGTTTCTTTATCGCGAATTTCACCGATCAGGATGACGTCGGGGTCATGACGCAGAATGGCTCGCAGTCCCGATCCGAAGGTCAATCCGATGCGGCTATGAACCTGGATCTGACTGATGCCTTCGAGCTGATATTCCACTGGGTCTTCAACCGTAATGATCTTCACAGTCGGATCGCGAATCTCAGCCAACGCGCTGTAGAGCGTGGTCGTCTTACCGCTTCCTGTGGGACCAGTCACAAGCAGAATGCCATGCGGCAACTTGATGAGTTCTTGGAACTCGTCGTAGATCTGCTTGGGCATACCCATGCCCGACAGATTGAAGACCATCCGCCCCTTATCGAGCAGACGCAGCACGATGCCTTCACCGTGCAACATCGGGATGATCGAAACGCGGACGTCGATGTCTCTGCCCGCGACTTTCAATTCGATGCGGCCGTCTTGAGGCAGACGTTTCTCGGCGATGTTCAACCGAGACATGATCTTCAAACGAGTGACTATGGCCGCCGAGAACTGATTGATCTCCGGCGGAACCGGCTGCACGCGAAGCATGCCGTCCACTCGGTAGCGAATCGTGAGACCACGTTCGCCCGGCTCGATATGCACGTCGCTCGATTTCTGTTCGAGCGCTTCGAGCAACAACTGATTCACCAGCCGAATGACCGACGCTTGCTGAGCCATCTCAGCGAGTTCACCGTCAGCTCGCGCAGCTTCAGCCAAGTACGTGTCGTCGTCGTCCGTCTTCTGTTTGACGAGTTCCGTAATCGTGTCGCCGCCAACACCCAAACTTTGCTTAATCAGCCGTTCGAGATCAGCTCTTCGCGCAAGGACCGGATCCAATCGCAAACCCGTCAACGAGCTGAGTTCATCCAGTGCTTCGAGATCGAACGGATCGCTGATGGCGACCGTCACGCGACCATTGGTCGCTCGACTCAACGGCAAGACGCTGTGACGAAAGATGGAAGACGTGGGAAAGAGTTCGAGCAACTCGCGATTGCCCTTCTCCTCTTTCAGGTCAACGAATTGCATTCCCAATTCGTCGGCGAAAGCTTTGAGCGCATCTTCTTCAGTGACGAAGCCCAGATCGACAACAGCTTGATCAAGCCGCTTGCCGTTCATTTGGCGACGCGACTGCTCGCACTGCTCGCGAGTGATCAAGCCGCGTCGAAGTAATACCTCGCCAATATCCATGTGAGTTGGGATCGTGAATGAGGATGAAGAAGTTGTAAGTGGCCAACGGCTATTGGTGAGCGATCAATGAAGAGCCGATCTTCGATAGAGGCCGTAGTGCATCCTCATGACCACCGTCAGCCGTTCTTGATCTCTCATCACTTCTGTCGATCAACGGCCCCGACCACCACCGCCTGGGAAGCCGCCGCCCGGAAACCCACCACCGGGGAATCCACCGCCACCGTTCCCGCCGCGCCCGCCGCCACCACCTTGTTGCATCTGAATCAACTGGCGGATTTCATCGGGGTTCGGCTGCTGAGGTTGCGGAGTCGAAGGCCGACTCTCACCGCCACCACTGCCAGATCCACCTCGGCTGGAAGACACTTTGATCTTGGGCATCACGGCCCCTAACGCGCTCTTGAGCTGGCTCGTCTTCATGTGCTCCAATGAAACGACTCGAACGGTCCGTTTGGAATCGAAAGCTGCTTGATCGATCTGCCCAACGAGCGCTTCAACTTGCTTAAAGAGCGGCTCGCTGGAAGCGACGACCAATCGATTCGATCGAGCATCGATACCGATCGTCATCTTCACGGTTTGAGCGGCACCCGCGCCACCTCGACCGCCGCGACCACCACCACCTTGAGCGCCCATTAACGCCGCCAAAGGATTGGCTTGCTGAGCACCACCTCGCTCACCTTCAAGCTCTTCACGGAAGATATCTCGCACGAGTTCGACCACTTCCGAAAGCTCGGCATGCTTAACTTCGATGTAGCGTGGAGTGCGTTTGCTGAGTTGCTCTGGAGTCTCAGAGGCATCCAAAACTCGCAGCATGTCTTCAACCTCATTGACCATGTGGCTAGGACCGCTGACGAACAGCGAATTCGTGCGAGTATCGGGAATGATACGAAGCGTCTGCGGGCCATTGCTGATTGAGTTCAACCCAGTCATATCCATCAAGCCGCGTCCCATCGACGAGATGCCTGAGGTCAGCTCTCCGAGCATCCCACTGCTCGACCCACCGGACGTTGAAACGCTGCTTGTTGGGAAGAGCCGCTCCAAAACCGTCGCAGATTCCAGAGCGTCTGCGGACCGCAGATAGAAGACGGTCCACTCTGTTTTAGGAGGCAGCGCTTTCGAGACCGAAGCAATGACGTCTTCGAGTTGATCAAGCGCAACCGGGTCTTCTGACATCACCACCAAGTTTCCATTCCGTACCGTGATCAGAATCGGAATGTTCGGGTCAGCTTTCCGCTCCTCAGTCTTGGCGGCTCCCGCATCAGCAGCGTCGGTAGCTTGGAACAGCTTTTCAAACTGAGCGTTGACTTCCGCTTTGCTGGCAGGCTGATCCTGTGTTTGAGCCACGGCGTCATCAGACACAAACCGCTCCTGAACAACTTCGGTGTAGCTCGCGAGTTGGCTGCTTGCCCGACGATCGAGACTGGCCGACTTGCCATTTTCGAGCAAACCTCGCGGCTTCGCAGGCTCGGCGTCGTTCGTCGCAGCGGGCTTGTTGTTATCGACCGGACGAGCATCTGGAGCTGGTGCTCCCAACACCTTTCTCAGCGACTGAGTCCGGCTGCTTTCGGTTGCCGATTCACCCTCGCCCTTCTTAGACGCTGAAGGAGTCACCGTGCGAATTGGATTGCGTCCCTTTCCGCCCCAAGCTTGCTCTAGCATCTTCAAAAACTCTTCAGGATTGCGGCCCCCGAGAGGAATCGTCCGCACGTTACCTTGCTGACTTCCAAATCCCCCAGAGGCAGGATCAAGTTGAGCAAGCAACAACTTGATCTGATTCACTTGGTCGCCCGTGCCTTTGACAATCAGCCCTGTCCCTAGCGGGTGAGGTTGCACAACCGGAGCCGAATTACCTTCCGAAATAAAGAGCGACTGAATTGAAGCAGTGGCTGTGTAAGCATCCATCCGACCGAGCGGGATGACCGCAACTTGAGTCGTCGTGCCGCCAGCACCATCCAGCTGTTTCAGCGTTTGCTCAATTTGCTGATGCATGGCCGCCGTCGCGCGAATGTGTATGCGTCGAGCTCGCCCATCCTCGTTCACAACAGTGCCGGGGAAAAGAACATTGAGTGTCTTCGTTACTTCCATTGGGTCAGCAGACTTGAGCTCGTAAACATGAAAGTACGGCTGCTTGCTACCACGCCCGGCTGTATCATTTCCAGTATCAACATCGACTGTCTTCAGAATCTCTTCGATCGTCTTCATATCTTCAGACTTGGCAGTCACCAACAGCGTATTAGTTCGCTCGTCGATAGTGACAGCGACGCGAAGATTGGGATCTTGATTCGGCGATCGAGAGGATCGACTGCTGCTCGACGATGACGAAGAACTCGAACGCGGATCTCCATTGAAGCCCGAGCCGGCACTCACATTCTCGATTCCTCGACGAGGCAGACCAAAGAGGTCGCGAACGACGTTTTCAGCATCGATCGCATCAACATGCTTCAGCGCAAACTGCTTGAAGAGTTTGTCGCCAGGTTCAATGCTTAGGCTCGTAAGCAACTCATGAATACGACGTAAATTGCTACCGATATCAGTAATAATGAGTTTGTTCGCTCGATTGAGCGCTACAACTTTCCCCTGAGGCCCCAATAGTTCCTTCACTTCGTCAGCAGCATCGTGCGGCGTCATTCCCTCGATTGGGACGATGACCGTCATCAGTTCGTTGCGACCGCGAGATGGCATTTCCGCCAATGGAACAGTCGGGACGAGGTTTGGAGGAATCCCGTCATCAATGTTAATAACGACCAGAAATTCATCCCGGCGAACGAGGATATATCCCTTTTGAATGAGATACCCGTTGAGAACGTCCAACGCTTCTGCGGGCGTGTATTCACGCTCGTCGTAGTAATTGAAACTACCGGTTGGAACGTCGTTCAAATCCAGTGTCAGACCTGATGCATCGGCGAAAAGCTTGAGCACGTCGACCCAAGGCGCGAATCGGAAATTGAACGAGAGCTTGCTGAGCTTCTTCTTCTCGCCGTCTTTCCCGCCGAATGACAGAGTCGCAGGCTGGCCATCCCCATCTGTGGTTGAGGGATTACTGCCGACTGCCGCCGCATCAACATTGCGAGGACGACCACTGGTTCCACCGCCGCGACGAGTATCGTTTCCACCAGGCTGCGTTTGCGGTCCACCGCCCCCAGGACGGCCACCACCGAAATTATCTTGGAAGGTAAAACTACTTCCTCGCTTCTCTTCGATGGCCGAACGTTGCTGAGGATTAAGTACCTTTTCCGCATCCTTGTCGCGCTTCAACCGCAACTCTTCCAGCTTGGCTGTACGCTCCTCAGTCGACAAATCTCGGTTTCGGAAGATCTCATCCCGAGCCTTGTCATAATCGTCGTTGGCCTTGCGAACCGCCTCTTTCTGGCTGTCCGACAAATTGAGCTGCTTTTGATAATCCTCATTTTCCAGCGCTCGTGACCCCTGACGCTGAAACGATAATTGCTGCAGACGATTCCACTGCTCTGCCTTAACGATTTTCTTCAACGCGTTCTCTTGGAAATTCTGCATCTCCGTGCCGATCGCACGTCGCTCTTCGTCGTCCTTGGCTTGCCTCATCCGATCAAAGAAATCTCGGAACTGGTTGTTGTCGCGCAGGCCATCCTGAAATGCAGTGATCTGCTTAATTTGATCTTCCGAGAGCTTCAGTTCTTGCTGAACGTCGTCGCGACGAAGCATGAATGTCGGACTATCGAAGCCGCCTCCACCGCGACCTCGTCCTCCAAAACCACCCGGCGGGCCAAACTGAGCGACAGCCACATCCGCAGTGCAAGCAGCAAAGGAGAGTGACAGCATCAAAGCGAGAGGTCGCAATGTGATCCGCATTGGAAAACCTTGGAGATGAAGGCTGAATAAGACGGAGAACGCTACCCCATCCAACAACGCTCAGTTACATCCGGTATCGCGACTTTCTGAAAAGTCGCGATAAACGGAATCTCCGAAAAGCGAAGGAACGGAAGTCCGTGACGTAATGAGAGTTCAATCATGCCCATAAAGCGAAATATTGGGGCGATTGATCTCCGCTCCGTGACTCTATCACGGCGGAGACTTAGTGCGGCCCAAGTCGGCAGGGGTTACGGAGCAATCGTCCGACCGATGCTAGCCCTGAGACTACCAAGTCTCAAGAAGCGGTCTATGACGACAGGTTTCAGTAAATCGACACGCCCCCACCACATGTCGAATCTGAGTGACCTGACTGCACATTCGTCGCTCGATCGGCTTAAATGACTTGAACCGATCTCATTGCAAAAAGAAAAACCGCAGCCGGATGCCGGCTGCGGTTTCATAGAATTCAAATATCGAACTAAGGCAGTTATTGGATTGGAACGACGGGGTTGAAGCCACCGTCTGCTCGCTTACCGAACGGCTCAACCTTGTCGAAGTCAATCGAATCGGTCCCAGATCCGCCAATCACGTTCGCAAATCGAGCATAGTTGCCAGCGTCCTTGACGGCCAAATCGCTGGGCAGGACACCGCCACCAAGCATCTCACGCAAACCGATCGCTGCAGTGTTGAACTGAGTTAGGTCCGAGGCATGCTCGGCGAACGACTCAATAATCATTTGCCATCGGCGGAATTCAGTGTCCTTCTTCGTCGGAGATCCCGACTCTGGAACATTTGCAGTTTCCGTCTGAGGAACACTGGACACGACACCGTTCACAGTTTGATTAAACGTCTGAGGCACGCCACCGGCTGGGATACGCTGCTGTCGGAGTGCTTGCTGCAACGTATCATCGATTCGGACGGTATCATCGAGCGTACCCGATCCAGCGTGAAGAATAGTTTCATCAAAGAAGGCTCGACCGAGATACTGAGTGAAGACGTTGTCCGGCCCACCAAAGATTGTTTGGCGATCGCGGAAGAAAGCTCGATCTTCATCCGTCGAACCGGTGACTCGCTGACGAGTATCAAACTGCAGCGGCAAAGCGTTGTCTTCACTCCACAACAGTGGGTAAGGGTATGTCAATTGGCCATTTCGGCCGATCGACTGCCGACCCGCTGCTTGATCTTCCAAGCGATCAAGATGGCTGAAAGAGTCAGAAGTCGAAAAGCCAAACTGGCGTGTCAAACGGTCTGCAGTGAAGATCGTCGGGGTACCGGTATTGCCATTCGCAAGAGTTACCGCCCGATCTTGAACGAACCGCTGAACGGTACCATTCAATGCTGTATATGGCGCAACCCCTGCCCCCCAAATCGTATTTATGTCAGTAAAGGAGCGATTATACGTAATGGGTGAGTTCAGTACTTGAGCTTGTACGGCCCCCAACTGAGTGGTCGGCGGAACAATTCCTTCCAACGTATCTCGAATGGCCTGGAACGTCGCCAAAACATCGTTGAATCGGGAAGAATCAGACTGCACGTCGGTTCGAACCACTCGGTAAACCAAGAGATTATTGAGCTGAGCATTCGCAGTTAGCCGAGGGACATAGGCCGAATCAAGAATTATGCGTTCCTGTCCTCCGTTGTTCCCCCCTCCCTGAGTATTGCCACTCGTCGCCAACAAAATTCGAGAGATAAAACCCGTCGTTCCAGCCGTATTGCCTGCAGCTTGGCCGGTTCCGTTGGCTGGAATCACATAGACAAAATCTCCAGCCTGAACCTGAGACGCAATGCTGGGAAGCGTGGCATTGTTATTATTGCCGCCACCCTGCGCCTGGAATGTTAGTTGATAATACTGTGAGCCGTTGGTGTTGTTGTTATTGACGGCCGGTCGAGTGAGCGTAGCCAAGCCACCCAGCGGGTTGGGGCTGATCACTGCCACGTTGCGAAGCTGTGAAATGTTGCCGAAGACGGAATTAAACCCGGCGTCGCGCCCAGCAATGATTTGCGAACGATTCGCTTGCAGGAACCGAATCGCCAGCTCGACCTGTTGCAAAGCCGCCATGTGATTGCGGATGACCGAGCGAGCACCTTCAGAAAGCCGCGGATCGTTCATGTCGGCTTGCGTCAGCGTCAACAGTGTCGAAACCTGCTGCGGATCTAAAGCGGTATCGAAGATGAATTGAATCGCCGGGAAGTTTTGCAAGATATCTGTCCGGAGGGTCGGGATATCAGGTCGACCAGTCGTATCTCCATAGTCAGCACGAGGAGCAAGCACGTCTGCCGTTGGGCCAGTTGTCTGAGCCGACGCAGTCGCTGATGCGCCGCACGCAGCGACCAAGCCGACCAGCGAGAAGAACCAATTCTTTTTCATGCCTGCACCTCATTTAAGTTTGACGACTCAATCGCGATTTTCGAGAAGGGCGATGAACTCTACCCGCCGGTCAGAAGGACGGTCAAAGGCTTTGTCTGCTGTAAAGAAGATTGAATGCTGCTGACTACAAACGCGCGCGATCTATGTGACAAATCGGCTCGAAGTCGTCTGCCACGCGATGATTGCAGACGGGACGCGGAACGATACATGAAACTTAAAAACAAAACGGGCCGCAGCGTTTGACGCTGCGGCCCGTCGATTAGTGCCTCCATCAGCCTCACGGTTAGGTGCAATTCTCTGCGGCGGTACGATTAAGTCCAACTGACGCTGTTACTTTGCGATCATCAGCCCAAGAGCCCGCGCGAAACGGAAGGATCTCTGAATTCCTCTACTGGGCTCCGCCGCGTGCTCCTCGCCCGGCAGTCGTGACAGTTTGGAAAATCTTGAAAAACCCGGACACGGTGCTTGACGGAACTTCGGTCCGCAAACGCACGCCCTCTGGCTCGGTTCCAACGGCGAACGTCACAAAACTCGAATCAAGCTTCAGGCCCTTCAATTGAGCAACTGGAATCTGAGCTCCCAGAGGCGGAACCGTACCAGCCTTCGACAATTCGTCGGCAATGACTGCTCCCTTCAGAGCTAGGTTTGGCAAGTCAATCATGAAGAGCAGGTTTGCCTTCTCAAGCTGGCGAGATCGACTCTTCGCAACCGCAGTCGGCTTAGCTGGCGCCGGATCCTTGATCGCCGCGATCGCCAATTTCATGCCCTCAGCGCCGCCGCCAATCGTCTGCAAATAAGTATCCGACGTATTGGCAATTCGCTGAGTTATGCCTTCCTTGCCATATGCAACCTCAATGATCTTCTTTTGAGCTTCAACTCCAGGCAGATCATCGCCGTATTCCTGAGTGGTCGTCACGACGTCGACCGTCAGATCTCCGACTTTTTCTGCATCTAACTTCGATTTGTGCTCTTGCTTCACACCGGGTACTTCTATCTTCAATTCAGCCATCGCTTTGCGGCTGAGTTCTCGCATTTTCAAGGCAGGATTGACTTCCATCGCAATGACTCCGTTCACGATCCCCTCGGGACCTGGTGAATTGAGCCCAAACGAACCCGCCACAGCGCCAATCTTGATTGCAGAAAAGTCCTTTTGGAGTGCTTCCATCTTGGCCTTCATATCGGCGTTGTCTGCGAACATAGAGCGGCTCATGTCCAAGCTCCATTTCATCAATGCCGATGCGTCTCCATGAGCCGCGAAGTAAGCAAACTGAGATTGTGGCTGCTTTGCGATTAGCGAGAGATCGCTGGTGGGATGAGACTGCAGGAACTTGTCTGAATCAGATCCTTTGCCGACAACCAAGAGCTCGTCGATCGTCAGAGCTTCGTTGCTGACCTTGATACCAATTGAAAGGCTGTCGGAGTCGCGAGCACCTTGCAGAAGATTATGGCCGAGCTTGCCATACATCTCCCAGATTGCTCCAACGTTCATACCGGGCTGAGCAGCTCCCGCCGTCAGTGCCTTTAACCCTTCGATACCGTCGTCAAGTTGCTTATCTGCCGAAAGCAATTCCTCTGCATACGTCGACCGCAGCTTGGCAATGTTGACATGGATCGAAACGTCAGAGTCGTCGAAGAGCGAATTGGCCCGCTTGTCGATGGTGGTAGAAATGGACTTCGTCTTACCGCTCTTGCACGCTGCGATGAGTTCGGCAGCAGCAGCGTCCTCGGAGTATGCAACCCAATTATCAGCGGTCACGTAGGTGAAGTTGTTTCCGACAGCTTCCTTCAACGCGGCTTCGTCGTTGGTAGGAACGATAAAGACCACTGAGGGCGCCGCGTTCTTCTCGATGAAGGCCGCGAAGTACCAATCTTGCTTGAGTTCCACCCCGCCCAGAGTGGTATTCGAAATCAACGCGCCCATTTGGTTGGCTTGAGAAAGCACGACGAATCCGAAGCCGGGGGCTCCTTGATTGACGAAGTTACCGACTTTTTCGAGCGTCGATTGAGGAACTTTCAACCGCCCAACAATGGCAGCGTCTTTCGGGACAAGATCCAAAGGGCCGGCAGCAAATGCAGCAACGTTGCTAAACAGCAACGCCCCAGCCAGCGCTCCTCCGATGAAGCGGCACAAGGACATCATTGCATTTTCCTAGCGAGTTCAATCGCGACGCGGATCCTGACAGCGCTGGCCGTTGCGGCGGCACAACAAAGCGTTGCACTCCGATCGCTCGGCGAGAGCATAACTCGATCGCTTCGAAAGCTGCCATCTGGCAATCCGCAGTTTGACTCGCGCGTTTCCCGGTCTATGTTTGGGCGTCGTCGATGGCGACCGCTGACGAGCAGGTCTGAGGGGGACAATCGCCAGTGACAATTAGATGTCTGCTGTTTTGAGGCGCGATAGGGAGAGCTGGGAACTTTGAGGGGACCCTGTCGCGCCTTTTTTCGTACCTGCAACCGCAAGCTACGAACGGCATATCCGAGCCACAACAGCGATCCGTCGCTATCAAATAGTGACGTCGATCGCCCGTAACTTTGCGTTGAGAACCCGTTGTTCTCCGCAGCGAAAGGTCGCATCCCCCAGGTCAAGTTGCCGACCTCGACATTGTTCTGCCAAGACTGTGGTGAAAGCAGGACATCCACTTGGCTAACATCCCGCCCCGCCGTAAACGGTGTTGCACGTTGAGTGCTTCATCACGGCGGACCGCTCGCGAAACGACATCTAGAAGGCAATCTTCGGACTTTGTTTCGCCTTCGAATTCCGTCCGGCAAGATCGCCACGACCGCAGCCACTGTTCCTCAAACCATTTCCATGTGAGGGATTGATGACAGAGCCATCTCGTAGAAATGCGCAAGCTCGAACAATTCACGGCTCGATGATCAGAGCCGTGATCGCTGGCAGCTTCGTGCTTTGGTCTCTGACCACTTCTGCCGTCTCTGCCGAGTCATCATCGACCGCGAGCACGATCGAGTACGTCCAACCTCGCATGGTGAAGATCTTCGGAGCTGGAGGACTCAAAGGTCTCTCGCACCACGGCACCGGATTTCTGGTATCAAAAGAAGGTCATATCGCAACCGCCTGGAGCCATGTGCTTGATCCCGCCGAAGTCACCGTCGTGCTGAATGACGGTCGCCGATTCACCGCCAAAGTGCTCGGAGCTGAACCCAACAAAGAACTCGCCGTATTGAAGCTCAACGCACCAGACGGATCGTCGTTTCCGTTCTTCGATTTGTTGAGCGCTGTATCCGGCGCCGGCGAGGGTGCTCGAGTGCTGGCCTTCAGCAACATGTTTCAAGTGGCCGCTGGCGACGAGTCCGTTTCCGTCTTGCACGGAGTGATTGCGGCCAAGACGCAATTCAAACTGCGACGCGGCACATTCGAGATCCCTTACGAGGGACCGGTCTATGTCGTCGACGCTATCACGAATAACTCGGGAGCAGCCGGCGGGTTATTGACGAGTCGCGATGGCAAACTGCTGGGAATGATCGGTCGCGAAGTTCGTAATGCCGAAACTAATACCTGGGTGAATTATTCCATCCCCCTCACCGAACTCAGGCAGCCCATCGATGAGATCATCACCGGCAAGTTTTCGACATCCGCACGGAAGCCAGCCGACGAACCCAACGCTGCTCGCCGTTACGAGCCGACGGACTTCGGCATCGTCATGGTTCCTGATGTGCTTTTTCGAACTCCGGCTTATGTCGACACGGTTATCGCAGGCTCCGCAGCTGCGAAGGTCGGATTGAAGTCAGACGACCTCGTGCTCTTCGTGAATGGAGACTTAATGCAGTCGGTACGCACGATGAAAGATGCACTCGGTCGCTTGGAAGCTGGTGACATTCTGAAGCTCGTCGTGCGACGCGGTGACGAACTTATCAACGTCGAAATTGCCGTGCCCAAGAAGGCTGCGAAGCCCATGAAGTAACTTCATTGAGAAATGGCTGTCAGCAAACGAGTCGCGTCGAATGGACTTCGCTGAAGGTCCTCGCATCCTCAATGTCACAGCCCCGAGTGGGCGTCAAATCCATACAGAGGCCGCCTTGATCGGGCAGCCTCCATTTCCATTCCTCAGTTTCAATTTCGAGTACGAGTCATGCTGTTTGTGTCTTGTCGTCGGTGGTGGGTTCGATGTCTGGCGATCGCAATTCTGAGTTACTCCAGTGTCGGTCAGCTTCGAGCGGACGATCCACCAAGTGCCGTTGGTCCGGTCATGAAGTTGTTTCAAAGTGGCCGACTGCCCGCTGAGCGACAAGGCACGGTCGTTGAGATGATCTGCAACCGAGGCAACGAGCACGATCTCAAGGTCGTCTTCGACAAGGTCGTGCAGCCCGACGGTTTCCCCACCGATCTGCGAATCAAGTCGATGGGTTGGCTGAGCGACGCCGCGACGACTCGCAAAGTCAAACCTGCCGGAGACCTGAAAGCTTTGGAGCAGCTCGTCGGTTCCAAAGAGCCCGCCCTGCAAATGGCTGCGATTCGCTTGGCATCCACTTGGAAGGACACGGGCATCACGGCGGCTCTTCAAACGTTGGCCGCCAACGGCAAGGCGTCCCCCGAATTGCAACGAGCTGCAATCGATGGCTTGGTGGCCATCGGCGATGCAGCCAGCAAAGAAACCTTGTTGAAGATCGCCAGCTCGAACGCGGCGCAAGATCTTCGCATGAAGTCGATCGCCGGATTGGTCGGAATCGACTTGCCGGTCGCCGCATCTCAGGCCGCAACGACACTGGAGACCGCGTCACCTCAAGACAATCCAGCCGTCATGCTGGATGCCTTCTTCAATCGCAAAGGAGGCACAGACGCATTGGCTGCGGCACTCAAGACCCGCAAGCTGAAGGTCGACGTCGCTAAGACCTCACTCCGCTACATGTACTCGGTCGGCATCAGCGACGCGGCTCTGTCGGGAGTCCTCAGTGAAGCCGCCGGAGTTGCTTCCGATCCTCCGCCACCCACTCAAGAGCAAGTGGCCAAGATCGTCGGCGAAGTCGTTGCCAAGGGCCACGCGGCGCGTGGCGAGAAAGTCTTTCGCCGAACCGACGTCAGTTGCATGCGCTGCCACAGCGTCAGCCGAGCAGGCGGGCAAGTCGGTCCGGACTTGAGCGCCTTGGGAGGCTCGTCACCGGTCGATTACGTGGTGAACTCGATCCTGAATCCGAATCTCGCGGTGAAGGAGCAGTACGTCACTCGCATCTTCGTGCTGGACAACGGCAAGGCTTACACCGGAGTCGTGATCGACCGAGACGACACGCGAGTCCGTATTCGAGACGCTCAAGGCAAGACGGTCATAATTCCTACAGCAGACATTGACGAGGAAGTCGAAGGCAAGTCGCTCATGCCGCAAGGCATCACGAAGTTCCTCACCCACGATGAAGTGTTGGACCTCGCCAAATTCGTCTCGGAACTCGGCAAGCCTGGCCCTTACGAGATTCGCAAGGTGCCCAGCATTCAACGTTGGCGTTTGCTGGCCAAGCCCGCCAAGGAACTGACTGACGACGTGCCGCATCTCGAACACATTCGACAGTTCATTGTTGGAAGCCAGCCTGAAGAGTGGGTCTCGGCGTATGCCAAGGTCGCAGGAGCGTTACCACTCGAAGAACTCAGAGCGGGCAAGACTTCGACCGTGCTGATCTTGCAGGGAGAAGTGCAGGTCAACGAACCAGGCAAAGTCGGCTTCAAGATTCAGTCCACCGAGAAGTTTCAAGCGTGGGTCGATACCGAAGCTTTCGACAACAAGACCGATGTGGAAGCAGCCCTCGAAGCTGGTCGGCACACCATCACCGTGCGAGTGGAAGTTTCCAGCCGCGAAGCTCCCGAACTCAAGGTCGACGTGCTGAAGCCGACAGACTCGACCGCCCAATTCGAAGTCGTCGGCGGGACATAACTCGACAGTCGCCGCTTGACTCTTCGAGTCGTGCGATTGCCTTAGAAACGCACGGCGATTCGCGTTGAGCTTTCAATTCCATGAGCCACGTAGGCGAGTCACTCCACGACTCGCCTCACATTCAATTCCAGACTCGAAGTGACGCTAATTCTGGCTCATCGCAAAACCGTGGGGGTAACTGGTATCAGCCGACGAGTCTGACTTTGGTGGTGTGAAGTGTTTCGATTCTC
>OMIV01000380.1 GCA_900299185.1 Planctomycetaceae bacterium
AGACAACATGTTGAGCCTTCCGTGGCAGGAGTGGAAAACCGACCTCTATCCCATACTCCTCTCTAATGTCCACACGGCCTAGTCAGGACTACCTTGATCATCAAAAGATTGCGGTAAATGGCTATCAAGAATTCTTAAATGAAGGCAGCCGCTTCGAGGCCATCAATCGCACGCTCGACATTCAGATGCAGGCGATCGTGAATGGCACTTGTCCAACGGATGCGTCCTACTGCCCGCCTGGGGAAGATCGCAAATCCGCCAGTAGTTCGAGTGCTGGGAAAACACCGACCCCAAAGAAGCAGGACAGCGGCTCTCAACCAATGCCTGCCACGAAACCAGCCCCGGCACCACAGCCGCCTATGGACCCTCAGGATTCAAGCACGAATCCGTCTCCAGCGACCCCAGCAAAGTCGGCATTCCGAGACAGAGACAGCGGACTCTTTCCGCGTTCCGTTGTCTTGCCGGAGATACCCGCGCCTCAAGCTGCTGGTGACGCGAGTATCCAGCAGATGAGCTTCCAGAAGCCGGCTGCCAAAGTGAAGTCGTCGGTGCCCTTGACGCCGGCAGCTCCACGACGAGTGAAGTAGCCGGACAACTCAAAACTCGACGCGTCTACTGAATGCGGCCTGCTCGGACTTTGTTCGAGCAGGCCGCGTTTGTTCAGGGGCGAAGGTGCTTGCGGTTCCTCGGTCGTTCAAAAAGTCGAGCGTCGACTGCTCGTCGCGGCGACTAATGATCGTTTGAATTTAAGTGACAAATCTTTCAATCGATGCTCTGTGAGTCACGACTGCGGGCATCGAGTTGCTCACTCTTTCGTGATGGTTTCGTCGAGGTTCAGGACGAGGTTGGCGAGGTTGGCCCAAGCGGCGAATTGGGGTTGGGGGATCGCTTCAGGGAGCGGGGATGCTCCAATGGTGAGCAACGTCTGAGCGGCATCCGGATGCGTGGTGAAGTGGCTCAGCGATCGGGTCAGGATTGGGAGTAGCACTGTTTTGTCTGCGTCAGTGGCAGGGCGGTTCGTGCAGGATTGGATGAGCAACGAGAGCCGCGCTTCGTCGGTTGGAGCGGGTGATTTGAGGACTCGCGCGGCGAGGTTTCGTGCGGCTTCGATGTAGGTGGGGTCGTTTAGCAACACCAAAGCTTGGAGCGGTGTGTTGGTACGGGCTCGGCGCATCACGCAGGTTTCTCGATCGGGAGCATCGAACGAGATCATCGTGGGGGGCGGGCAGGTTCGCTTCCAGAATGTGTACATGCCGCGGCGGTAAAGGTCTTCGCCGGTGCTCGGCTTGTAGACCGCTCGGCGTTCGACCGAGACGTCTTGCCACAATCCGTCGGGCTGATACGGCATGACACTGGGGCCGCCGAGCTTGCGACTTAAGAGGCCGCTGACAAAGAGTGCTTGGTCACGAATTGCTTCGGCAGAGAGCCTCACTCGGGGACCGCGTGCAAGCATGGCGTTCTTCGGGTCTCGTTCGAGCATATCTGGCGTGATGCGGGATGACTGACGGTAGGTCGCACTGAGGACGATGCGTTTGAGTGTCGCGCGAATGTTCCAAACGCGACTGTTCTCCGAGTTCATGTCAGATGATGTGGAGGATGGGCTGGAGTTTGGACGCTCTGATTGCAATCGCCCCTCACCCCCGGCCCCTCCCCCCAGAGGGGCGAGGGGAGAATTTGTTTGCGGCGCGGCGAATTCGAGGGCGAGCCAATCAAGCAATTCGGGATGAGTCGGCCATGTGCCTTGAGAGCCGAAGTCCTCGACGGTCTCTACAAGGCCCTGCCCAAACAGCATTTGCCACCAGCGATTTACGGTGACTCGCGCGGTCAGCGGATGATTTGGATCTGTCAGCCATTGGGCCAGACCCAACCGGTTGGCGGGGGCTCCATCAGGAAGAGCCGAGAGAGTCGCCGGAACACCGGCCGACACCTTTTCGGTTGGGGCGTCGTATTGGCCGCGTCGCAAAATGAATGCGTCGCGAGGCTGCGGAAGCTCTTGCATGATCATCGTTGTGACGGACTTGGCTTCGAGCGAGGAGATGGACGCGGTGAGTTTGTCATCATCTGATTTGAGGCGGCGATACTCGTCGTCGACCTGTTCCAAGTAATGTCGCTTCACCGCTTCAGTCTGCACTGCGGTGCGTTCTGTCACCGGCAATTTGAGGACGGCCGCGAGCCCGCTGGCCGGAACTTGGCCTTGTCTTAATGCGGCGATGTCGGTTGGGGACAACACAAAGTCATAGACTCGGAAGTCCGCTACTTGTCCCTGGAACGGGATTGATGAGAGTCGCTGGCCGATGCGGAAGGGCTTGTCGGTTTGCAGCGTGTCTTTGAGCGAGTCGTTCATGATGTCGATCGCCATCGCTTGGCCGTCGACAAGCAGCTTTAGTCCCGCGGCTTTGCTGGAACCGTCATAGCTCACCGCGATGTGATGCCACGCGTTGGGCTTCATCGCGTCTTTGGTTTGAACCTTGATCGCGTTATTGGGCCAGGTGTTGACGAGATGCACGGCGAGCTTGCCGCTTTCAATGTTGCAGTCGTAACCACGAAAGGCGGCGGCATCATCCATCTTTGAATAGAGGCACATCGCGCCGTGGCCAGTTGGGTTGATCCAGGCTGCGATGGTGAACGGTGTGAGTCGATCAAACGCAGCTACTGCTCCGACTTCGATGTTGGTCTTGCCGTCAAATTGAAATGCCGGGCCCAGATCGGTCGTTAGCCAGTTGGCTTTGCCGTGGAGTTTTCCTGACAGTCGTGGTTCGTTGCTTGGTGTGGCGGTAGCTGTTGCGTCGGCTGATGAGTTCACGCTGGCGTTGGTGGTGCGCGGTCGAGTGAGTTCTCGATTTGCGTAACGGACTTCGTTTCCGTCCTTCGCATCAAAGGGCACGTGCAACTTCACACCATTGGTCAGCTTGGCGAGATCGTCTGTCGTGAGTCCTCGTTCCCAGGCCGCGATTGTCTCGACGGTGATGGCGTTTAATCGAGCCATGAGTCGGACGGCAAGTTGCTCGCGCTCGGCCTTCACGTTGGCGAGTTCGTCGCGGAATCGTTTGGGTAAGACCTTCATGAAAGGCTCGGCGGGTGCTCCCGAGTTGTACCCCACGGTCTTGTCAGGCACGTTGTTGAAGAATGCGAAGAAGCGGTAGTAGTCGCGCTGAGACAGCGGGTCGTACTTGTGGTCGTGGCAACGAGCGCATTGCATCGACAGTCCGAGGAAGACGCTGGCAGTCGTGTGGACTCGGTCAGCGACGTACTCAACCCGGTACTCCTCGGGAATGATGCCGCCTTCGGTTGTGATGACATGATTGCGATTGAAGCCTGTGGCAATCAGTTGCTCGGTAGTGGGATTCGGCAATAGGTCGCCAGCAAGTTGCTCGGTGATAAACCGATCAAAGGGCATGTTCTGGCGGAAGGCATCAATGACCCAATCTCGCCACGGCCACATCGTGCGGTCTTCGTCGTTGTTGTAGCCGTTAGTGTCGGCGTACCGCGCAAGATCCAGCCACATCATGGTGAGCCGCTCGGCATAGGCATCGGAATCCAAGAGCCGGTCGATGGCAGCTTCATAGGCGGCGTCGAGCGAGTTCTTTTGAATGTCCTGTTGAAACCTTTGCATGTCCTCGATGGATGGTGGCAGACCTGTGAGGTCGAGCGACACTCGACGCAGCAATGTTGCCGGATCGGCGGCAGGAGAAGGTTTGAGTCCTTCGGCTTCGAGCCGCGCCAGCACGAAGCGATCGATCTCGTTGCGAACCCACTGCGAGTTCTTAACGGCCGGCAACTCGGGGCGAGTCGGTGCGACGAACGCCCAGTGTTGTTGGTACTCCGCACCTTGTTCGATCCAACGTTTGAGGATTGCTTGCTCGGCGGCCGAGACCTTCTTGTTCGTCGATGGTGGCGGCATGACTTCGTGAGGGTCATGGCTGGCGATGCGCTTGAGAAGCTCACTTTGCTCGGGCTTACCGGGAACGATGGCGGTCTTGTCTGATTCGAGTTTTGCGATCGCTCGGTCGCGTTGATCGAGTCGCAAGTTGGCTTGTCGAGCTTTGTCATCGAAGCCGTGACAAGCGAAGCAATGGTTAGAGAGGATCGGCCTCACATCGCGGTTGTATTGAATGGGTCGCTGTGTTTGAGCGTGGCTTGTGGTCGCCACTAGGCACCCAACGACGAACGCAAGTGAGATGTATTTCATGTCGATGACTCGGATGAGAACTGGTAGTGAAACCGACCGTGAATGAGTCGGAGCCGATAGCGTAAAGCGCGATTGATGACTCGTCCCGCGATGGGCTCAATGCGGCAAACATGAATGAGGCGTTGTCGCGTTGATTGTTTGCGCGAGGACTCGTTCATGCGGACGTTGTGTGAATGCGCTGAAGCTCACAGAATCGACTGACGCGAGTTGAGTAGCCTGATCGCTCGCCGTGTCGCGTAAAGAGTTTGTCGTTCAAGGAGTGATTGTGAAAAACGTGCTGACCTTGATTCTGGCTGGTGGCAAAGGCACTCGACTGGAACCGTTGACTCGTGATCGAGCGAAACCCGCAGTGCCGTTTGGCGGCCAATATCGCATCATCGACTTCACACTTTCGAACTGCATCAACAGCAACCTGCGACACATCTTGTTGTTGACTCAATATCGAGCCGCCAGTCTCGATCGACACATCGGTCTGGGGTGGAGCTTCCTGCATCGACCGTTGGATGAGTTCATTGAGATTCTGCCGCCTCAACAGCGAGTCAACGAAGAGTGGTATCGAGCCACGGCCGATGCCGTTTACCAAAACATCTACACCATCGAGCAACATCCTGCGGACTACATCGTCATCTTGGCTGGCGATCACATCTACAAGATGGACTACTCGGACATGATCCGAGCTCACATCGAAGCCGAGTCTGTAGCGACGATCGCGTGCTTGCCGGTGCCATTGGATCAATGCGATCAGTTTGGAGTCATTGAGACTGACTCCGATATGCGCATCACCGGTTTCAAAGAGAAGCCTGCATCGACCAATCCGATGCCTGACAACCCGAACTGCTTCTTGGCTTCGATGGGCATCTATGTCTTCAATCGGGACTACCTCTTAGGTCGTTTGTGCGAGGACGCTGCTGATCGCAACAGCTCGCACGACTTCGGCAAGAACATCATTCCGTCGATGATTAAGAAGCATCCGGTGTTGGCTTACCCGTTCCGTGATCGCAACACAGGTAAGACAAATTACTGGCGCGACGTCGGCACGTTGGATGCGTATTACGAAGCCAACATGGACCTCGTCTCGATTAAGCCCGAGCTGGATCTCTATGACCGTTCGTGGCCCATTCACACTTACTGTCCTTCGTTGCCGCCGGTGAAGACGGTGTTCTCGGACTTTGTGGGTCCAGAACCGCGTGTTGGTCGCGCGACAGGTAGCATGGTCTGTGCGGGCTGCATCATTTCGGGAGGATCGGTCGATCGCTCGATCTTGGGACATAACGTGCGTGTGAATAGTTGGGCTCAGGTTGAAGAGTCGATCTTGCTGCAAGGCGTGCAAGTGGGACGTGCTTCCAAAATTCGCCGCGCGATCATCGAGAAGAATGTTCGCATCCCCGAAGGCATCGAGATTGGTTTCGATCCGAAGATGGATCTCGCAAACGGTCTGACTGTGACCGAGTCTGGCGTTGTGATTGTCCCGACTGATGCGTTCTCTCACTTTGTGTGACCGCACTTGATGGCGGCTTCGCTGACCGCGCTCCGTCGAGTGCTGTCAGCGAAGCCGCTGAAGCTGTCTCACTTGCTAGCGGACGTGCCTTTGTTCGACACGTTCGTTGCTCTCGTTGAGCGATCGTCGACAACGACTTGCTAGAACTATTCGTGTAGTTTCTCTGCCAATGCTCTGCAGTAGAACCGCTTGGATGTCGAAGCTCACGCGACGAATCGCCGTTTTGTTTCTCGACCACCACTCAGAAGCCAGAAGAACCGTTAGTCATGCCTCAAGCGTGCCGCATCTCAATTACGACGGGTCCCGAACGGGGAAAGGTCTTCGAGATCGACGACGAACTAGTGCATATCGGTCGGTCGGCTGAAAATCAGATTGTGCTCGACGATCCCAGTCTCTCGGACCATCACGCCAGCGTCCTGCGGAAGAACGGGCGGTTTGCGATCTATCGTTCGGGAGCGGGCGAAGTTCAGGTGGACGGTGCTGAGATTCCGACGGAGAAATGGATCTGGCTGCCTCAAAGTGTGAGGTTGCAATTCGGTCGTCGCACGTCGGGGCAACTGACCTATGAAGAGTACACCGGCCCTGACGGTCAGCCTGCAGAGGCTCCTGTTGTCGAATTTGAAACAGCATCGGGCGAGGGTGAGTCATCAAATTCAGAAGAAGCTGTTGTCGGAACCAAGAAGAAGGTCGAGAAGAAGAAGCGCAAGCGGCAAGTCGCGCGATTCATTACCGATCAAGGTGATCCGCTGGTCGAGTTAGGAGCAAACGGCCAACTGCCCGAGCTGGCTTTGCAAGAAGGCCAAGCGGGACGCGAACGCTCGGCCAAACCGAAGGAGACGAACCCGGTTGTGCTTTATGCCGTGTTGTCGTTGTCCTTTTTGATGACCGTGGCCTTACTCCTGCTCGATAACGGCGTCGAGTCTCGAAGAGAGCTTTCGAAGGCCGAGGCGCGACGCAAGATCGCGACTTACTATGGCCGCGAAAGCGATGACTTGAAGTCGTACCAATTGGCGCTACGTGCGGCTCATTTGGCTCACTCACGAAACGACCGCCGGACCGAGTTGCAGGAGTACCGTCACGTGTTGGATGCACTCACAGCAGAGGATGCCAATCAACACATCGGGCTGACCGGGCACTTTGAGTCCGACAAAGAACTCAAACGACTCATTGGGATCATCATCAGTAACGAATGACGTGAGCTGCTTGGTCCTAATCTGAAATGACGAGGAAGAGTCATCTTGGAACCGCCGCGCTGGCGGTCGGTTGTTCTCGGCGAGCGTTGTCGCGAAAACGCTCGCCACTCCACTCTTAAGGCCCCAGTTCATGTGGGCTGATTAACGAAGCGTTTCCACTTAAGGATGTCCTGCTGATGCAAGCGATTCAGTTCCTGAAGCCGAAGTCCATTCATGTCATTGACGTGCCCGAGCCAGCCGAGCCAGGGCCTGGCGATGCTGTTGTTCGAGTTCATCGAGTTGGCATCTGTGGCACGGATTACTCGGGGTATCTCGGCAAGATGCCGTTCTTCAGCTACCCGCGCATTCCGGGGCATGAGCTGGGCGTGGAAGTGGTTGCGGTCGGGCCGGACGTCGCCAAAGTGAAGGTCGGCGATCATTGTTCCGTCGAGCCTTATATCAATTGTCAGAAGTGTTACTCCTGCGAACGCGGCCACACCAACTGCTGCGAGAATCATCAGACTTTGGGCGTGCATTGCGATGGTGGTTTGCGACCGCTCTTCACTGTGCCAGCTCGCAAGCTGCATGTGTCGCGGCGGCTGTCGTTTGAGCAACTGGCACTCGTCGAGACGTTGGCGATTGGCTGCCATGCCATTGATCGTGCGGCTCCGAATGGCCAAGAAACGGTGCTCATTATCGGAGCAGGGCCGATTGGTCTTTCGGCGCTGGAGTTCGCGCGGGTCGCTCGGGCGCGTGTCATTGTCATGGACATGAACGAGCAACGTCTGGCGTTTGTTCGTGAGCAGATGGGGATTTCTGACACCATCTTGGCCAAGGGCGATGGCGAAGAGTTGAAGCAACTGCAAGAGATGACTGGCGGCAAGTTGGCTGACGTGGTTGTGGACGCGACCGGCAGCAATCAGTCGATGAGTCAGTGTTTGCAGTACGCGGCCTTCGCTGGGCGAGTGGTCTTCGTCGGCATTACGACTAACGAGCTGCAGTTCCCGCATGCTCCGATCATGCATCGTCGCGAGCTGACGTTGCTGGCCAGTCGCAACGCGCTGTCAGCCGACTTCTCACGCATCATCAGCTTGATCGAATATCAGCGCATCGACACTCGCCCGTGGATCTCGCACCAAGCTCACTTCACGGACTTGGCTTCGGTCTTCCCTGAATGGCTCAAACCAGAATCGCGAGTCATCAAGGCGATCGCGTCGGTGTCGTAGGCTTGGGCTCATAGCCGCAATCAACGTGGAGCACGTTCCCATCGTGCTCGTCTTGTTGAATCGTGGCACGTTGAAAACGTGCCACGTGAAGAATCACAGCGACTACTTGAGCTTCCAGAACTCAACCTCGCGGCTGGCCGAAACGGTTGCGAGGAGTGAGCTGTCTGGCATCACGGCCAGTCCATGAATGGGCCGCCCGGTTTCGACAGTGACCTCGAGAATGGCTTGCTCGGGAGTGAGGGCCCAGCCTCGCAACTTGCCGTCCCAGCCGGCGCTTACGAGTTGCTCGCCAAGCCACGTCAAACCGCTGACACCGTCGGGTTGCTGCGCAGTCCATAACACCTTGCGAGCTTTGGCATCCCAAACCTTGATGTGCCCATCCCAATCAGCGGTGACGAATCGAGATTGATCCGCGAAGGGCAACACTGCCGAAATCTCTGTCGGATGAGCTGCCGACGTTGCAATGAGATTTTTGGTCTTCAGGTTGTACCAAAGCACTTTGCCTTCGGTGCCCACGCTGACCAGTTCATCTTGGTCCTTGCTGAGCCATAACGCTTTCACTCCTCGATGTCCCGACTTGCGGAGTGTCAGCTTGCCACCGTCCAATGTCGCGATGCGGCCGTCGCTGAGCCCCAACAGCATCGATCGTCCGTCGGTCGTTTGACGAAAAGCAATGGCCGTGATGGGGACTTCTGGGCTGGTCAATTTGAGTGGCGTGAACTCTGGAAGTTGCCAACCGCGTAGCTGTCCTTGAAGTCCCGTTGCGACCAGTAATCCGTCGGTTGATTCAGCGAGTGTCACGATCGGCTGAATGGAAGTGGGCTCGAGAAGCTGTGGCTTGCGAGTGGTCCAATCCCAAACGATGACGGCTCCATCCGAGCCCCCCGCGATCAAGTACTTGCCATCTAAGCTAGTTCGCAACGAACTGAGTCGTCCTGCGGGGGCCGTGAGTCGTTCGACGAACTCCGGTGGCATTTTTCTTTCAGTACGTTGGAAGACTACGACTCCGCCGACCAGCATTGCCGCCGCCAGAACGAACATCACAATTTGAATGGGCTTCCGATGCCACATGACAACGACTTTCAATGTCGATGGCTCTCAGTCGCAGTGCGACTGAGCTACGTAGCCGAGTCGCTCCGCGACTCGGGCTTTTGAATGGACCGACACGAACTTATGGCACAACAAGCCATTTGCGTCACTTGCCGCTGACGGCCCAGTCGATCGCGTTGGCCAGCAGTTTCTGAAACGCGGGTTGCTCGAAGTCACCAACATGGCCTAGCGACGTATAGAACGAGCGTCCTCCGAATTTGTTTTGATTGACCCATGCAATGGGCTCGGTGTCTTTGCCTGGAATCGTCCCGTGCAACAGCGGCTGAGCTGTCTTAGCCAGCGGGCTGACAACATAAAGCGAACCGATGCCCTGCAAGTTGGCAACGTCGACGCCTTTAAGAATCGCATGCGATGCTGCGCCTTCTGCGACCGCGATGGATACTTTGGGACCGACTCCGTGATGGTTCGAGTAATTGCCGCCGAAGACATCTGCGTCGAATGTCTCCCACGCAACGAGTCCCTCTGGCGTCTTAGCTCCTCGCAGTCCGAATGCATGACTGGCTGTGCGAATTCCAACGACCGGTTTGCCGCCTTCGATGTGCTTGCGAATGATCGCCATTTGGGTTGGCGGCAAGACCTGACGACGCACGCTGAGCAGCAGGACGTCTGCCGTTTCGAGCTGCTCGATGCCCGGCAGGTTGTTCCAGTTGGCTTCATCACCGAAGACGGTGCTGACTCGGTAATGCTTGCCGAGTTGCGACAATGCAAATGCCGGAAGCGTTTCGTTCGTGAGGTACTCTTTCTCCAGGATGACAGCGACAACGTGCGGGCGTTTGTCGTCTTTGAAGACGTTGGGTTTACCGCCGATGAATTGGTCGCTGGTGATCGTCGGACAGACCCACTTCTCGATGTGCTCAATGATTAGGTCCGTGCCCGTGAAGTGGCTGACGAAAGGCTTGCGCTCGGGGTTGTACATGGTGTCGGTCAAGTCGCGCATGAGGACCACGTGCTTGCAGTTCTTGGCCATCTGCCTCAGGCCAAACGGTCTGCCGAGCACGCACATGTTGGTATGCACTCCCAGCAGGACGACATTCTTGCGGCTGTTGCGTTCGAGGATGCTCCAGATCTCTTCGCCGTTATCGCTGATGAAGTCCTTGGTTCCGTCGATCTCCAGCGCGTCCATTTGAGACTTCCACGGAGCACGGGGATTGCGGCCCATGTCTGCCAACTTCTTGGCCCAGGCAGCGTGCTCGGCGGGATCGTCGTCCTCGCCTCCATCGGTTTGATCGATGGGATACTGACCGCGTTCTTCAGCGGGGATCTTGTAGCACCACTTGCCAATCTCTTGAGGCAGGTTGTCGACCTTGGCCACGGCCTGGGCTCGCTTGCGAGCCGGATGGTCCTTGTAAGTTTCCATACAACTGCTGGGAGCGTGAATGATGACCGCTCCTCGCTCGCGAGCGTTCTTCAAGACTTCGTTCATGCGCGGAGCCATCTCGGTTCCGCGTTTCACAGCGTTGAGGCAATGGTGCAAGTCCCACATGTCGCAGACGATGAACGCGGTCTCGTTGGCGTCCCATGTTTCGTCTTTGGTGACCGCGTTGAAGCGACCGCTGTCGGGCTTGGACTCGATACGGGTCCGCAGCTTGAGATTGACTTTCGACTCCGCCGCCTCGGTCAGACCGGCGACCAACAACAAGACAACGCCTGCAACTCGCAACGCTTGTTTCAGCATGTTTCGAGGCTCCTCAACGGTTCAGATCAATCGACCGCAGCAACGCCGGTCGCATTCTGGAGTTCGACTTTGAAAGCACAACTCAGATGTTTTCGACAGACGTGGAGCACGTTTTCAACGTGCTTCCTGCCGCATCATTTCGCTGGATGACGGGCACGTTGGAAACGTGCCCCATATGAATTCAGAGCTGAGCCGGCGATGTCAACGCAGCTCATTCGCTGCGAGTGGCTCACGATGAGCAATCACGACGGCAAGCTATTGATGAGCTGAGTAAGACGACCGTCGGCCGCGTTCCATTGCTCGATGTCTTTGGGTTGGTACTCACGCAGTTCGGACGAGGCTTTCACGATCTTGCGGATGTCTCCGAGCGATCCCACTTCACCCGCTGATCGAGCTTGAATCAGCACGTTGCCCAAGGCCGTGCCCTCGGTCGGTCCGGTAACGACGGCGCATCCGCATGCATTCGCCGTGAACTGATTGAGCAGCTCGTTCTTGGTTCCGCCGCCGACGATATGCACGACATCGACTCGCTCGCCGCTCAACTCTTCGAGCCAGCGCAACACGCGGCGATATTTCAACGCCAAGCTTTCGATGCAGCAGCGAATGAACTGGCCATCGTTTTCAGGGACGGGTTGATTGGTGTCTCGGCACCAACTCGCGATGGCCGATGGCATGTCGTCCGGGCTGAGGAAGCGCGGATCGTCTGGATCGACGATGGAGCGGAACGCCGGGCAGGTCGCGGCTTGTTGCACCAACTGGCCATAGTCGGTGGTGCGGCCTTGTCGTTCGAAGCTGGCTTTGCATTGTTGAATGAGCCACAAGCCCATGATGTTCTTCAGCAACCGATAGGTACCGTCGACGCCACCTTCGTTAGTGACGTTCAACTCAAGCGCTCGCTTGGTGAGGATGGCATTAGGAACTTCCAATCCCATCAGCGACCAAGTGCCGGAGCTGATGTAAGCCCACTTTGCCGAGCCGGTCATGTCGGTGGGGACGGCAACCACTGCCGAACCCGTGTCGTGCGTCGCGGGAGCAATGACGTCGATTCGACCGATATTATTGAGTCGCGCGACGTCGGATCGGAGTGCTCCGAGTTTTGTGCCTGGTCCAACCACTGGAGGAAACATGCTGGCTGGAATGCCCAGTTTCGAAAGCATGTCGCTCGCCCAATCACGTTTGGTGGCATCGAGACATTGAGTCGTTGTGGCGTTCGTGAACTCGACGACTTTGCTGCCGCACAACAACCAGTTGAGGAAGTCGGGGATCATCAAAAACGTAGCCGCTTGATCGAGCAGCTTGGGGTTTTGGTGGCTCATGGCCACAAGCTGATACAGCGTGTTGATCTCCATGAACTGCAGGCCGGTTGTTGCGAAGATGTCGGCTCGCGGCACGCGCGTGAAAGTATGGTTCATCAACCCTGAAGTGCGTGTGTCACGGTAGCAGTATGGCAAACCAAGCAACTCGTCGTGTTCGGACAAGAGCACGTAGTCGACGCCCCAAGTATCGACGCCAATTGACTTGATCGCGGAACCGTATTGAGCAGCCGCCTTACCCAGTCCCGTTTGGATCTCGCGCCACAAGTTGACGAGATCCCAACGCAACGTGCCGCCGACCGAGACTGCTCCGTTCCGAAAGCGATGCAGTTCGACGAGTTGAACCTGCGAGCCATCGAACAATCCGGCGACGACTCGTCCGCTTTCGGCGCCGAGATCAACGGCGAGGTAACACTGTTGCTGCTGAGCCATGCTGCAAATCCTTGTGTCGAATTTCAGAAGAAACGTCTGACGCACATCCGCCTGAGTGCGGTCCGAATTCTGGGGCAATCGCGCGGCATCTTAGCCCGCTTGATCGGTTGCGAAAGCTCGACAAAACAAGCTCGCATTGGCTGCTATCGAGTCCGAACTAGCCGTTGCGCGCGTTGATTGCAGCATGGTTGCTCGACCCTAGAATCGCAGTGAATGTTGTTTCGATGATTTCATCTTGAAGGCTTCCTAATGGACTTTGATCAGCGGCTTGAAAGTGCGATCCAACGAGGTCAAAAGCAACGCACGGCCCAAGGCGAAGCTGCGGCGGCTAAGGCACTGACTGAGGAAGAGCTGCGTAATCGGCACTCGTCGGCTCGGATCAATCTTTCGGACCACATCGAAAAGGGCCTGAAAAAGCTGGCCGATCATTTTCTCGGGTTTCGGTTTGAGACGATCCTCGATGAAAGCGGCTGGGGAGCACGCATCAGTCGCGACGATGTGACGTTCGGGAGTTCGAAGGCTCGAACTGACGTAACACCGAAGCGCGGCTCACTAACGTCATTCATCACCGAATCAGTTCCTGCTGCGCGACGCACGGAGAACCTCTTCAGTCGCTTCCAGATGGTTGTGAAGCCCTACTCCGAAGCGACGAAGATCATCGCGATTCACGCTAAGGGCACGATTCGCAACAAAGAGGTGGTCAACAACAGCCACTACCAACTGTTGACGGAACTCGATGAGAAGGGCCTGTCTGACATGCTCGACAATTGGCTGATCGAGTATGCCGAACGCTTTGCCGCCAACGAGTGATTGTCAGAAATCCGACATCACTGTGTGCCGACTAATGAGTCATCCCGTTTTACGAAACCTCTCTCGGAGTCTTCATCATGAGTCGCGAGTCCGATCTGCAACGAGTTCTTGATACCGGCATCGTGTCGATCATCCGAGCCAAGTCCGGTGAGCAACTCGTGAACGTGGCGAAGGCGCTTTACGAAGGCGGCATTGATGTCATTGAAGTTACTTTCACGGTGCCTGGTGTGCTCGACATCATCGCTGCGGTGAAGAAGGAATTGGGTAACAAGATTTTGTTGGGAGCCGGGACGGTCCTCGATACCGAGACTGCTCGTGCTGCGATTCTCGCCGGAGCGGAGTTCATCGTGACTCCAACGGTGAATCCCGACGTCATCAAACTTTGTAATCGCTACAGCAAGGTGATTATGCCCGGCGGCTTTACTCCGACCGAGGTTTTGACGGCGTGGGATGCCGGTGCAGACATCGTGAAAGTCTTCCCGGCGGAAATTGGTGGTCCGGCATTATTGAAGGCGATCGCCGGACCGCTGCCGCAAGTGCGATTGCTGCCCACCGGCGGTGTGACGTTGGAGACATTGCCCTCGTTCATCAAAGCTGGGGCGTGTGCTGTCGGCTTGGGTTCGGCCTTAGTCGAAGCGAAGGCTGTTGAATCAGGAGACATGGCTCGGATTCGTTCGCTCGCGGAGCAGTATGTCGCGCTTCTTAAGAAGTCTCGTCAGGAGCTTGCAGCCAAGTAGCAGACCTGCCCGTGCCTCCATAACGCGATCTCGTGAGCACAAGCGAATTGCTTCCGCTGTGTCTCATCCCATACTCCCATCACGTTGCATGTTGCCCCATCACATCGAGCAAGAAGGCCGACTTGTGAGAATCCTCGCTGGCTGCGTCTTGATTCATGCCGCCGAGCAAGCTTACGCGCACATGAATCTGGTTCAGTTCCCAAATTATGAAACTGCGGCCCATGTCCTCTTACCGAGTAGCATCATTCTCCTGGTGTTGGGAACGCTTCTTGTGATTTGGGGCTGTGCAGCTGAAGTGCGAATTCGCCGAGATATCTCCGCGAAGAATTGCAGTAGTTCCTCTGTCTGATGTGTGCTGGCACATCCCAAACATATTCTGCCCCAAACGCCGCTGAATTCCATTTCGCTACTACCAACTATTGCTGGAGTTTTTATTCGGTTTGAGTCGCGGAATCTCAAGCTTGAAGATCGAATGAATTCGCTACGGCAGGTGCAGATCGGCTTCGGGTAATAATCGTTTGGGAGTGCCTTGTCACGGATAGCGTGATATTTCTGGTCGTATAAAACTTTGAGTGTTTCGGTGTTAGAGCCAGTGCCGTTTCGATGCTGGTCTTTTTGCATGAGAGTCTCGGCCCATGTATCAGGTTCCAAGTGCTCTTGAACGCCGTATTGGCCAAGCGTCGCTCTTGGTTTGCGTCTTGGGTTTTGCGTATCTGCTCTGTGGAATGCTGTCGCCTTCCAATCGAATGGGTTCATTGCAAAGGCTAGTTGCAGCCTTTCATGCGCGGAACAGCAACGGGCTCGCGATGGCTCGTCATCATCTGGAAAAAATCCCCGGTGATCCGCCAGCCTTGGCGATGGCTGCAGAGATTGCATCTCGGCAATCCGACGTGAAAACGGCAACGTCATTCTTAGAGCAACTCCCAAAGGATTCATCCTTTTGGGAGTTCTTTGCTAACGTGGGTTTTGCGAAACAGAATACAGTGTCGGTACGAATTGCAGAGATTGAGAAACACTTACGGCGTGCATTGGAAATTTCACCGAATGATCTGCCTACGTGCGAACGGCTCGGGCATTTGTTGCAGGCTGAAGGACGAGTTTGGGAAAGTGCTCCATACTTCATGCGCCAGATCCTTCGCGGCAAATGCCGAGGAGATGAGCTGTTCGGCGTGGCGTGTGTCGAACGCTTCTATCGCTTAGACGAGCGACTCTCGCACATGGGGCTTCGCGACGACTACCCCGATTCGCCGATGCTTGTCGCTGAAGCTCGGGGACATCTCTTCGCCAATCGCAACGTTGAGGCTGAGCGATCGCTGCGCAAAGTGCTTGTTGCGCATCCCGGTCTTGGCGAGGCTCAAGGCCGACTCGGGCGACTCATCGTCGATCGAGGAAATCTGACTGACTTCTTGAGATGGCGCGGCAGTCTTCCTGATGAGGCACGGAATCATCCGGAAGTCTGGTTAGCTCAAGGCCTGCAGGCGAAGCAGTTGCAGATGTTTGAAGGAGCTGCTTACTGCTTTGTGAAGGCGCTCAAGCTTTCTCCCGGACATATCTCAGCCTCACTGCAACTGGCTCAGTGTCTGGAACGCCTTGGTTATCCTGCCGAAGCAAAGATGATGGGTGAACGCGGCAAGCTTCTCGGGGAACTGGATAGTACTCTAAACATGATGCGCAACGGGCCGCTGCCCGAGCCTATATCCAAGACCATTGATTTGCTCGAACGATTGAATCGTTATTGGGAAGCCGCCGGTTGGTCGTTAGTACTTTCTTACGCTCTCGAATCGTCGAGAACTGTAGATATTACCGCTGCTCGCCAAGAAATGAATCGGTATATTGAATTAGCTCGAAAGTACCCAAACGCAGATGATCTTGTCGGTCGCCTAAACCTCAAAGAATTCGCAGCTCCGCGTTGGCCGATGGATTCCGCGGTGGCTGCAGATGTGATTCTTCCAGTTGATGCTAGTCGTTTTGATGGCTGGGATTTTCAAGACGACGCAGCCACAGTCGGCATTGATTTCAGGTACTACGAAGGCACTACTGAAGAAACGCGGATGCAGCATATTTTTAATACGATGGGCGGTGGTGTTGGTGTTTTGGATCTAGATCAAGATGGCTGGCCAGACTTGCATTTTGCACAAGCCAACGACTGGCGTAATTCAGACCTGCAGCCCGAGTATCACGATTGCACGTATATCAATCGTGATGGCAAGCGATTTGATGATGTTACAAATCATACTCGAACAGGCGATCTTGGATTTACTCACGGAGTTAGTGTCGGAGATTTCGACGCTGATGGTTTTCCCGATATTTACCTGGGCAACTTGGGGCCGAATCGTCTCTTTCATAACAACGGAGACGGTACTTTCACGGATGTGACACCAATTGCCGGTGTTGCGGGAAATGAGTGGACGACAAGTAGTGCGTGGTGTGATCTCACTGGGGATGGGCTTCCTGACCTGTATGTGATGAACTACTCAAAAATGCAGGAGACTCGAGACAAGGAGTGTCATGAGGGGACAAAGCAAGTGGCTTGTACTCCCGATCTTTTAACTCCGGAAGTTGGCCGTCTTTATGTGAATGCCGGTGATGGATCGTTTCGTGATGTGACTAATTCTCTAGACCCACCGTTGCCTGCAGGAAGAGGTCTTGGCGTAATTGGATGGCGGTTTACGAAGCGTGATCGGGTCGATTTATTCCTGGCGAACGACACGATGGCGAACGTCTTACTGGCGAATCAGGGGCTAGACGCCGACGGCAATCTCCGACTTCGTGATGAGGCTGTTATTCGAGGAGTGGCACTCGATCCAGACGGAAATGCCCTTGCTTCTATGGGAGTCGCAGCTGGCGACGCGAATGGCGATGGCCTGATGGATCTTTTCATTACCACGTTTTTCGGTGAATCGAAGACGCTCTATTCCCTTCGAGATGATGGCTTTTTTGAAGACACAACGCGTCAAATGAATCTGCGGGAATCAGGGTTTTGGATGCTAGGTTTTGGCAGTCAGTTCGCAGATCTCAATAACGACGGCTGGCAAGACTTAATTGTGACGAATGGCCATGTCGATCAACGGACTCGACGAGGCGACCCCGATCGAATGCGCCCGCAGGTATTGATGAATGTTGGCGGCAAACGGTTCGAAGAAGTACCAGCAGAGAAGTTGGGTTCATTTTTTAGGGGCCAGTACCTCGGTCGTGGGCTCGCCGTACTTGATTGGAACGGTGACGGTCGAATGGATATTGCAGTGAGTCATCTGCACGCTCCAGTTGCGTTAGTCACAAATCACACTACCAGTGTGTATTCAAAAATGCTCTCGCTGCGATTGATCGGTCGGAATCAACGTCGTCCCGTAGGAAGTTCGGTCTCCGTGAAGGTTGGAACAATTCGTCAAAGCAGGTTCGTATACGCTGGTGATGGTTTTCTCGTTACCAATCAAGACAGATTGAGATTTGCAATTCCTGACTTAAGTCACGAAGTCGAAGTCGCGATCGATTGGCCCGATGGAGAATCAAGTCTGCGGCATCTGATGATCGATACTAACTCGCTAACGATTGTCGAAGGTGATGAGAGATCGTGGGAAGCAAGTTACGGCCCGACCAAATGAGCGCATCGTTCTCTCGCTTAATCCCGTTTCGAGCCCTCACGTGTTCGCGTTCTTACGGCAACTCTCGTGGTGTTTCGCCTTGCAGACCTTCATTCTCCGACTTACTAGATCCTTATCGTAGAAACTTAGTCGCATGTTTGACTGACCTTCGAATGCTTCCTTTTTCTCCCTAGTTCATCTCAAACCAAGTCTGGCTTTGTTACCCCTTCAAGCAGGAGACTTCCATGTTGCGTCGTCGCGGATTCACTTTGATCGAACTTCTGGTGGTGATCGCCATCATCGCCGTATTGGTGGCGCTCTTGCTGCCTGCGGTTCAACAGGCCCGTGAGGCGGCTAGACGGGCGCAATGTCGAAACAATCTCAAACAATTGGGACTTGCTCTCGCCAACTATCAAGAGACGACTACTTTGTTTCCGCCGGGGAATATTGCTAGTGCAGTTGGCGGATGGGGGCTTTCGTGGTATCCGCGAATTTTCCCATATATTGACCAAGAGACAATTCTCAACAAGATGACATACGACGGGTCGCATCCGGGTTGGTCTTGTTGTGGTGACCCTGCCACAACGGGGGGGACGTACAACTGCCAGGCGATCAATGGGCGTAAGATTCCTGCATTACTCTGCCCGTCGAGTCCTTTAGCTGCGCTGCGGGATTCTGGTGCTTGTATGCAAATGAATCCGCATTATTGGGGAATCATGGGCGCAACCGATGGTAACGGCTTTACCAATGCTCCCAATCGGACTTCGATGTGCTGTGGTTGCTGTGGCGGTCAACAGGGGACTGGTACGCTTACCATCGGCGGTATGTTCCGGATGATGAATGCTCGTGGTGTGCAAGAAGCGACTGATGGTCTTTCAAACGTGTTGTTCTTGGGGGAGCACTCTAATTTCATTTTTGATAACACTGGCACTTATCAGACGACACAAGTGACCGGCACTCACGGAATGATGATGGGAAGTCCTAACTTGAATCCTCAGGAACAAATCGGCACGGGTTGGATGTTTGAGCGCCAATTTAACCTAACCACCGTTCGATATTCGCCCAATGCGCCGGCACGAGACAATCATGCGTCGTGGCCGGGTATTGGCGACAACTACGGGATTAATAATCCATTGAATTCCGCCCACAACGGCGGAATCCATGGAGTGTTTGGTGACGGTGCAGTGCGATTTATTGGAGACAATGTCGATATGGCGACGTTGCGAAAAATTTGCACTCGTGATGATGGTCAGGGGCAAGAGTTGGACGCTCTTGCTCCTGCAATCTAATTTGAGATGTCTCAATTGAATGGGCATTGCCTAAGAAACGGCTTGGGCAATGCCCCTCTTTTCGTGCTTTGTGTTTGGTGATTGCGATTCAGGAGGGCTGGGGCTCATGGCAAGATTGCTGGCTCGAATTTCGATGTTGGTTGTGGCATTGATGTTCTTTGGAGGGTGCGGCAAAACCGAGAAGTTGCCGACGACTCGACAGGCAACGATTAAAGGTTCCGTATCAAATGGTGGTAAGTCGATTGATATGGACAGTACGGTGACGTTTTTCTGTGCTGAGCATGATGCGACTTTTGGCGCCAAGATCGATTCGTTGGGCAAGTTCCAAATGGTTCCCAGTTTGAAGTCCGTTGGGATACCGGCTGGGCGCTATAAAGTGATGATTCGGCCTCCCGAGAAGGCGGCTCAGACAGTCGGTTCGAACGACTATACGGAAATGATGAAGAAGACGAATGCGGCTAACGTCAAGCCAGAAGCTCCTAGCAATATCCCAGTTTCAGTCTTGAGCTTCGAAACGACCAAGTTGGTTCTCGAAGTTCAAGAGGGAGATAATGTCTTCGATATTGATCTCTCAAAGTTACCGAAGTAATTGTCGGATCAAGAATTGGAGCCCGGCCGTTGCGATGGCCGGGCTTTTTTGTTTGGGTATTAAACGTCCAAATCACTCTTGTTCTGGGGACAGATTTAGTTGCTTTTCAAGGTGCTGAAGTTGAGGGGCATTCGGGTGGCTTGTTTTTAGGATTAAGTAGATTTGTTTGGCGTAGTCATGCTGGCCCTGATCGAGTCTGAGTTTGATCAATTCGATTTGAGCGGGAGTTAGGTCGGGGGAAAGTCTGATGGCCGTTAGGCATGCTTTTTCTGCATCGTCGAAGCGTTTGGATTGACGAAATGCGAAGGCCAGATCGACCCAATAGTTTGCTCGTTGTGGGCTGAGGTGAGTTGCCTGTCGCAGGTCGTCGCAGGCGTTTGCCCAATTCTCCTTCAGTAGCCAGCAGCTACCTCGAATTGCGAGTAGCTCAGCGCTAGTCGGATGCCTTTTGATTGCGTCGCTGCAGACCGCGATTGACTCTGAAATCTGCCCGGAGTTGTACTCCAGGCGAGCCAAGCTCAACGCGAACTGTGGGGCGTCGGGATGTCGAGTAACGACTAGTTTCAGCAGTTGTCGGGCTCGTTCAATGTCGTCGTTTTCCCGTGCTAACTGAGCCTGAAATAATCTCCAATGTGGGTCGACCCGTCGTTCTTGGAGTTCTCCCAACCAGGGATCGGGCCAATTCCGATTTCTTGCGGGCAAGTTGTTGGCTGCTGAGGCAAGTTCATTAGCGCGATCACTGTCTCCAAGCTTCCGCAAGATCTGTGAGTAGAGTTCGAGTACATCGCGATGATTGGGCTGCAGTTGGTTTGCTCGTTCGACTGAGTCTTTTGCAATGTGCCAGTCGTTTCGTGCAAAGGCGACTCGAGCCGCCACAAAGGCGGCTTGCGGATAGTCGGGAGATTGCGAGATCGCTCTCTCAATCGCTCCTTGAGCAGCCGCAACATTGTTGTCCATGAGATGCGACTCAGCGGCTCGCGTATGAGCGAATGCCGCGCGATCGGCTGAACTTCGTTCAGCCGCGCGGGTGAAGCTGATCGCGGCCAAACCAGGTTGCTGAGTCTGAAGGATGTGACCTCGGAAATACGGCCATCGAGGGTCATCCGGCGCATAGTCCTCGGCCCGAGCGAGGCAGAGTAGGGCGTCGTTTGTGAATTCGTGTGCGGCCAAAACGAGTCCAAAATCGCCCCATGACTCCGCTGAATCAGGATGAGCAACGAGTACCGCTCGTGATTCTCGAATGACCTCCGCGACTTCGGGATACGATTGCGAGAGGTTCGGATCTGGGATCGGAACCGGTGTCGGTTGAATCAGCCACGCAAAGAATGCAATTGCCACGATCGGGAAGAGCAGCCGAATGATCGTTGAACTCCACTGGTGTGGATTGCTCGCGAGCCGCGGAATCTGTGAGTCGGGATTAGTTGGATTGAGTTGCGACATCGGTGCGACCTTCGCCTTTGCGTAACGTCACGTGGGGCGAAGTCAGTTCGGTAGAGAATCGCTCGTGACTTCCGTCTGGCCAGAGAACGTCGACGTGATCAACGGATTCAACTGGTCCTAATCCGAAATGCAAACGTGGATCGTGTGACGACAAGTAACTCGTTCCCGGTTGAGCCAACTGAGTCCACTCACGATTGCGTGCTCGCACCGTCACGATGGCACCAATCGCGTCGCGTCCTCCGAGTTGCGGATCAACTACGCGCACGCTGATGGCTCGCCCAGGCTTGCTCGCGGTGTTCCAAAAGATCTCAGGAGCCTCGCCAATGTGGGTGACGACGGCATCGATGTCGCCATCGTTATCGAGATCTCCAACCGCAAGTCCTCGCGACACGTGCAGAGCCTCGCGGAAGGATGCAGGTACTGAGTTCGTTGCTTCAAATCGTTGTTTGCCTCGACCAAGTAGCAACTGCAATGGCTGTCGGTAGGGAGTCCAGTAGTCCTGCGTCGCAGCGATTTCGTCTGACCTTCGCACGGCACCGTTAGCGGCTAGTAAGTCGACTTCACCGTCGTCGTCGAGATCCGCTGCGGCGAGACCGAAGCCTGTTCCAGCCAGCGACATTTGACGAAGTCCGCTGCGACTGGCGGACTCGCTGAAGCCTCCGTGTCCGTCGCTTAAATACAGAGCCATCCCTTCGCCCGTGAGATTGGCGACGAGCAGATCTAAATGGTGGTCTTGGTTCAGGTCGACGACTGCAGTTCCCATACTGCCTTGAGCGGCCCCGCGAATATCAAAGGCTGCTCCCAGTAGGACTGCATCTTCATGAAACGTGCCGTCGCGATTGTTGACCCACAGATGATTCGCCGATTGATCGTTGGCAACAAAGATGTCCGGCCAACCGTCACCTGTGACGTCTCCACAGATCAGTCCCAAAGCCGCGTAAGGTTTGGAGCTAAGGCCTGCTGAATGACTGATGTCGTTGAACTTGACCATTCCTTTCGAACGCTCTTCATCTGAAAGGGTCCCCGTCAGATTGTGGTAGAGTCGAGCACTCACTGTCTGGAATCGAGTCGGGGCGCAGTAGTCCTGGTGACCGCCGGAAAGTTGCACGCACTTTAAATCGGTCAGGTCGACATAATTGGCGACGATGAGATCGAGCCAACCATCTCGATCGATATCACACCACGATGCAGAACTGGCCCATTGCGGATTAAAGATGCCGGCGGCGTCCGTGGCATCGTCGAAGTGCTGTCCACCGCGATTGAGCAGCAGTCGATCTGCTCCGTAGTTCGTGAGATACAAGTCGGGGAAGCCGTCGTTGTTGGCGTCTCCGACGGCTCCACCCATTCCCGTATCGCAGAAGCCAACTCGAAATTCTTCGGTCACATCTTCGAAATGGCCAGGAGATGTCTGGCGAAACAGGCGGCACGGTTCGGACTTAGTCGGGCTATTCGGCACGTACTCATTGCCGAGATTGGCGAAGAAAATGTCGAGATCGCCATCTTGATCAACATCAATCAGGCACACTCCCGAGCCCATGATTTCGGGCAGGAAGTAACTGCCCGGCGCAGCGGTTTGATGCCGAAAAGTGATCCCGGTTTCGAGACCGGCAACAGTCAGGATTAGAAGCTCCCTGGAAGGATGAGATGGAAGAGTTTCTCCACTGCCACACCCCGTGATGGCTATGGCTAACGAGACGACCAAGGTCGGCCACGAGGGCCATTGAGGTGAGTACGGTCTTTCCACAGAGAACCTCATGAGGATGAGCCATGAACATCGACGGAAGAATTGAGCGAACCGAGGTTGGGTTTGATGTTTCTGCACGCCCAACAGATTTCTCGGCCTCGCATTGCGTCAGTTCGCCATCGTTGGGGAGAGATCAAAGACGCGCAGCCGCATTGCATCATGTCTTATCTGCGATTCCAAACTTCGATTCGATGTCGAGCCACCGGTCATTCTAAGGGTGTCTTCATCGCGGCTGGCAAGCTGCAAGGGGATATGCCATTGCAGCTTGCCAGCGCTGCGCCAGTTTCTCGACGAGACTTTGAATTGGTTCGATGAGAACTTGCTGGTGCCTCGCAGAGGATTGGTGCCGATGCGGGCACAGTTTTGGTATCGAGCTGACGCACAATCGATGGTGTCGCGAATGTGGGATCTAGTGTGGCTCTTCCGCGAAGGTGGATTGCGAGTCGACGTCATGAAGACTTCAACGCCGGGGCAGATTGTCTATCGCGACGAACATCAGGTGGCGGCGATTCCGGATCGTCGAGTTGGATTTCGACGCTAAGTTCTTTGCACCTCGACTACCCAATGAAAAAGGCTCCGACAATTGTGTCGGAGCCTTTGTGTTTGGAGGTCTAAACTAAGTGTTGAGGCGCTCGATCAGGAACGAGCGTTGGCCGACGTTGTCTTCGGAGCGATCTCTTTCTCGGGCGAACCCGACTTCTTGCGAGCTTCTTCCTTATCGACTGCTCGTTGCTTGGAAGCAGCCACCAACATCTGAGCTTGCGAGATCTCATATTGCGAGAACATCTGAGTTGCAGCCGCGCCGACATGGTCAATCTTCATCGCCGCCAGTTCCGCCCAGGACTTGCCATTGGCGAGGTGCCAGGCTGCTGCTTGAGCCACGTTCTCGGACGCGCGACCCGAAGAAACGAAGCCCAGCATCTCCTTCAGGACGGGGTCTTTGCTGACAGTTTCAACTTCGCGAATGTTGTAAGGAGACTTTGAGTTCGGCTCGGGCTTGCCGTATTCGAGGCACACCGATCGGACGGGCAAACGAACTCGCTTCTCGGCAGGAATTGAGAAGAAGCCACCGCCACCACCAGCGTTACCGCCACCACCTAGTCCACCACCGCCGAGACCACCACCTTGTTGGCCGCCGGCACCGCCGCCGGTCGTTTGGGCGCCACCTTGCTGGCCGCCTTGACCGCCACCCAATCCACCACCACCGAGGCCACCGCCACCAAGGCCGCCACCGCCGAAACCTTGATTGAGAACATGCACTCCGACGAAGGCTTCAGGGAGTTGAATCGTCAGCGGCTCTTTGCCTTTGTTGTCGATAATGAGGTTGCCGTTCTTGGCATTCATCTGGATCAGCTTGACGTCGACAAGCCCTTCTTCAATCGCTTTGAAAAGTTCCACTTTGCGGGCTGACGGGTCATACCCCGGCTTGGTGATGGCCGGTTTGCTATCGCCGTGTCCGACATTGCCGCCAGCGATCGCTAACGCGGCGATTGCCACCGCAGCATGAATCCGAGTGCGAAACAGCATGATCTCATCCTTCTGTAGGCCAACAACAAGCGGCGCGCGACCGTTTGACGCGACGCCATTCTGATTCGACAAGTTAAACAGCCGAGAACGCGAATTGCAGAGCGCTCTCAACGCTGTGGCTAATCCTAGCCGTCGTTTTTTTTGATCATCAACGAGAAGTTGCTGTGGCCGGGCATTTTGAGGCTCGTCAACCAGACGAATGCCGAACCTGACAGTTACCGGTGGATCGACACGTCGTAGCGATTTCGATCGTCAGAGGCCCTCGGTAATCTGCCACGAGCCTACTGTCTGGTCTTACCCGCGATTCTCATCCTCTCCCACGAAGGAGCCCGCATGCCGACTCTGATTCGACGACTTTGTCTGTCGACCATACTTCTGTCGCTCGCTTTAGTGTCGACGACGTTGATGGCCGCTGAATCGATCAACCCGAAGAACATCGAGGCTCGTGAGCCCTATCTCAATTGTCGCATCAAGTTCGAGCGGGAACGCAAAGGCCATGTTGCGTTTATGGGCGGCTCGATCACGGAGATGAACGGCTACCGACCGATGGTTTGCGATGATTTGAAGAAGAGGTTTCCCCAGACCGAGTTCACCTTCACGGACGCCGGGATCTCGTCAACGTGTTCGACGACCGGTGCGTTTCGGTTGAAGTCGGATGTGTTGTCGAAAGGTCCGGTGGACCTGTTCTTTGTGGAGTTCGCGGTTAACGACGATCAGGACGCGGGGCACGCTCGCCGAGAATGTATTCGTGGGCTGGAAGGCATCATTCGCCAGTGCCGGACGCACAATCCGCAGATGGACATCGTGGTAACGTTCTTCGTCAACGAGGGCATGTTGAGTCAGTTGCAGACGGGCAAGACGCCACTGTCGATGGGGGCGCATTCAGAAGTTGCTCAACACTACGGAGTATCGACGATTCATCTGGCTCGCGAGGTTGCTGAGCGAATCACCGCCGGTCGGCTTACATGGAAGGTCTATGGCGGAGTTCATCCGGCTCCCGCTGGTAATCGCATCTGCGCGGACATGATCGAGCAAATGCTGTCAGACGCTTGGAGCAAGCAATTGTCTGCCGATGCCAAACCGCTGACTTTCGAGCTTCCAAAGCCACTCGATGCCGGCAACTACGGGCATGGTCGGTTTGTGTCGGTGAAGGATGCGGCGATTCGGAATGGTTGGACGGTCGGCATACCAGATTGGCAGAAGCTGCCCGGATCCAAACGCCCGCGATTCACGTCGCTCGAGATGCTGACTGCGGATGACGTCGGTGCCGAGTGCTCGTTGAAATTCAAAGGGCAGTCATTGGGAGTGTTCGTCGTCGCTGGACCTGATGCTGGCATCATTTCCGTTAGCATCGACGGTGGCGCGTTCGAGCCCAGAGATCTCTATCACAACTACAGCGGCGGCTTGCATTACCCGCGCACTGTGATGCTGGCCACAGACTTGGCAGATGGAGAGCACACGGCGGTTCTGCGGATCTCGGACAATAAGAACGCGAAAAGCTCGGGCCATGCCGCGCGGATCATGCAGTTCGGCGTGAACTGAGAATTCTCTGCCATACGACCTGGTCAAAAAGCAAAGGGACCGAGAACTCGATCACTTCCGCCAATTGTCGAACACGGGCGAGTTCGATCTGAAGCTGTCGGGCTTCGAGGGCGGAACTGAGAGGGTTCTCGGTCCTTCGTGTTTTGATGGCTAGCGAACTACTACGTGGGCTTAGACCAACGCGCGGCGTTGTGAGCCGGTTCGTTCTTCTGATCCCATCGGTTGGCGGACGAGCACGTTTTCGGCCTCGTCAAACCGATGGATGTGACCTTGATTGTCGACGTATCGCTGAAGCCGAGTCTCAACGAGGCTCAGTTCTTCGGGCGTGATTGACCCGGCGGTTGTGATGCGGGTGAGATGATTCAGGCTGAGGAAGGCCATGATCCCAATGAGCCCGGTTTGCAGAGTGATCAGGTCGACTCCAGACGGCAGGTCATGTCCGAAATAGAGGCCCATCAAGAAGGTGCTCATGGCGAGGATACCGAATTGAGTCATCCCCGATCGTCGCGTTTCCGGTGTCGTTTTCATGGTTGTGTTCCTGACCTAGTGGTTGGTCGTCGCGCGGACTTGAATGAATTTCTCAGGCTGACAGCAGAAACCTATGTCGCACCGGTGCTGAGGCAAATTCCTGCTTGCGCCACTTGCCAAGTCAGCCTTACGCGCAGCCTCAAGAGTTTGACTTTAGCGGTTAGGCGGTCGCTGCCGATCTTAACGATGAGACGATGTCTGCCGGTTGCGCATGATTGTGCGCAGCCTGCCGACCGCTGCGCGACGCAGGCTCGTTTGGGTCTGAAAAGATGGTGGAGACGTCCGACGCAGTGCTGGGTGCGGTTCAGGGGCCGCACTCTGACACCCTCATTCAAGTGACATGCAGGAGCACGCGATTTTGCGACCGCAAGTTGATGTTCGATCCTTTGACTCGATGAGTCGCGATTCGAAGTTTTCAACTGGCCAGAGCAGATCAGTTAGCTCACCGGACAGGGAGGTCCGACGAGGATGACTCAGCACCATCAATCGCATCGCCGACTTGGCTCACAGCTATTTCTCGGTCTCGCTCTGACTGGAGCGCTGGGGACTCTTGGACTGAGCCCTGAATTGCAGCGCGAGGCTGTGGCTCAAAGCTGGCCCAGCTTTGGGAAAAGCAAAGCGAACAAGGCCGAGGAGGCTGTCGCCAAGCCTTCGACAAGCAAGACGTCGTCGGCGTCTCGGGACGAGCAAGTCATTCGCATGAACTTCGTGGCGTCCACTTGGGATGACATCTTGAAGCATGTCGCGAAGGACGCCGGCGCGACTCTGGTTATGGACAAAGTCCCGCATGGGCGTTTCAGCCGGACTGACTTTCGGAAGCACTCTAAGGCCGACGCGCTGCGAATCCTGAATCAAGAACTCGAGAAGCAAGACTTCCGAGTTGTCGAGCAAGGCAACTTCTTGGTCTGCCTCTATCTGCCGACGACGCGACCTGAGTACCGACGGTCGCAGGTCGATTCTGAGGGCGAAGCTCGTAACGAAGCAGCTTCGTCGGATGATGTGAAAGTCCCGGCCAAGAACTATGCCAACCCGATTCAACGGACCGGTGGCCAAGTCGCCGATGGTGCCTCGAATGCGGGCCGCTCGAAGGCGACGGCGTCAGGAGTTGCTCCGCGCCGCGATGGAGCATTGCGAACCGCCGTGTACCAGGACGGAGATCAGAGCGGGTCACAGGCTTCGTCGGTGAAGCCGTATCAACCCAAGCAGAAGTCGGCTCGCGATCTCTCGAAGCAACTGTTCGATGCCTTCCGCGAGCGAGCTGAGATCATCGACGAAGGGCCGGGCGGATTGCCCGCCGTCCGCGTCTATGGGAACACGTCGCCGGACGACAAGAACGCCGTCCGCAAAGTGCTCTTCACGATCGGGGTCGACACTGAGGGCAATGTCCTGCAGGTCGAAGGTACGGGCGAGCAGACCGATCGCATCGTGAGACTGTTGCAACGCTTGGATGCCGCGCCGGGGCAAGCCCAGGAAACAACGCGCTTGATCTCCACCAAGAAGGGCGCGACGGCTGTTGCTAAGAACGTGCAAGCGGCAGTGACTCGGCTGGTCGCTCAGAATGATCAGAAGGGCGAAACGCCTGAAGACGTCAAAACGCAGACCAATCGCAAGGACGAGAACGGCAATCCGTTGCCCAATCAGATCGGCGGCATTCGCAGTGATGTGAATGTCGAAGCGATGGAAGACATCGGCGTTCTGATCCTCAAAGGTAATCAGGCAGACGTTTATGCCGAGCTGGCCATCATCAAGCAGATTGAGGAACTCAGTGCGGCGTCGGCTCCTGACGTCCACTTGCAGACGCTCAAGAACATCGACAGCGAAGCGTTGGCCGACTTACTCACGACGGTCTACGACAAGCTTAAGGACGCGCAAGGCAAGAAGACCGACCAGACGACTTCCATCAGCGTGGTCGCCGTAGTGCGACCGAATGCCGTGCTGGTGTTGGCGGCTCCGCGTGATTTGGACTCGGTCATCAAGCTCATCAAAGAACTTGATCGTCCGTTGGCTCCGAGCACTGCGTTCGCGACCTTCACTCTGAAGTATGCGATCGCTGGGCAGATGGAAGAGATGCTGAAGGAGTTCTTCGATCGCCAGGGCAATCAGAACAAGGGGCTCGCGACTCGCGTTCGCATCGTGGCCGACGTTCGAACCAATACGGTGGTCGTCCTGGCTCAGCCAAATGACCTCAAGGCGATCTCTGACTTGATTCCGCAGCTCGACAAGAACGAATCCGGTGCGATTAGCCGCGTCGAGATGTTCCCCTTGAAGCACGCTGTGGCAGATCAATTACAGACGACCGTGAACCTCATCTTGCAGAGCGTCTTGAATCCAGCTCAGTTGGGGCAGGGACAGTTGGGACAAGCGGTGCTGGGGATTGGCGGCGGTAATTCGGCCACTCAGTTGCGCGACGTTCGATCGGCGGTCTTGGAGTACCTGACGGCTGATGGACCGAATGGTCAGAAGCTGCGTTCGGGCATCTTGGCCGACATCCGCATCAACAGCGACGACCGTTCGAACACGCTCATCGTCACGGCTCCTGAAGAGAGCATGGAGCTTGTTCGTGAACTCATCACACGATTGGATCGTCCCGCGACCAACGTGGCGGAAGTGAAGCACTTCCAACTGCGGAACGCAGACGCGTCGTCGGTCGTGACGTTGCTGAATCAGCTCTTCAACGGCCAGACGAATCAGAATCAAGGCGGCCAAGGTGGCAACAATCAGAACAACCAAGCGGCAGCCGGCGTGCAATTGGCAGCGGCAGAGAACGCGAGCAGCGTCGTGCCGTTGCGGTTCTCGGTTGACGCTCGCACCAACAGCATAGTGGCGATCGGTACGGCAGAGGCTCTCGATGTCGTCGATGCTCTGATCTTGCGGCTCGATTCGAATGACGTTCGCGAGCGGAAGACCAAGGTATTCCGTTTGAAGAACACTACTGCCCAAGACATCGCGACCGCCGTGCAGCAATTCATCACGAGCCAACTGACGGTGTTCCAGCAGCAGGCCGGCGGTGGAAATCAGGCGAACGGACAGCTCATCAGTCAGTACGAGCGGCTCGAAAAGCAGGCTGTCATTCAGTTCGAGAACAACACGAACTCGGTGTTGATCAGCGCGTCCCCACGTTACTTCGACGAGATCGTGAAGATGGTCGAGTCGTTGGATGAAGACTTACCGCAAGTCGTCATTCAAGCGTTGCTGGTCGAAGTCACGCTCGACAACACGGACGAGTTTGGCGTGGAATTGGGCTTACAAGATCCGGTGCTCTTCAGACGAAGCGCCGTGACGAATGGCGTCGTGACTCCGGGCTTCGGGTTTAACTCGGGCACCGTCGGTAACTCCCTCAATCAAGTGGGTGGGACTGGAGCTGCTCATCCCGGCCAAGTCGGAACTCAAGGCATTAGTAACTTGAGTGTCGGTCGAACCAATGCCGACGGACTGGGCTTTGGCGGCTTGGTGCTGTCTGCTGGCTCGGACTCGGTCAGCGTCTTGCTGCGAGCCTTAGCCTATAACCGCAAGCTCGAAATTCTGAGTCGTCCATCGATTCGAACGCTGCACAATCAAGCTGGCTACATCAACGTGGGGCAGCAGATTCCGATCGTGTCTGGTACCAACGCCACCAGCTTCGGCACGTTCTCTCCGACGATCGCTCAGCAACAAGTTGGCATCACTTTGCAGGTGATTCCAAAAGTGGGTGACGACGGCAAGATTCAAATCCAGATGGAAGCCATAAAGACGGTACTTAACGGATCGGTTTCCATCGTTGGAGCAAGTACTACACAGGCCGAAATCAAGTCGCCCATCATTGATGGCACAACGGCGCGTGCGACGGTGACAGTGGCCGATGCTGAGACCGTCGTATTGGGCGGACTCATCACCAAGACCAACGACACGCTTGAACGCAAGGTGCCGTGGTTGGGTGATCTGCCGGTTGTTGGTACTGCGTTCCGCTACGACAAGACGGTCACACAGCGAAAAGAACTGTTGATCTTCCTGACGCCGCGAGTTGTGCGCACTAAGATGGACAGCGAAGAACTCAAGGTCATCGAAGCTTCGCGACTCCATTGGACCGAGTGTGAAGCGGAAGAGATTCACGGTCCGATCTTTGGACTGCCGCCCGAGCAGATCTCGCCGATTGTTGAGCCGTCCCGGTTCGACAGTCTCAGCCAGCCAGTGGCACCGGCTCCTACGACTCCGGTCTCGCCATCGAATCCACCGCCAGCACCCGCTTCCGATGGGGCACCGATGACTCGTCGAAGTTTGAAAGACTCGGGAGTTCGGCAGGTTTCGCACGAAGAATCGGCCAAAGCCAAATCGCGCACTAAGTAAGTTCGAAATGTGCGAGAGATCGTCCCGTTGAGTTCTTGTCGGAGTACTCGGTCTCCGAAGGGCAAACGGGACGAATCACTTTCATGCTTGGTTCTTGAAGATCACGCCAATCAGCAAGGATGCGGATCATGGCTCGTCGATGGCGAGATGTTCTGAGTGTTGTGGCCTGTTGCCTCGCGATGGCGGGCTTGGGCTGTTCGTCACTGACGGGATCCAAGCGGGCTGCGTTTACTCCTGCGACGGCTCGTAATCCGGCGGCGAAGATCCTGTGTGTCTGGCAGCAAGCCGATGGCCCAGGGCTCAACGGTGAGACCACACGCGGCCTCGCGGGGCAGGTTTTCTTCTTCCCCCGAGAAGGCGACGTCCCCGTCACCGTGCAGGGCGAACTCAAGATCTTTGTGTTTGACGACGTGGGCACTCCGGAAGAACAGTCGAAGCCACTGCACCAAGTTGATGTGCCCAGTTACGAACTCAACTCACGCTTGGGCGAGACTCAGTTCGGTCCGTCTTACACGGTGTTTGCTCCTTACACCCGCAAGGGAAGTTCTGAAGCGAACTGTGCTGTCAGAGTGCGGCTGACTCGTCCCGATGGCTCCGTGCTGTTTTCAGATATGGCTCAGGTCAAATTGAATGGCACGCCGCGCGAGAAGCCCGATGCCAGTCAGAATGCTCCCATGTCGATCGCCTTACGCCGCGATGACGTTGTACGGTCTGACGGTCCGACGAGCGCCACGATTGCGGTCGAACGACACGGCAAGATGCAAGTGACGACTCAACGTCTGAAGCATCTGGGTGAAGACGCTCCCGCCGAATTGAGCGAGGAAGAAGAACGCGACGCGCGGTTGCGGGACTACGAGTCGAAGCTGAAACGGCTGATGGATTCGAATTCGAAACGCTGATCTCGCGGCGATGGCCTGCTATTTGACGTCGCATTCAGCGGCGAACTAATGCGTGCCACCGACCAATCGAGCCCCTGAAGTGCCGGACCTCCGTCCTTGGCCCAGCCATTTCTGCCGTCGGGGCTCGCACGCCGCTACCTTTCGATTTCAGCTCGACTTAGCATCCCGCCCCCTTTTCCCGCCTCACTCTGACGAAGCTCGACACTTCCATGCGTAAGACTCAGTACCTGCACATCGCCAGCACCATTCCGTTGACCTCGCCTCGGCAGCTCAAAACGGACTTTCCGATTACCGACGAAGTGTCGGATCTCGTGTCTCGATCGCGTGAAGATCTCATCCAGATCCTCAATGGAGACGACTCGCGGTTGGTGGCGATGGTTGGCCCGTGCTCGATTCACAATGTCGAAGCCGCGATGGAGTACGCGCGGAAGCTGCAACGAGTCGCCCATGATGTTCGCGACCGCATCCTCGTCATCATGCGAGTGTACTTTGAGAAGCCGCGCACCACGGTTGGTTGGAAGGGGTTGATCAACGACCCGCATCTCGACGACAGCTTTGATATTGGCACCGGTTTGAAGCTGGCTCGGCAAGTGTTGTTGGATGTGGCGAAGCTCGGCATTCCGGCGGCCACCGAACTGCTGGAGCCGGTGACTCCGCAATACATCGCAGACCTCATCACGTTGACGGCGATTGGTGCTCGCACGACCGAGTCTCCGACGCATCGTCAGATGGCGAGCGGACTGTCGATGCCGGTGGGTTACAAGAACGGGACCGATGGTGAATTGCAGGTTGCGATCGACGCGATGATTGCGGCTCGGTCGCCTCATAGTTTCCTGGGCATTGATCAAGACGGGCAGACTTGCATCGTCAACACGACCGGTAACCCGTTTGGTCATGTGATCCTGCGAGGTGGACGATCGGGACCAAACTACCAAGCTGCGGCCGTCGCTTCGGCGGTGGAACGATTAACACACGCGGGGCTGGCTCCACGATTGGTCGTCGATTGCAGCCATGCCAATTCGAACAAGGACTACAAGCGGCAGTCGGTCGTTTGGGAAGACGTTGTCGATCAGCGCATCACCGGCAATCGCAACATCATCGGCTTGATGTTGGAGAGCAATCTGCTGCCGGGTAAGCAGGACTTGCGCGACCCCAACAACTTGCAGTACGGCGTGTCGATCACTGACGGCTGCATTGGCTGGGACGAGACCGAGCGACTGTTGCGCGAGACCTATGCGAAGTTGAAATAGGGACGAGGGACGCGACTCAGATGACTATCGCTCTGCCGATCGATTCCGTCCTGCCGCAACTGATCGAGTCGTTGAGAACATCGAACTCGGTTGTGTTGAAGGCTCCGGCTGGTGCGGGCAAGACCACGCGCGTGCCGCCAGCAATTCTCGACGCGGGGCTCGCTGGAGACGGCAAGATCGTGATGCTGCAACCGCGAAGGGTCGCTGCTCGCGCGGCCGCTCGGCGGATCTCAATCGAACGCGGCACGAAGCTTGGTGAATTGGTCGGATATCAAGTTCGCTTTGACGAGCAGGTGACGGCTCGCACTCGCGTTCGCGTCGTGACCGAAGGCGTGTTGTTGCGGATGCTATTTGATGATCCGTTTCTCGAACGCTTGAGTGTCGTGGTCTTCGACGAATTCCATGAACGCAGTTTATCGAGCGACGTGGCGCTGGGCATGGTTTGGCGCATTCAACAAACAGTCCGGCCCGATCTGCGGATCGTGGTGATGTCGGCCACTTTGGCGGCGGAACCCATCGCGAAGTTCTTGGGTAGTTGCCCAATCGTTGAAAGTGCCGGTCGCACGTTTCCCGTTGAAGTTCGGTATCTCAAGTTTCCCGATCAAAGGCCGATCACTCAGCAAGCCAGCGATGCGGTGTTGAGCATGTTGGATCGGACCAGTGGCGACATGCTCGTGTTTCTGCCGGGCGTGGGTGAGATCCGGCGCACCGAGCAAGATCTGGCTGATCGCTTGAAGGACGTCGCCATCATGCCGCTGTATGGCGACCTGCCTGCCGAGCAACAGGACGCGGTGCTGTCTCCGAGCGAACGACGAAAGGTCGTGCTCGCGACGAACGTGGCCGAGACCTCGATCACAGTCGATGGCATCACGGTGGTGATCGATGCCGGGTTGGCTCGCGTGCCGACGTTTGATCCAACGGTGGGACTGGATCGGCTGGAGTTGAAGAAGTGCTCGCGAGCATCGGCTGATCAACGAGCTGGTCGAGCGGGTCGCACGGCACCGGGCGTGTGTTTGCGGCTGTGGGACGAACGCTCGCAGATGCTGCGTCCTGAATTTGAAGAGCCTGAAGTTCGGCGCGTCGACCTGGCGGGGACCGTGTTGCAGTTGCTGTGTTGGGGCGAGCGGGACATTGCTGCGTTTCCGTGGTTTGAACCGCCGAAGCCGGCTGCCGTCGAGCAAGCTCTGGATCTGCTCCGACGATTGGACTCCATTA
>OMIV01000381.1 GCA_900299185.1 Planctomycetaceae bacterium
GAATTGACGTCCTCAACGGCGAAAACGGCACTGACCGCTTCGACGCCATCGCGTTGGCTGATGAATCGATCGTCCTCTCGAATACCAGAGTCGTCGTAGATACTGTCACAACGACCTTCTCTAACATTGAAGAATTCCAGCTCACCGGTAGCAACGATGGCAACTTGATCGACGCCAGCCGCTACTCGGTAGGTTCTGTCACCATCTACGGTAACGGCGGAAATGACACGCTCATTGGCAGCACGTCAAACGACTTGATCTTTGGCGGCGATGGCGTAGACGTCATCACCGGCCAAGGCGGTGCTGATACCATCAATGGCGGCAACGACCGCGACTTCCTGTATGGCGAAGCTGGGAACGACCTCATCCGTGGCGATGCCGGTAATGACTATATAGACGGCGGCACCAACAACGACTCGATTGAAGGTGGCCTAGGCCAAGATGAAATCCACGGCGGAAACAATAATGACTCGCTCTACGGCTTCGCTGCGGACTTGTCATCGCCTCTGGCAATCCAAGATGGTGATGATTCCATCTTTGGCGAATCCGGAAATGACCTGTTGGTCGGCAACAACGGCAACGATGTCGAAGACGGTGGACTAGGCGACGACGTGATCTTCGGTGGCTCAGGTGCAGACACTCTGATCGCTGGAGTTGGCAATGACACGGTTGATGGTCAAGGAAACGCATTATCCAGCCTACTCGGCGTCGACGTTCTCCAGTTGCCGGATGGCGTCGTCGGAAATGACATTTACTCGATATCGTATACAGCTCCTAGAATTGTTATTAAGCGAACGAATCAGACCCCATTCACCGTATTGATGAAGCAAGTCGAGATTGTGCAACTCAACACAATGGGTGGTGATGACGTCGTAACAGTTGGGAGTTTGGCAGCAGCAACGACGGAAACCGTTCGATTTGAAATCAATCTTGGCGACGGTAACGACTCATTGGATGCCTCTGCGAGCAATCTGGCTAAGTTGTTCTGGTCAGTTCGCGGTGGTGCCGGAAACGATTCGATCCTCGGCGGTGCGGGCGTTGATGCCCTCTTCGGTGACGATGGGAACGACTTCATCTCTGCTGGACTCGCAGCGGATACTGTCTCTGGCGGTGCAGGTGACGACATCCTCTACGGTGGTAGCGGCGAGGACTCGGTCAATGGAGACGCCGGCAACGATGTGATTCGCGGTAATGGTGGCAAGGATACCCTGATCGGTGAAGCTGGTGACGACCGCATCTACGGCGATGCTGGCAACGACTCGATCCTGGGCGGCGATGGCTCAGATAAGCTGAGCGGCGGAACTGAAAACGATACCGTTGATGGTGGCAATCAAGATGACGTGGTCCGCGGCGATGAAGGCATCGACTACGTTGTCGGTGGCAATGGCAATGATACGGTAAGTGGTGGTGCTGGAAACGACCTCGTGACAGGCGGAGCAGGACGTGACTACGTCTTCGGCGATTCTGGTAACGACGTTGTCAAAGGCACGAACGATCCCGACGTTGTCGTAGGTGGCGACGGAAATGATACTGTTGAAGGTAACGGTGGCTTCGACACACTGACGGGCGGCAACGGCAGCGGAGATGCTCCAGATGCCGGAGATCGAATTGGCGAAGTTACGGAAATCGATAATGCCTTCGTGATTGCTCGCAGCATTCTCGACCGCTTGTTGTTCTAATTGACTCCGTCTAGCAATATGAAAGTGGCAGCATCTCGCTGCCACTTTCCATTTCACGACCTGCGGTTTCTCATCTCGCTTACGTTTAAAGGGAATTGATTGGTACTCTTAAACCGCATTTATACGCGCGGCGGGGATCTCGGAGAGACTTCCTTAGGTGATGGAAGCCGAGTCCCGAAAAATCATCCTCGAATCATCGCGTATGGCGGTGTCGACGAACTGAATTCAATCCTTGGGATCGCCCGAACGGTGACGCTCCCTGAACCAATCGATGGATGGATTGGCCAAATTCAGAACGACCTATTCGACGTCGGGGCTGACCTTTGCGTGCCAATCGAAGATGGCGAGAAAGCCAGTCAAAGGCTGCGAGTTTCCCCAGAACAAGTCGCCAAGCTGGAACACTGGATCGACGAAACCAACGAGTCGCTAGAACCGCTCACTAGCTTCGTTCTGCCCGGCGGATCTACGGCAGCAGCTTGGCTGCACTTAGCTCGAACGACGTGTCGACGAGTCGAAGTTGGTGTCTGGGATTTGATGGGGACAACCACGATCAATCCAGAGGTTGCCAAGTACCTGAATCGACTCTCCGACTTGCTATTCGTGCTAGCTCAATATGCGAATGACAAGGGACGCCAAAGCGTACTTTGGATACCTGGGAAACATCGCCAATAACTCCGCTGCGGCTTCACATCAGGTTTCGGATATTACACTGCTAGTGTTGTTCGATCCGCTTGGCTTTTTACGATTCGCCGCGCCGAGTTTCGTCATTATCAAGTGTGGCAAATCTGTAATGAGAGCCGCCTCGATTGTTTTCGACGGAAAGGATGAGCGACAGTGTCATCGCCAGACAAGAATCGTCGGCTCCGAGAGCTTCTGAAGCGACCGGGTATTATTCGATCGTTTGCACCGCATGATGTTTTCACCGCTCGGATACTCGAAGACGCGGGCATCGAGCTTCTGTTCCTAGGGGGATTCGGAGTATCTGCCAGTGTCTTGGGTTATCCCGATGTTGGGCTAACAACCCTCACAGAAATGGTCGAAGCTGTCCGACACATGAGTGAGCGACTCTCGGTGCCATTAATTGCTGATGGTGATACTGGCCACGGAGATCTTCACAACGTGGCGCGCACCGTTCGAAACTTCGAAGAGGCGGGTGCTTCTGGGATGTTGCTTGAGGATCAAGTTGCACCAAAACGATGTGGCCACTTCGCGGGGAAACAAGTTGTGCCCGTCGAGCAAATGGTCGCGAAGCTAAAAGTCGCACTCGACACTCGGCGAGATTCGAACTTCGTCATCATTGCTCGCACTGATGTGAGAGCGCTGGAAGGGCTCGATGCAGCGATCGAACGAGCTGTGCGATTCGGAGAACTCGGAGCCGACATTTGTTTTGTTGAAGCGCCTCAGTCTCGTGAGGAGTTAGCCCGAGTCGCACTTGAAGTCCCATTTCCGCAATTGGCAAACATGTTGCCTGGAGGTCTGACTCCGATCTTGTCAGCAACCGAACTGGAACAACTGGGCTTCAAAATCGTAGTGGATCCAGTCGGAACTCTTCTCGCGACAGGTCACGTCGTGCGCCGTCTCGCGAAGGCCATGTTGAACGACGGACGGGTAGATCACATGCAGAACGAAATGCTCTCCTTCGGCGAAGTGAAACAATTGCTGGGGTTGTCGGAGATTGAGCAGGCTCGGCTCTGAATGCAGCCCCATTCATTCGCGACACTTTCAGTGGCCGTATCCCGAATGAAATCGTTGACCGACTTCTTAAGTTGTGAATGCCGACAAACACTCCACTTGATCGCGACATAGATCAGCGCCAGCAGCTAAGCATTTGAGAGAGATTCTTATGACACTCATGCTCGGGATCGATCTGGGCACGACCAAAACTACGGCCATCGCGGTTGATGCTCAATCGGGGTCGATCGTCGCTCAGGCCACATCCCCCACCAGCCAAAATACTGCGACACCGCGCGATCAAGAGCGTGGACGCAGCGAGTTCGATGTCATCAGTCTCACTCAAGCGGGCATCGAATGTTTGCGTGGAGTGGTGCAGCGACTTGGAAGTCGAGTTCGAGAAGTAGTCGGCCTCGGCATCACTGGTCAGCAGCATGGCTCCGTTATTGTCGATCGTCAGCGTCGTCCGCTCACTCCGTTTATCAATTGGCAAGATCAGCGAGGCAACGACCTTGATGAGAGCGGACGATCTTGGGTCGAAAAAGCCAATGAAAGAATCGATGAAGAGACGGCAAGGCGTTCTGGTTGTCGACTAAGAACCGGCTTCATGGGCACGACTCTTTACTGGCTGCGAGAGACCAATCAGCTTCCAGCCGACGGCCGCGCCTGCTTTTTGATGGACTATTTCGCCAATGAGCTGACCGACGGACCGCTTTTGACGGATCCCAGTTGTGCGGGATCAGCAGGTGTTTTCGATGTCCCGACTCGCGACTGGAGCGAGGCTGCTCTGAGTGCGATGGGATTAGAACGAGTTCAGTTCCCTCAAGTGCGAGAAGCGAACAAGGTCGTTGGGCGATTAACCGACCGCGCTTCCCAATCAACGGGGTTGCCATCCGGCATGCCGGTCTTTGTTCCAATCGGCGACCATCAGGCGTGTTTCTTGGGGAGCGTGGCAGATCGGTTCGAGAGCGTCCTCTTAAACGTGGGCACGGGAGCTCAAGTCGCCGTCTTCACTCCACAATGCGACTACAGGTTTCCGATTGAACTCAGACCGTTCCCGATCAGCGGCAACCTACTGTCATTCGTGGGCTTAAGTGGCGGATGGTCATTTCAAGTTGTGGAACGATTCTTCCGGCTCATCGGCGAGCAACTCTTTGGACAGAAGATTGAAGGAACGCTCTATTCGCAACTCACGAAATTGGCGTCTCAAGAATCGCCCGGCAGCGCGGGTATGTCGCTGTTGCCGACATTCTCTGGCACTCGAGCAAACCCTCATAAGCGAGGTGCGTTATCAGGGATCTCGGCTCGCAGTTTGACCCCAGGCAACCTCGTGCGTTCATTGCTTGAAGGCATGGCTAATGACTATCGCCAAGCTTACGAACTGATTTGTTCGGTCACCGGAAAGAAGCAATCAAGACTCGTGACTGCGGGCAACGGGCTGCGAGAGAATCAGTTGCTGTCGTCGATCGTCGAAAACGAAATGCAGCTCGTTCCCGTAGCAACTAAGCATCGTGAAGAAGCCGCGTTCGGAGCAGCGTTGATCGCTGGTGTCGGAGCGCAGGTCTTCGAAGATCTGCACGCTGCCGGGCGATTGGTGCAATATGCCGACGTCTCACCTTCAGAAACGAAATGAGCCCACCTTGCTCGGGCTCTTCAGCCAAGCAATGTGAGCTCAGACGATGGTCTATTGCGTTCTCAGTTAGCGCTGCACGCGGCCTGATCCGCTGCCCTTCATGAGCGCTTCAATTTCTTGGCGCGTCGAATAGTTGAAGTCGCCCTTGATACTGTGCTTCAGGCAGCTCGCCGCAACGGCATATCGCAGGGCTGTTCCCGGCTCTGCGAGTTCCGGAGTGTTCAGCGCGAAGACCAAGCCGCCGGCGAACGAATCTCCGGCACCAACTCGATCGACGATGTGTGTGATTTGATACGGCGAATACTTGCCTTCGCCATTCAGCGGGGCAAAGTGAGCCTGGTTACTGGCGACGTCATACAGCATCGCTCCCCAGTTGTTGTGACTCGCCGAGATACTCTCTCGCAAAGTGATCGCAACCTTCGAAACGTTCGGGTATCGCTTCACGATCTCTTGCGCGACATGCACATAACCAGCGGTGTTGATCTGCCCGGCATCAATGTTGGAAGACGGATCAGAAATGCCGAGCGTCATTTCGGCGTCTTCCTCATTGGCGATCACGACATCAACGAACTCGACCATTTGCCCAATGACTCGCTTGGCAAGTTCCACCGGTTTAGTTCCCGGCTCCCAATTCCAAAGCTTCTTGCGGAAGTTCAGATCGCACGAAACGGTCAAGCCTTTCGCTTTCGCAGCCTTGACTGCTGCCATCGCAGAGTCAGCCGCCGCCTTACTGATCGCTGGGGTGATGCCCGTGATGTGCAACCAATTTGCGTCGCGAAACGCTTCGTCCCAGTGATAGGTCTCAGGACCCGCCAACGAAATCGAAGATCCCTCGCGGTCGTAGATCACCGTACCGCCGCGTTGGTTGGCTCCCGTCTCGACGAAGTAGATGCCAAATCGTCCCTGCTTGGTGCGACGAACCAACCGACTATCGACACCAAACTTGCCGAGTTCTTGCTCCAACGCATCGGTGATTGGGTTGTCGGGCAGGGCGGTCAGATAGGCCGCTTGCCCACCTTGAAAAGCGACAGAGACCGCAACGTTCAATTCGCCACCACCAAAGGTCGCTTCCAGCCGACCGGGTATCACTTGGCGGACTCGCAGGTTCTCTTCGGGACACAGCCGTAACATCACTTCGCCGAAGGTCACAATTCGCATGGGATTAGCCTCTTAGGAGTTACGTCGACGCAGCGGCTCTACGTTCAAGCCGAATTTGGTGGCATCTTCCCGACTTTTCAAAGAGGACCGAAGCGATCAGCCGGGACGATTCCGGTGAATCTTCGAAAATAAATCAGAATCCACCGCCGCAAGTGGGCTCTTTTCCGAATCTCTTAGGTGAGTACTACACAGAGCCTGTCGACTTGTGTGGTCATGGCCTTGCTGATGCTCTCGTGACGACTCTTGAGCAGAGTCGCCTTTGCCCCGAGGGTTCAACAAGTCTCCTCGGGAGCTTTCTATTGGCTGGGGTGTGTGGTGTGTCTCTGCCCTCAAATTGGTACGCCGCCCCCAGCCAATGGATGTTCGCTTTGACAACTTGGTAGATCAGAGTTTCGAACCCGATGGCGCGCGGGCCCGCCATCGGGTTTCTTTTTGGCTTCAGACAATCTCGATCTAATGCTCTTCGAGACTTTGCACGCGACGAACTTAGTTCAATGAAAAAGGCGGACTGCATTCACAGTCCGCCTTTCCTTTTTACTGATCGCCCCGAAGCAGACTAGAGGCTGACGTTGATCTCATAGCCCTTGCGCTGCTCGCGACCTTGCCACACGTTGAGCGCTTTGTCGTTCGTGATCTGCTCGGTCTTCGGATCCCATTCGAGCGTCTTGTCCAATCGAATGGCGATGTTCGCCAGATGGCACGTCGTCATCGCTCGATGGTGCGACCACACGTCGCTGATCGGCTTCTCGCGAGTCTTTACGCACTCCATGAAGTTCTTCATGTGCGATTCGGGCTTCTTACCGCCATAGACCTTCTCGATCGCGCCGTCGGGCAGCGGCTTATCTTTGAGTGCCTCGATCGGACCGCCCTTGATCGCGCCGCGGCTGACATGAAAGCGGCCTTCGGTGCCTTCGAAGAGAATGCCATTGCCGTCTTTCGAGTTGCTGACGATGTGCATCTCGATGCCTTCCGCGAAGTTGGCTTGCACATGGAACTTGTCAGCGGCGTTGTAGCGGTCGTCTTGCACCGGCATGCCGTTCTTGAACTCGACGGGATGATGATGCTCGACGGGAATGACTTTGATCGGCCCGTCTTGTCCGATCGCCCATGACGCGATGTCGACGTGATGCGCACCCCAGTCGGTCATCTTTCCGCCCGAGTACTCGTACCACCAACGGAACTCGTAGTGGCAACGGCTATTGCCCCAGCGTCCGCCTTCTTTGAAGCGGAAGTCGACGAGCGGAGCTTGCCCGAGCCACTTCTCCCAATTGAGTCCCTTCGGCACGTCGGCCTTCGGGATCTCGCCGCACGTCGGAGCCCCGCCGATATCGCATGTCGCCTTCAGCAACTTGCCGATGCGGCCTTCGCGAATCAGAGCAACCGCTTGAATGAAGCGTTGCCCCATCTCGCTGCGTTGCTGAGTTCCGACCTGAAAGACGCGCTTCGTCTCATTGAGCACTTTGACGATCTGCTTGCCTTCGTTGATCGTCAGCGTGAGCGGCTTCTCGCAGTAGATATCCTTTCCGGCCTGCATCGCTTCGATGGCAATCTTCGAGTGCCAATGGTCGGGAGTAACAATTGTGACAATGTCGATGTCTTTGCGATCAAGGATCTTGCGATAGTCATCGTAGGTGTCGATCGAGCGATTGACGCCCTTCTTCGTCTGCGCGTCGGTGCAAATCTTCTTACCTTCTTCGACGTGATTGGCATCGACGTCACAGCACGCAACGACATCGCCGAAGTTCATCGCGCCGCCGATGACTTGCTTCCAACGATCGCCGGTGCCGATCGAGCCGATCAGCGGCCGCTCATTGGCGCTTTGAAAGCCGTGCGCAATCGGCTGCGAACTGGTGAACCAATACGGCATCGTGGCGCCAGCCAACGCGGCGGTGCCCATAAACTGGCGACGGTTTTGACGAGTACTCACAGTCGGACTCCTTGTCGAAACAGAAAGAGAAATGGCCCAATTTGAGGCGCATGAGAATGCGGCTCGCAGCATGCGAACTAAGGAGTCTAGGACGATCGTCAACAGCTCGTCGATCGTCGCCGTGATCGGCTACTTGGGCGCGAAAAAGTCTGACTAACGACTATTGAGTTCATCAGACAAAAGTAAAAGTGCGGTTGAAGGCTTCGAAGAATGGCACCTAACACAAGGGAATGTGGTGCTTCAGAGCTTTAACACAAAATCAAAGAGATGCTGGAAACTGAGATTGACGCCGTTAGCATTCGCCGCCGCTGAGGGATAGCGGATGTCGCTAATTGGGAATTGGCGGCCGCTGACAGCAAGAAGTTGATGATTGGCCAACGTCATTCATGGCCACTGTGAATCGAAGGAACGATTCGCTCATGCGGAAAGGACTCCGCGGTAACACGTCGCTTAATGAACGTGTTTCCGATGAGAACTTCTCGTCGTGCTGATCGCCCCCATTCGAGTCACCGTGCTATGGCAGTGTCGTGTCGCGGCCCCATCGGCTTCAGGGAGATTCGATCGCTTATTCGAGGGAAAGGAATCCAGTATGACGAAGAAGCCCATCATCGGGGTCACGGGTGATTTTCGACCGGCTCGTCAGGATGCAGGAGCGTTGAGTTGGTTCAACGCGGGTTACTTTGACTGCGTTACTGACGCCAAGATTGAAACCGCCGGCAACAACAAAGCCCGTAACTGTCCCGGAGGTCTGCCAATCCTCATTCCTCCATTGACCGAGGATGCAGATATCGCGGCAGCCATCGATATGGTTGATGGGCTGGTCATCACTGGATGTGCCTTAGACGTTGATATTGTGAAGCAAGGCTACGATCCGCATCCCGCGCTTCGCCCCATGCCTGCTCGTCGTGAAAAGTTCGAACGCACCCTCTGCAAGCTCGCCATGGAGCGCAAGATTCCGGTGCTTGCCATCGGTTCGGGCATGCAACTGCTCAACCAAGTTTGCGGTGGCACGTTGCTGCGACACATCCCCGAAGATCTGCCGAAGCCATTGCAGCACAGAGACCCCGTCGAGCCGAACTTGCGACACCTCATTGAGATTGAGGAAGACTCGCTGCTATTCGACATCTACGGACCGGGCGAAATCCGTGTGAATAGCCAACACCACATGGCTGTCGGGCAATTGGCCAAGCAGTTCAAAGTGAGTGCTCGCTGCCCAGACGGAGTGATCGAAGCCTACGAGTCGGTCAACGAGAAGTGGTTCGTTCTTGGAGTGCAATGGCATCCTGAGAATGGCACGTCGTCGCGGCTCGACATGCAAATCTTCGAAGCCTTCGTCCAAGCTTGTGACGACATTCGCCGAGGTGCCAAGGTCGTTCTGCCGTTCCCGAAGTTGGCATCTCAACAACGAGATCGCGAACGCGAGCGAGTCGCTGCGTAGTTCGCTCTCTGCTTAAGTGATTGATTCCCACAACAACCCCGCGCCATTCTCGTCACGAGTGCTGACTGATTCACCAAGAGTCATCGTCAGGCTGCTCGGCAAGAATGTCGCGGGGTTTCGTGCTATGAGTGCGACAGGTTTTGTTGGCAGCTCGCTCGTGCCGCGAGTGAGTCCAGGCTTTGGTCTTTGGAGAACTCTCATGCCGTCGTTTGTTCGCTGTGTGATGCTCGCTCTCATTCTCGCAACTAGCTGGCAAACGGTCGTTGCACAGACAGCGACTGGCGAAAAGGCCGATCCATTCGCGAAGTGGGAGAAGTCCATCCAAGCCTTTGAAGAACAGGACCAAAGGACTCCGTTCCCCAAAGGTGAGATCGTTTTCGTTGGCAGTTCGAGCATTCGCATGTGGAAGGTCGAAGCTTCATTTCCTGGATTCAAAGTTCTGAATCGAGGCTTTGGAGGATCTCAGATTGCAGACTCGGTTCACTTCATCGATCGCCTTGTCTTGAAGCACGAACCGCGAACCGTCGTCTTCTATGCCGGCGATAACGACATCGCTGGTGGCAAGTCGGCTGAGCAAGTCTTCGCAGACTTTCAGAAGTTTGCCGAGGCGCTGCATACCAAGCTCCCGCAAACCAAGCTGTTGTTTGTCGCAATCAAGCCCAGCACATCTCGATGGAAGTTGGCCAAGATTCAGCAGGCCGCCAACTTGGCGATTTACGAATACGCCAAAAGCCACGACTTCATCTCATTCGTCGATGTTTGGCAGCCCATGCTCGATGCCGAAGGTAACCCGCGAGGCAACCTCCTGCTGAAAGATGGCCTACACATGAATGAGGACGGCTATCGCATTTGGAATGCGCTCGTGCTGCCACATCTTCTTGGCGCAAAAGAACGAGTTGAAGTTTCCGCACGCGAAGTGACCAACTCGGGCGAGCATCTCTATCGAGTGCAATCTTCCTTACAGGCGGGTGAAACCAAGGTGCGAGTGCTTGTGCCTGACGACTTGCCGACCAACGGTAAGCCGCGCGTCGTCTACGTGCTTCCGGTCGAAGCAGGTGACGAAAACAAATATGGAGACGGACTCAGCGAAGCCCGCCGGCTCAACATTGCGAATCGCTGGGGAGTCATTTGCGTGGCTCCGACCTTCAGTCACTTACCGTGGTACGCGGACCATCCGACCGATCCGCAAGTGCGTCAAGAAAGCTACTTCCTCAAAGTCGTTGTTCCGCTCATTGAAGCCCGCTACCCAACGTCTGGCCGAGCGGAAGATCGCTTACTCTTGGGCTTCAGCAAATCCGGCTGGGGCGCGTTCTCACTACTGCTGAGAAACCACCAAGCGTTTGGTAAGGCTGTCGCTTGGGATGCGCCGCTGATGATGAACGCTTCCGGCAAGTACGGATCTGGTCCGATCTTTGAAACCGATGAAAACTTTCGAGCCTATCAGCTCACCGAATTGGCGCGACAAGAAGCACTTCGCTTCAACAGCACGCCCCGCCTTATCCACATCGGTCACGGAAACTTTCGAGCAGAGCATGTCGAATTCGAAGCAGTGCTCAATCAACTGAAGATCGCTCATCTTCATCAAGACGGTCCAAATCGGAAGCACGTTTGGGAGAGCGGTTGGGTCGAGGACGCCGCTCGTTTACTCCTTTTGGATCAACCAGCGCGCTGACCTTCGTGACTTCTATGGCGAAAGTAGCAAGCGATGATTGACGACGGTTCGGAGACTTGGCTCTACTCACTAACCTTTCGCGGCCCTGGCCAATGATCACGTAAATCGCTCTTTGCCGAAGTCACTCACTGCTTGGAAGTCTTCATGTTTTGTCGTGTTTTGCTGCTTCTGTTGCTGAGCGTGCTGACCTTGGCGGGATGCCAAGAAGACAAGTCCGCCATGGCGCTGAAGAACTTAGGCGGCGTTGTTTCGCGCGAGGACGATCGCACGACGGTCAGGTACGTGCATACGAAAGACACAGACACGAAGCTCAAGCGTTTGAACTTCCAGATTGCTGGCACCTTCATTCGCATTAGCCACATCGAACTCAACGCGTGCGACGCTTCGGACCGCAGCATCGAACAGCTCACCCGTATTAAAGATCTCGAAGTGCTGCACATCTTGCAGTGCCCGCACCTGACCAACGTCTCGATGAAGTTGCTTGGTCAAAACCTCAAGCTGCAAGAGTTGGTCATACTTCACACGCATGCGGACGACCACGGCTTTGAAGACTTGGCGAAGCTTTCTCAGTTACGAACATTGGAAATCAGCGGCATCGGCGACAACACGTTGAACGCCATTAGCCAGCTCAAGAACTTGGAACGTCTCTCGTTGGTCGACAGCAAGATCAATGAATCCGGGGCTCGCAGTTTGGGACGCATGCCGAACCTTCGAGTGCTCGACTTCTATCGCTGCGAAATGCGCGAGAACATCGAGCAGCAAGTCCGGCATGGGCTGCCTCAAACACGCATCACCATTCATCGCAATTCGAAGTAGGTTGAAGGAGTAGAAGACATGCCCGTTTACGTTTACGAAATCATCAACGAAGACGGTCAACCCGGAGAGCAATTCGAGATCCGGCAGAGCATTCACGACAAAGCCCTGCAGGTTCATCCCGACTCGGGCAAGCCAGTCCGACGCGTCATTCAGCCCGCGTATGTCGCCGGTTCCCACTCACAGATGGCGATTGGCAAGAACCTCAAGAACAATAAGAAGATCGAAGAGCTTGGCTTCACTCGCTACGAGCGCCAGAGCGACGGCACTTACGAGAAGACCGCCGGCAAAGGTCCGAACATGATCAAAAAGCAGAAGTAGCAGAGCACATCTCGTTCGAACCTGAGGAAGGAACCTATGGCTCCGAACGGCGACAGCGAATGGACCGACCGCTTGCTGCAAGTCGGCTTCGCGGTGCAACAACGCTTACACCAGCAGTTACGTTCGGCAGCAACCTGGGACGAACTCGCCATCTCCACAGGTGAGATGGCGGGAGACCGGATCTACGCGATTGATCGCGATGTCGAAGATCTAATTCTGCACGAGATCTCGCGTTGGCCGCTCGACTGCTTTCCGCTGCTCTTGGTCGCAGAAGGATTCGGTGAATCCGGCCAGCTCTGCTTTTCGGGGCCGTCACAACGCCCCCTTGAGAACACTCCCAATTCAGCGTCGCTCAAGTACCGCATCCTCATGGATCCGATCGACGGGACGAGGATGCTGATGTACGACAAACGCTCGGCGTGGTTCTTAGCCGCAGTTGCTCCAGATCGAGGCGACCAGACATCTCTAGCAGATGTGTTCGCCTCTGTGATGGTCGAGCTGCCTCCCAGCAAACAAAACCTTGCCGACTGCTTCACTGCGACGTGCGGTCATGGGACGAATGGATTTCGCGTCGACGTTACTGAGGCTGAGAACAATTCGACGCATTCTCGGCGAGTTCCCATTCCCGTGCGACCGAGCCCTCGCACCAATCTTCGCGATGGCTTCGTCTCGGTTGTCAGCTACTTCCCTGGTCTCAAGGTCATGGCAGCAGAGCTGGCGGAAGCAATCGCGGCCGTTGATCAGCAAATGGGGTTGGCCCCGAATTCATTCGACGACCAATACATTTCAACGGGCGGGCAACTTGTTCAACTGATGACGGGACGAGACCGCTGCGTCATTGATCTCAGGCCCATCTGGGCAAAGTCCGATCGTTGCCGAGGCCGAGTGATCTCCGCTCATCCGTATGACCTCGCCGGACTGCTCGTTGCTCAAGAAGCTGGAGTTATTGTGACAGACGGTTATGGCCAATCTCTCAACGCGCCGTTCGACGTGACGTCTGAGGTGCATTGGTGCGGCTATGCGAATGCCGCCATTCAACGGCTCGTCGAACCCATCGTGCAATCACACATCCATGACGAACTCAAGGTACCGGGCCACGAATAAGATCGAGTCGCGGAGCGACTCAGCTACGTAGCTCAGTCGCTCCGCAACTGAGAAGATCCAGCAATGCGTTGCCGCTGAAATCACTCAACCACGAGCATCGATCACTCCCCAATTGACGAGGTGGCCGCCATGTCACGATTTCCGCAAGTGCTGCTCATCCTCACGTTCATCCCTATGTGCTGGCTGGGGATGATGGCGGCTCATGAATGCGGTCATGTGATGGCCGCTATTTGTTCTGGTGGGACAGTCACCAAAATCGTGCTCCATCCATTCGCAATCTCGCGCACTGATATCGATCCCAATCCGCATCCGCTGTTGGTCGTTTGGGGCGGGCCATTGCTGGGAGTCCTCTTGCCCCTTGGTATCTGGGGGCTCTTTCGACTCGCACAATGGCCACTCGACTTTCTGCCGCGTTTTTGGGCTGGGTTCTGCTTGATCGCAAATGGTGCCTACATCGGAATCGGATCGTTCGACGCGATCGGCGATGCGCGTGAGATGCTGCTCCACAAAACGCCACTGTGGTCTATGTGGCTCTTTGGTGTCCTCACTGTCCCCTGTGGTTTCGCAGTATGGCATCGGCTGGGAACGTCATTCGGCCTGGGCTCGGCTGCGGGGCACGTTGATCGCCGAGCCGTCATCAGCTCGGTGCTGCTGTTTGTCACCATGACGACGCTGCTTGGTCTTCTCTGCCCCACTTCCTGAAGTTCGCGGCCATCGATTAAAGAACCCGATCGCTTGGATGCATCAAGGAATCCATCGCACTTTAGGAGCCAGCAAGTGTTGCCTCGTCATCGCCTTATCGACCTCAGTGTTCCGCTCGAAAACAACTCTGTCAGCGAGCCGTTGCCTGGCACAATTCACTATGTCGATCATCAAACCGAGGGCCTCGCGCAGATGAGTCACTTCTTCGGTGTGAAGCCGGAAGACCTTGTCTATTCGCAGGGTGAAGGTTGGGCGATCGAAGAGTTGAAGATGATTACGCACACCGGCACCCACGTTGACGCGCCGTACCACTACGGTCGCACGTCTGGAGGGCAACCAGCCAAACGCATCGACGAAGTGCCGCTCGAATGGTGCTTCGCACCGGGAGTCATCTTCGACATGCGTCATAAGGCTGCCGGTGAAGTCATCACGGTCGATGATCTCAAGAACGAACTGACGCGCATCGGCTATCAACTCAAGCCGCTCGACATCGTGCTGTTGCAGACCGGGGCGGATAAGCGGATCAACTCGAAGGAGTACTTCTTACAGCCGGGCCTCGGTCGCGAATCGACGCTTTGGCTGGTGGAGCAGGGTGTGAAAGTCATCGGTATTGATGCCTACACACTCGACCGCCCGTTTGCTGCGATGGTCGCCGATTACCGCCGAACCGGAGACGGTCGACTCATCTGGCCGGCTCACTTTGCAGGCATCACCGCCGAGTACTGCCAGATCGAGAAGCTCACAAACCTCGACCAGATCCCAATGCCATTCGGATTCTACGTCTCATGCCTACCCGTGAAGATCAAAGCCGCCAGCGCCGGCTGGTGCCGAGCTGTAGCAATGATTCCAGAATAGAAATCGACGTTCGAAGAGTCTCGTGGGCGCTGTGCAAACTGCGTCGTGCTTCCCGACTTCAATTCTCGTATTGTGAAGTTCGTTGATCACACGCCCAATCAGCGCTGCGGACATGAAGCGTTTATGCAATTGGACCGAGTGAGTGCCTGCTAAAAAGAAACGGGACGGCAAGATTGCCGTCCCGTTTGAAATGCGACTTCACGTCAGGTGCTTACCGAGATCGCACTATTCTTTCTTGCCGATCGCGAAGAGCACGGACTTATTTGCGATGAACAGCGTGTCGTTAGCCACAACTGGCGTGCTGTAGACAGCGTTGCCCATGTTGACTTCAGCAATCTGCTTCTGCTTCTTGCTGAGTTCGAAGATCACGATATCGCCGTCTTCATCGCCCATGTAGACCTTGTCTTCCACGATCAGCGGCGAGCCCCACGAGGCTGCGAACATGTCGTAAGTCCAATACGCCTTCGGCGGGAAGGTGCCGTCTTCGTTCTTTTGAGTCTTGTCGATTTCCTTCGCATCGACGCAGTGGAACAACCCGCTGTAGTCCGCACAGAACACGAGATTGTTCTTGATCGCCACGGTGCCGATCGTGCGATGCATCGTTTCTTCAAAGTCGATCTTGCCGTTACCGTCGCGATCGCTCTTGGAATAACGCCAGACCGCTGCCGAGTTCGGATTCAGCTCGACCTTGTCGCCTTCTTCAGCCGCCTGCAGACGACGATGTTCGACCGGCTTGCCGTTCTTGTCCTTAACCAACGTTGGACTGACGTCGCCGCGTTTATTGGGATCGATGCACCACATGTGACCGATACCTTCGCCGTGCTCGGGGTCTTGACCAACCGAGATGTAGACCATGCCGTCATAGATCACGGGGGTCGCAATCAGCTCGTTACGAGTACCTCGACCGCCGAGGATCCACTTCGACTCTTTCGGATTGCAATCAAACTTCCACAGCAACTTGGCGTTGCCTTTGCCATCGCCCTTTGGATCGAAGCAGTAAAGCCAAGTATCGCCACCGGCAAACATGACCTGCTCTTGGCCATTGAAGACACCGTAAGTCGGAGACGACCACTGACCGTGCAGAATGTTGATGCCTGGGCTCTTGTCGGACCAAAGCACTTTTCCGGTGTTGCGATCCATCGCAATGAAGCTGGCAGCTTCTGGAGCGGGAATGTTGATGTGCGACTCATCGACACCGTTGGCCGTATGCACGAAGAGCACGTCTCCGGCAAACGTCACCGAGCAGCTACACATGTTGTGCTGAGAAACGCCCAGCGCCGCCATCATGTCGTAACGCCAGATGATGTCGGCTTCGTACTTGTCTTCGTTGGGTTCGGTCTTGAAGGGGCCGTCGTTCTCTCCATCGCGAAAGCCTTCAGCGTCGCAGCAGACGACTTCGCCGCGGCTGGTCACGTACCACACGCGATTGCCATCAACAGCGGGCGAGCAACAGATGCCTTGCAGCGGCCAGTCATGCACGCGGCCAGTCGGCAACTTGGGGCTCGAGTGCTGCCACAAGAACTCGCCGGTCTTCTCATCGAAGCACAGCAGGCATCCCAAGTCGACGCTCGACGGATAGCGCTTGATGTAGCCCGCGCCGTTATTGGTGCCGACATAGACCTTGCCATTCGCGACGACGGGGTTGCCATAAGTCTGCGAACCGAGATTCGCTTTCCACTTGATGTTCTCGCCGGATTCAACGTCCCACTTGGTCACGATGCCCTTGCCGTCGGGCGTGTTATTGCGCGAGTTCGTTCCGCCCCACATCGGCCAGTCCTTGGCGCCAACCTTCAAGGTCGAGATGAACTTCGATGCTGCTGCCGTTGGATCGAATCCTTTGTCCTGAGCCGAACTTTCCGTCATCGCCCCCGCAGCCACAACCGCCGCGAGTGCCAAAGAAAACCGAAGCTTCATGTCGTTCTCCATCGAAATGATGTTTGAAATCAATCTGACAAACTCGGGGCGTCTTCAATCCGCGAGTGACTCGCCTTCGATCAACCGTCTGACGCCGTTGCTAGTTGCAAGAGCGATGAAGCTCCCAAGCAACTCACTGTGAAGGCGTTTGAGGAACTATCTCTCGCCGACTCGTCGGCATTTCCCCAAGACGCCAGAGCATAGAGCACTAATCCGCCCACACCTTCACGTTGTCGTAGAACACTTCAGCGTCGTTGGCGTTGCCGAACAGACCGGGGCTGCCGATCTCGTTGGCGGGCTCGTCTTCCCAAGTGATGGCCCAATCCGCCGGTTCCTTTTGATCGCGAGGCCAGACCTTACCTTGCAAGACGGCGACCTTCTTGCCGTCCTTGTCCTTCGTGGAAGCATGAAGCTTCAACGTGAACCACGTGTTAGGTTGCAGGTCGACCTTTTGTTGGTGGTACTTGATCTCGTGAGAGATCCACGAAATCAGCTTCAGTTGCTTGTGCTCGCCCATGAAGTCGAGGCGATAACGCTGAGCAATCAAACCGGCATCACCAATCTTGCCCAAGCGTTGGGTCAGATAGATGTCGGCTTGAATCGAGTAATTCGCCAAGTCTGGTCGGCCCATCGTACCGAAGCTGCGAGTCCCCTTGGGGATCGTCGTGATCTTGGTCATCACTCCGTTGCCTTCGATCTTACGAGCCCCTTGCTTAACGGTCAGCTTGGGCTGCTTGTCGGCGAGTTCTTCCCAGGTCCATTCGCTGATGAGCTTCTCGGCTTCCAGAGCCTTCAAGAGCGGTTCAATCTCTGTCTTGGCTTCGTCGAGCGTCTTGACCTTTTCAATCAACCGCAGGAACCGCAGGAACTCAGTCCAGCGTTGATCGGGAGTGGTGTTGTCGAAGACCTGCATCGGTCGTCCGCTGTTGGTGAAGCCCGACTGCAAGAAGACGTAAAGCCGAGCGATATTTTCGCCCTGAGTCTCGAGCTTCTTGTAGAGATCGAAGTCGATGACGATGTTGCGGTAGCGCATGCCAACCCAACTCACAGGCACTTGGCCATCGTTGAAGTCGAAGTTCCAAGGCAGATCCGGAGTGACTCGGATGCGAGCCGTGCCAGCGAGTTCGCCAACCTTGGCTGTAATCGTTGCTGCACCGTGAATGTTTTCGGACGGTGTTTCAAAGCGTCCTTGAGCATCAACCTTGCCTGCGCCAGCCACTGAGAACTGAACCTCTTCAGGCTTGGCAGTTCGCAAGAATTGCCCCTTGCTGTTGTAGAGTCGAACGACGTGACGTTGAGCTTGGCCCTTCGCGCCGCTCCTCAAGAGTGACTCGCATGGAACAATTTGCACATGGGCTGGGTTCGGGTCTTCTTCCAGTGGTGCTTCCGGTGCGACTTCCGGTCGAGGATCAGCACTCGGTTTCACGTCCTTATTGCCGATGCAATAGAACTCTTCGTTCGTCGCCAAGAAGATGCGGCCGTTCGAGACGATCGGTGAAGCATCAACGTCAGACGGCAATCGAGTATTGAAGACCTTCTTCAGTCCCTTCTCTTCATCTGGCTCGAAGACGTAGTAACGACCATAGCCTTCGCAGACATGGATCTTGCCGTCAGCGAAGATTGGGCTTCCGCGACCTTGCGTACCCAGCTTCTGCTTGCCGATCACTTTGCCCGTCTTAAGTTCGACGACGTAGAACAGACCAGAATCGTCGACGACATAGATTCGATCGCCGACAACCAGAGGCGATGTCTTGCCGACATAGATTTCGAGATCTCGCCAAGCTTCTTTGCCCGGTTCAATCTTGCCCTTCGCCCCCAGCGGCAATGCCAACAGAGCGGCCATCTTGCTGGTGTCTGAGTTCTCTTCACTGTGACCAGAGATCGCGAAGTCGCCAGCAATGACCGGCGAGGTATTCACGCCGCGATACGAGATGAGGTAGTTCCAAACTGGAACACCGGTGTTGGGCTGCATGGCATGCACGCCGCCGTCACCCGAGCCGAACACCATCAGCGGAGTGCCTTTGTAGTTCGTCAGTGCCGGAGTGCTGTAAGTGGTGTCATAAGGCAGCGGCGAAGTGCCGTTGATCCAGACGGGCTGACCATTGCGCTTATCGAACGCCATGAAGCGGTGAGTCGGTCGAGCCGAATCGCCCCAGCCTACAATGACCGCGCTGATCAAAACGAGATCGCCACGCAGCACAGGGAAGTTGGTTCGTCCGCCGTAGGTGCTCAACAAGCCAAACTCTTCCGTGAGCGACCGCGACCAAACCGTCTTGCCAGTTTCGCCATCGATGCAGACGAAGTTACCGCAGACGCCTTGCGCATAGATGCGACCGGTCTCCGGGTCACCGACAACAGACGACCAAGCCACGCGCGTATCAGGCACGTCCGAGAGGAAGACGTTGAATTTGTTCTCCCACAAGACCTTGCCTGTCGCAGCATCAGCACAGACGACTTTCTCGCCTTCCTGAGCCGTCGCCGGATTCAAGCGAGCAAGCATGTAGAGCTTGCCGTTCATGCAAATGGGAGTGGATCGCGTTGCGAGTTCCTTGCTCTTCCACAGCAAGTTTTCGCCATCGGGCGACCAACTGGTCACCAGACCTTTCTCGCGCGAAATGCCATTGGCTTCAGGACCTCGCCACTGGGGCCAGTCCATCGGCTTAGCTTTCCATGCATCGCCAGCAGACGCTTGCAGCGCCATGCAAACCGAGATCGCCCATACGAGCGCGGTTGAGAAGTGCTTCATGAGTCGACTCTCTTGAGGGGGAATCGGAGGGTCCAAAGGTAGGCCAAAAACGCGGAGCCGAACCTTAGCCCCGCTCATGTTGACCAGCAAGGAGCGGGGTCCGCAGCGAAGGTCGAGCGAGCATCCAGAAGTACTCGCACGATAGGTCAGAGTTACTCTAACCCCGGTGCCTGATACGGCTCGAAGACGGTGTTCTTCGAGTGCTCGGCAAGTTCGACCATGCGACATGTTTCTTGATAGAGCCACTCTTGCGCGCGGAGCTTGTTGGAGCTGCGTTTGCCAGCAACCTTGAAGCTGCCGTCTGGCTGCAGGATGCGTCCCTTCGCTCGGTCTTTGAAATAGCTGTTGAGGATCGCAATCAATCGATCGCGTGAAGCGGTGTCTTCGATCGGAGCCAACAGCTCGACTCGCCGATCGAGATTGCGCGGCATCCAATCAGCGCTCGAAATGAAGACGCGTTGGTCGCCGCCGTGGTTGAAGTAAAGCACACGCGCGTGCTCCAAATAACGATCCACGATGCTGATGACTTCGATGTTCTCACTGAGTCCCGGCACTCCCGGTCGGAGACAGCAGATGCCTCGAACATTAAGCCGCACCTTCACTCCAGCCTGCGAGGCTTTGTAGAGCAGCTCGATCAGTTCCGGATCGACCAGTGAGTTCAGCTTCGCCGTGATCTCCGCGCGCTGCCGCTGCTTCTTGAATTGAATCTCGGCTTCGATCATCTCCACCAACCGCTCTCTCAAACCGAACGGCGCCGCAGCGATCAATCGAAACGCGAGTGGTTGCGAGTACCCCGTCACGGCATTGAAGAACGACACGGCATCGTGACCGAGCGACTCGTCACAAGTCAGCAGACTAACGTCGCTATAGAGCCGCGCGGTTTGTTCGTTGTAGTTACCCGTCCCGAAGTGGACGTAGCGCTGAATGCCCTGCGGTTCGCGTCGAACAACGATGCAAGTCTTGGCGTGCGTCTTCAATCCTTTGACACCGTAGAAGACTTGCACGCCCGCCAGTTCGAGGGCTCGCGCACCTTCAATGTTACGAGCCTCATCAAAGCGCGCCTTCAGTTCGACAATCACAGTCACGTGCTTGCTGTTTTGAGCCGCTCGCGCCAGCGCCGCCACGATCGGGCTATTGCGGCTTGTTCGATACAGCGTCTGCTTGATGGCAATGACGTCAGGGTCGATCGCGGCTTGCTCGATAAAACGAACAACGGGATCAAAGCTCTCATAAGGGTGATAGAGCACGATGTCGCGCTTCGAGATCGCGGCAAACATGTCCTCGGGAGGATCGACCAACGGCGAGTTCTTCGCAGGCCACGACTCGAATCGGTTCTCGGCACCAGTGCCCATCTCGGTGAGCTGCATGAAGGCCGACAACTCCAACGGTCCCGGAATGCGATAGATGTCGCGATCAACAACATCCAAGCTCACACGCAAGAACTCGGTGAGTTCGGGCGACGCAGATTCAGAGAGTTCCAGTCGCACACAGTCACTCTTACGTCGCTCCGTCAGCAGTTGCTGCATCTGCACCAACAGGTCGGACGCCTGATCTTCGCGAATGGCCATGTCGGCATTGCGCGTGATTCGGAACGCGGCGCACTCAACCACTTTCTCCATCGGAAAGAACTGGTGAATGCAGTGTTCGATGACTTCTTCCAACAGCAAGAAGCCATAGCCGGTCGTCACGGGAAGCGACACAAACCGCATGCTCGTGCGACCAAACGGAATGATGGCATAGCGCGTTTCGAACTCGTCGAGATTCGATTCGAGCGGACGCTGCAACCGCACGCAGACATTCATCGAACGGTTCGACAGCAGCGGCAATTGGCCTTCGTGCTGAGTAACCGTCAGCGGAGCCAACGTGGCGAAGACTTCTTCCATGCAGACTTGTTGCACGTATCGGTCTTGCGAGTCACTGAGTTCGTTGACTCTCAACCGCTGAATGCCGGCCTTGCTTAGTTGCGGCTCAATCTCGGTGAGGAAGCATGCATATTGGTCGTCGACAAACCGCCGAACTCGTTGGCTAATCGCAACGAGTTGTTCCTCTGGCGTCATTCCTGACGGGTCGATGGTTTGACTGCCACCTTCCGACAACGTCTGCAATCCACCGACGCGGACCATGAAGAACTCGTCGAGATTCGAAGCCGTAATCGCGAGGAACTTCAAACGTTCCAACAGCGGGATTGAAGCGTCGCGAGCTTCGTCGAGCACACGTTGATTGAACTCAAGCCAGCTAAGCTCGCGGTTGAAAAATCGAGGATCAGAATCAGGCATGATGGGCATTACAGAATTCGAGGAGCGTCAAACGGACCGACGCCCCGCATTGAAGCCCAGACAGCAAAAAGATGGCAGCCTGAATTGTGAATTCTCGCAGGACGCTCGACGAACGCAGCTTCGGCGCGCTCGCGAGTCGCTCAGTGTTGACGACTTACTTCGAGCGTCGCGCACTGAGGTTCTTCAACTGCCAACGAGCCAAGTCACGCAGTTCAGGCTCATCGGATTGAGTTGCGACTTCTCGGTAATAACGGCCCGCTTCGGTCCAGTCGGACTGACGACGCAGAGGGGTCGCCAAGAGATAGCTCGCGAACGCGCGGTCGTGGCTATTCGCGGCTTGATCCAGCGCCGTGCGGAAGGCGACTTCGGCGTCTTCGAACATTCCCTTCGCATACAGCCGACTGCCGATCGTGACGAAGTCTGCTGGCAGGTCTTCCGCAGAAACGACGCGCGTCTTCGCGGACGATTCGGAAGTCGCAACCTGAGTCTGATCCGCTCGGACTTTGGTGATGACCTGAGTGACGAGCGTTTGCAGTTGCGCGGCTTGAGCAACGTTGGTGCGAGCCGCCACTTCGCGAGCTTGCATGTCACTCGCTTCCAAGGAACTGCGAAGCTGACTGCGTGCAGCCTGCATCTCGGCGACTTCTCGTTCGAGTTCCGACAGCAACACATCTGCCGGATGAACTTCAACCGCAGCAGACTGTGGATGCATCAAAGGCAATGGCGACTTCGCAGCTCCAGTGGGAGACGGAATGCTCGCCGGACGCGCCACGGCAGGAATCTCGACCGGACGAGCCGTCACGGGTTGAACGGCTGGCAGATTGATTACAGGCACCGGCACCACCGGGATGACCGGCGGAGTGATCGAGAGCGACTCTGGCTGCGGCACTTGAATGACCGGCGTCGGCAACGGAGTCGAGACCGAAGCAGCATTCGTGACCGAACTACGTTCGTCGTCGAAACTCAGTTGAGCCAGTTCTTGCAGCGTCCCTGCAGTCGTAATGATCTGCTTGCCGGGAGTGATGACTCCATCACCGACAACGGCAGCAGCTTCCGCTCGCGGAGCAGGCTTGGCGTCTGCAATCGTGGCAATGCTCAGAGCCTGAGGAACATTTCCTACAGTCGGCATTGCGACTTCGGCCTTGGTCGTAATCACATGGGTGACTCGCAGCGGTCTGGCTGCGTTCTGAGCAACGTCGGGCGCCGACTTGCGATTGATCGAGGCAGAGTTCAACTCGTTACGCGTAGGAGAACTGATGGGCTGCAAGCTCGCCGGTGGAACCATCGGCACAGGCGGGACCGGATTGACGAACTCCTGCGCCGGAGTACCGACGCTGGTCGCCTTCGCGATCGACGATGTGGCATACGATCCCTGAGTCGGGCCGAGCGCTCGCTGAATCGCCGCCACTGGCAACAGCGGCCCACGATCGGTGATGAACGGTGCCTTTTGAGCGTACTCGCGATTGGCACCCAGCTCTTGAGCCGTCGAGCCAGTTGCGGTGCGTTTTGGCACCACTGCAAAATGGTTGGCTGCGGCTTCTTGCTGCGCCGCCGTCATCTCGACGGGACGTTGGAATGTACGCCCGGCATTGAGCTTGTCTGCGGGCACTGGAGGAGCTGTGATCACGCCCGCTCGAACTTGATCGGCCTCGCTCTTACTACCCGGCGCCGGACGCGTGATCTTCTTGCGGCTCAAGTCCACCCGAGTCTTCGGAATGTAGATCAATGCCGAAGACTTCTTGGGTTGTTCGGCGGGTGATTGAGCTGTCGCAACCGAAGCCGAGACCGCCAACACCAGGCTCGAAGTAAACAGCACGCGCAGACTTTTTCTTAGGTCCATGTCGATCGCTCCCTCCCTGGAGCTCGCTCAGTACGTCGCAGCGATTCGGCGCTATTCGAATTTCAAAGTCGAACAACGTCCTAGTGGATACGAATTCCTGCACCACGTAATTGCTCGGTCAACGATGCCGCGAGCGTTGGTTGTGGCTCCGCCACCAAGGCCAACACGCGGGCAGCTTTTCGATCTTCGAGAACGCTCATAACCGAGACCGCACTCTCTGTTCGGTCATCTCTCGCGAGGTCTTGAACCACTTCGGCCAAGCCCTCGGGAGTCATTTGCTGATAAGCCTCAACCATCAATCGACGACGTTCGTTCGGAGACGCTTTCGCGATGTCCTGCAACCGCCGCTTCGACTTCATTGAACCATCCGACAACGCTCGTTCGCTGAGCTTGTCGATCAACTGCGATTCAATTTGCTGCTTCACATTATCAATCAAACCACGTTCAGATCTGATGTCGCTAAAGGTCCGCTCCAGACTCCGCTCACGTTCGAGAATCATCCTGCTTCGTTCTGCTGCGGCCGCTAACTGCTCTTCCAACTCCGACTTCGTGGAGTCAGCGGAAGCCTTGCTCGCGACTTTCTCTGATGCCGCACCGTCAGCCACCGTGCCCTTGTCAGCAGCCAGTTCGCCACTTCCGCCTTCGATGCGAAATGCCGGACTGATTTCCAAGTTGGACTTCATCCAAGGGAAGAGAACTAAGACGGCAAAGATGAATGCCGCTCCCATCAAGAACGCGGAAATAAATCGCATCGTAGGCCCTTTTTTTGTGCTGCTTGCTCGCCCATCGGTCGGTGTGGCGGCATTTCCATCGCGTCGTATCGCATCCATGCTTACGAGCGCGAGTCGGGTTTTTACGGATGCCCGTATTGATTGTCTACAACTGCATTCGCATCACTTCTTGGTAGGCGTCAGTCACCTTGTTTCGCATTTCCATAAACATCCGGAAGCTCAAGTCTGCTTGAGTCAGTTGCAGCATGACTTCTTGAACGTTGTCCGTTTCACCGGTCACCAGCTTCTGCACCGCAGCATCCGCGTTGACCTGCTGTGTATTCACGTCTCGCAAGAAGCTTTCGACGATCTCGTTGAACGCCACTCCGTTCGACTTGCGTTGCAACTCGGGCAGAGCATCGAACGACATCGAGCTGAGCTGATTGACTTCCATGTCAAACTCCCGTGGGGAAGAGATTCGGTTTGTCGCTGGTTAGATGACCGGCAAACGGCATTACGTGTTTCGAACCAGGTTGAACGACTGCTCGGCCATTTCTCGGAAGGTTTGAGCTGCCTTCAAATTGGCTTCGTAGGCTCGCGTTGCAGTCACCAAATTCACCATTTCGACTGGCAGATTGACGTTCGGCATCGTGACGAAGCCGTCGGCATTCGCGTCGGGATGGCCAGGGTTGTAGACCTGAGGCATCTCGGACTGATCGTCGACCGCACCCAGCGTGCGAACGCCGCCGAGTTGCTTACCGCGCTTCGAGGCTTCTCCGGTCATCGCGGCCCGATCGAGCACGGCTTCAAACACCATGTCTTTGCGGCGATAGGCCCCACCTTCTGGAGTCCGCATTCGCGATGTTGTTGGCAATCAACTCCATCCGCAGACGCTCGGCGCGCATGCCCGTGTTGCTGATTCCAAATGACCCCAAGAGATGTCCGAAACTCATGAGTTCGATCCTTCTCACTCGTCCGTTTTCGAAGCCCAAAAACTGCTGCCATCCGATCGCGTTACCGACCAGTGATGGCCTGCCGCATCTGAGCGACTCGGTTATTGATGATCTGCAAGTAGGTGTTGTGCAGCATCGAATTCTTCTGCATCGCCCCCATCTCGCCGTCGATGTCGACGTTGTTGCCGTCGACTCGAGCAGGCGACTTCTTGTCTGCTCGAACTTCAGCAGAGACAACACTCGCGTTGATCCGCCCCTCACGCTTCATCTGCGTGGCCAGCGTCTCCTCGAAGTGCAACTCCATCCGCTTAAAGCCCGGCGTATTCACATTGGCGATGTTGTTGGCGATCACGCGATGGCGGACCGTCGACACATCAACCAGCTTAGACAGCACTTCGAATTGTGAAGGTTTAATGTTCATGCCGGTGGTATCGGTTGCGGAGGCTATTCCGATTGATGTCCCCTTTCGGCCCGGCGGATCTTCGTAATTACTGCGACCGTCAGAACAAGAATCGCCACCCCAAACTACCCAGTCATCCAATCGGCAGCGGTACGAATGAGCCTATCCCCAAGTCTCGTCTGTACTCCAGAAGGGCAGCACACTATCGGTGCCGAACTGTTCCTCAGGACTTGTGACCGACCGACGATTTCGAAGGTTGACTTGGCTTGCCGTGGGAAGGCTGAATAATCCCAGTCCCGCTGATGAGATTGGCTCAGCCAGCAAGCCGTCAACGACCATTTTCGGAAGTAGCGAACCGCCGTGCCTCGACCTGATTTCGATAAGCCCATGTCGACCTCCAGCCTCATCACTCACTTGGTTGACCGTGCCGAGACCGTGATTAAAGCCGCTGAAGCAGCCAACTATCCGCTCGAAATGGATCCCTATCGAGCACAGCTATTTGACATTTTTGCGCTCGCCGAAGCTTCTGGTCTGCTGATTGAGATGGGGCCGCATTTACAGGCCGACGCGCTCGCAGAGCGTCTCTCCGAACGCTGGAACTTGAAAGCGATTGGAGAGGCCGGTCTGAAACTCAGTGCGACCAGCAACGACCCAGTGATGCGCCGAGTGCAGTTGTTGTGGTCCGCTTGCCGCCTGTGGATGGCTTGGACTTATGCCTGGGAACGATGGGATTTCTACCACTCCGACGCTCCGGCTGCGGATGCTCCGGCCGCACCTGAAACTGAGCAAGCAGCAGCTCAAACACAGTCCGAGTCCGCGTCCAAACAGCCCGAATGAGTAGCCTCGGTTTACTCGCAGGCAACAGACTTGCTGGCGACTTTGACTCGCAAGTCTGACTAAACTCCCACCCGGCTTCGGACGACTCTGCCGACAGGTTCGCTCGCAGGACGCATCACTTCACTCACGACGTTGCCGCGTTTCGTCTGAATCCACCGGGAGCCCTGAGCATGCAGCACACTCGCTTCAATCATCCGCGATTTGGCCGTCGAACCGCGTTGCAAGCCGGCGCGGTGGGGCTGTTGGGACTCGGCAGCAATCACCTGTCGGCTCTGCGAGCTGCGGACTCTGCTCCCGTGCAAGTCAAAGCCCGAGCGGCGGTCTATGTGTTTTTAAGCGGAGGATTGGCTCAGCATGACTCGTTCGATTTGAAGCCGGATGCCCCTGAGAACATTCGCGGCGAGTTTGCTCCCATCCAAACTGAAACGCCCGGCCTACAGATTTGCGAGCACTTGCCGATGCTCGCAGCACGTAGCTCAAAGTGGTCATTGGTCCGATCTCTGACGCATCCTTCGAACGATCACTCGCTGGGCCATCACATCATGCTGACGGGTCGGTCAATTGCTCCGCCGACCTTCAACGCCAGCAAGCCCATGCCCGAAGACTGGCCGTCGATCGCCGCCATTGCTGGGGATCAGATGCCGTCGAGAAACAATCTGCCGCCGGCGGTCGTCTTGCCCGAGCGACTCATTCATCGCACGGGCCGAGTTATCCCCGGCCAATTTGCGGGCATGATGGGTGCTCGTCGCGATCCGTGGTTCATCAACGCCGCGCCCTTCAACAGCAAGGCTTATGGCGCCTATCCGTCTTTTGAATTCGATCATCAAAACGGAGCCCACAAGACTGGCATCGACTTTCAAGCTCCACATCTCGCGCTGCCGGACGGATTGAATCTGAGCCGACTCGATCGACGAGTCAGCCTGTTGCACTCCATTGACGACCAACAACGAATGCTCGATCGAAACGCTTCGACCAACCAATTCGATCGCTATCGAGAAGGTGCGGTCCAATTGCTGACCGACGCCAAGATCAAAGCGGCATTCGATGTCGTGAATGCGGATCCAAAGATCCTCGATCGATACGGCCGCAACTCGTTTGGTTGGTCCATACTCATGACAAAGCGACTGATCGAAGCCGGTGTCAGCCTCGTGCAAGTCAACCTCGGCAATAACGAAAGCTGGGACACTCACGGCAACGCCTTCCCGAACTTGAAGAACTTCCTCTTTCCGCCCAGTGACCAAGCTCTGTCCGCGTTCTTGGATGACATGAGCGATTCCGGCATGTTGGATTCCACGCTGATCGTGATGGCTGGCGAGTTCGGTCGAACGCCGCGCGTCTTCGGGTTGCCTCAGCACTACAAGCTGCCGGGCCGTGATCATTGGGGCGGAGTGCAATCCGTCTTCTTCGCCGGTGGTGGAGTGCAGGGCGGTCGTGTCATTGGGTCATCGGACAAGAACGGTGCTTATCCTGCCGCTGATCCACAGAAACCCGAGAACATGGCGGCGACCATTTACGAAGCCTTGGGGATCCCGCGTGAAGCTCAATGGCGAGACGACGTCGGTCGCCCCAACCACATCTACTACGGTGATCCGATTCGCGGCTTGACCTAGCCGCTCGTTTCGAGCCTCGCCCAGCATCATCGAAAGGACTGCGATGACCACTTCTCTACGGCAAGATGCCTTATCTGTGCTGGCTCGCCTCGGAGTCCCAACTCCGCTGACTGCGATTGCCATTGGAGACAATTGGCACCACGGTGGCTCCGGTCTTCAAGCGACTTCACGGCCTTCGACAACGAGCAACCAGTGCCATGCTCGCTCGCCCATCGATGGTTCGACTCTGGCTACATTCCCGCTCGCCACTCCTGAGCAATGTGAGTTAGTCGTTGAGGCTGCACATCAAGCGTTCGCAGCTTGGCGAGTTGTACCGGCTCCGAGACGTGGCGAGTTTGTCCGACGAGTCGGCGAACGCTTACGCGCCGTGAAGCAGGATCTTGCCCAATTGGTAACGCTCGAAGCCGGCAAGATTACTCAGGAGGCTCTCGGTGAAGTCCAAGAGATGATCGACATCGCCGACTTCGCGGTAGGACTCAGTCGGCAGTTGCATGGTTTGACGATCGCCAGCGAGCGACCGGGGCATCGCTTGATGGAGCAGTGGCATCCGCTCGGGGCTGTCGGAGTTATTACTGCGTTCAATTTCCCCGTCGCCGTCTGGGCTTGGAATGCCATGTTAGCGTGGGTCTGTGGCGACACCGTCGTTTGGAAGCCGTCGCCGAAAACGCCACTCACATCGATGGCTTGTCAGGCGATCGTCAATCAGGTTCGCGCCGAGATGCCCGACGTACCTGCCGCCATTTCGAGCTTCATCATCGGCGACCGCGATGTGGGCGAAGCTCTCTGTGACGACGCTCGTCTTTCGCTGATCTCCGCAACGGGTTCAGTGCCGATGGGTCGCGCGGTCGCTCAACGAGTCGCCGCGCGACTGGGCCGTTCTCTACTGGAACTGGGCGGCAATAACGGCATGGTCGTGACGCCGTCTGCAGACTTAGAACTCACAGTTCGCTCAGCCGTCTTTGCCGCCGCCGGAACCTGCGGCCAACGTTGCACGACTCTGCGAAGGCTCTTGGTGCATGAGAGCCTGGCCGATCAACTCGTCGCGCGACTGAAGCAAGTCTTCGAACGCTTACCCATCGGAGAACCGCGCGAAGCCGGAGTACTCGTCGGTCCGTTAGTTGATGAGGCCGCTTACCTGGCGATGCAATCTTCCTTACACACGGCGACAGAGCAGGGCGGCACCGTCCACTTCGGACAACGGCACACGGACGGCGTTCCCGCCGGCGGCTTCTACGTGCGACCTGCCATCGTGGAGATGCCGCGCCAAACCTCGATCGTGAAGCACGAGACCTTCGCTCCGATCTTGTATGTGCTGCGGTATCAGTCTCTCGATGAAGCCATCGCGCTGCACAACGACGTCCCTCAGGGATTGTCGTCATCGATCATCACCAACGACCTGCGCGAAGCCGAGAAGTTCTTGTCTCCCGCCGGTTCCGACTGCGGCATCGTCAACGTGAATGCCGGGACGAGCGGTGCCGAAATCGGCGGAGCATTTGGCGGCGAGAAGGAAACCGGAGGCGGCCGCGAGTCCGGATCAGATTCCTGGAAGACCTACATGCGTCGCACCACGAGTACGATTAACTACTCCGGCCAACTCCCGCTTGCGCAGGGCATCAAATTCGACGTTGATTGACGGGCCTAAAGATTCAGGAACCCGCTGACTAGATGCGGAGTTTTGCATGACAAGAAGCCGGGCTGCGAAGAGACGCAGCATCTGAGGTCGCATCTATCCATGAGAAGTGACCTTGCCGTTCGACATCTTCATATGACTTCTTAGAGCACTGATAGCAGATGCCAAATGCTCTGGAATACACACTAATCCATCTTCAAGCCACGGACCAATTGCGGTTACGCATTCATCGTGCGCCAGCCTAAGCGACTCTTGGTCGGCGTATCTCGGGTTTGAAAGAAACAAGGCGAGAAAAGCGAATGCTCGCAGTGTCATGGGACCTGGCGTCGCTGGCGCGTTTAGGTTTTCGGCAACTTGCTCAAGCTGTCGAGCCACCAACGGAATGTAGTGGGGGAAGAAGATTTCAAAGTGGCGAATCGCCGTCACCACAACAGTGGCATTGGGGCTGGTAAAGCACTCCGCCAATCGATGAAGCAACGCATGAACGTCACCCTCACCTATCTCAATGCGTCTTCGAATGACGCTAATCGCTCCCGAGATAGCCCATCCTTCGGCGCGATCCATCGTTTCAGACGACGTACTACGAAAAGTTTCCGCGCGATCGAGTGCTGAAAATGCGGCGTCAACCAACGCATCGGGATAGCTCAAGAAAGAATCGGCGAGATTTGCGCGCCCCCATAACTTCACGAGATCGAGTCCCGTCGCGACTGCAATCTGAGCCAGAAAGACAAGTGGGTCGCGTAGGTTTGGTTTCTCCATAGTCTTTCAACCTCAACGCTCAGGTAATGGCAGCTCTTACCAATGATCTCGCAGTTGGATCAGGAAGAGCTTTGAACGCTGCCGGTGCAAGACCACGTCGAAGTTCCGCTAGTTCGCAGCCTTCACGTTCACCCGAACGCCGGACTTCTTGAGTTCGGCGACTTGAGCGTCTTTCTTGGCAGCGTCGATGGGGTTGTTGTCGACGTGCAAACGCCAGAAGGGAGCGAAACGCTTATCGCCGGCGGCGTCCTTCTTGGCCATTTCAACCAGCGGACCAAAGTCCTTGATCTGGTTGCCTTCAAGGAAGGTCATGCGTAGCTCAGTGAGTGACCCCAGCGCGGTGACATCTTCAATTTGGTTCTCGCGCAGGTCGAGAATCGCGACCCACTTCACGGTGCCGATCGCTTTGATGTCCTTGATCTTGTTTTTACCCAGGTACAGCGAGGACAGCTTGGGGAAGTCAGCCAGTACGTCGACGTTCTCAACGCGGTTGTCGCTGAGGTAGAGCGCCTGCAACTTCTTGAGCTCCTGCAACGCAGCGAGGTCCGCGATCTGATTGTGTTCGAGTTGCAGGTATTGCAGCTTCACAAGCTTCGCGACGGGTTTGATGTCGGTCAGCTTGTTGCTCGACAGATCCAACGATTGCAGTAGCACCAAGTCTGCGATGGGAGCTGCATCGGCAATCTCGTTGCCAGCCAAGTTCAACGACAACAAGTTCGGGCACTTCTCCAAACCCTTCAGATCCTTGATGCCCTTCTTCTTGGCTTCGAGCAGATGCACGTTCTTGAGATCGTCTTCCTTGAGCTCGTCTTTCTCGCCCTTCTTCAAGACTGCCTTTACGGCCGCTTCGAGTGCCTTGTCCGGAAAAATGGAATCAGCAAACGCCGTCAAAGGCAGCAAGCTGGCAGTCAAAGCCACAACACAACGCAGCAACGCAGCAGAGCGAGTGATCTTCAGCATGAAGAAATCCTTGAGGTGTAAGAAGGCGGGCCGCAGTCGTTCGGCGCAATGAGCCGAGCCTTAGGACGATCATCGGGACCGAGTTTGCATTCGGCTGATGCGTCGTTGGAGCAGAAGCTAACGCCATAGGTCGTTGGTGGAGCGGAGTGGCTCAGAGTATTGACCCGGCTGACAAACTCAACGCCGCGCAAGCAGAGAGCCCGGAAGCGACACATCGCCACCGGGCTCTTCACCAATCACGTCTCTCAATCATCAAGCTCGAACAAGTCGCCGGTCGCTGAATCAACCGGGAACTCCGCATCGATCAAACAAGCTGCAACTCCCCCAAGACTTCCTTCAACCGATTCCGCGCCGTGTGCAACCGTCGCTTGATGGTGCCAACAGGGCTGCGGAAGGAATCGCTCATCTCCTGAATCGATCGACCTTCGATGTAGAAGGCAATCAAGGTGTCTCGGTCCAAGAGCTTGAGCTGTCGCAACCCCGACCAAACTTGCTCGGCCTGTTCGGCCTGCAACACCGCGTCAAACGGCGCCGAGGTCGTACCACCGATGAAGTCGAAGGTCTCGGATTCGACCGATCGCTCTTTGGGTCGCCGGACGATTCGATTGATCGAGAGTCGCACGGCAATCTGCTTCAACCAGCCGCAGAACCGTTCTGGCTCTCGCAGTTGAGGCAGCTTCCGCATGGCTCGGATGAAGACTTCTTGAGCCACTTCCCGAGCATCCGCCGCGTCCCGCAATCGCTTAAAGACGATGCTGTAAACGGTCGCGTCGAACTGCTCGACGATTTGACCAAAAGCCTCTCGGTCACCCTGCTGAGCCAATCGAACCAACGTAAAAAGCTGAGTGTCGTCCATTCTGAAATCGCCTTATGCAATACCGCCGCGAGCGTTCGCGCTACGGTGTGGAGAATCAAGACAGTGCCGATAAAGCGACGACAGTCGGCGACTCATGCCACGAGAACAAAGTTCTCAACGGATGAATCCAGGCGTGAGATTCAGTGCAAAAGGTCCTTACAAAGGATGCACTGCTCGCGCCTCGACCGCGTGCTACCAGCGAACAACTGAGTTTGCCTGCCGCAGCAGGGGAATCCGGTTACATGTTCGCCAAAGCCGAAGTCCGCAGACTTAGGGCTCGCATAGGAACGAGTTGAACTCAGGGAGTTCAGCTTCGGCGACTAGAACCGAGACGTCCTTAACTACCCACTACCGGATGCAGTCGTACTACGCTGCAGGCGGGGCACATTCGCGCTGGGCAACACATAGAGGCCAGCCACTCACAGCTGCGTCGCCAACCGGACGATCTACGTTCCGATATGCGACGCGAACGATGTGAGTCATGGCGTCCTAGCGCGAGATAACTCAGTCGCTTCTCCAAGCGATTCGGTTTGTTCCCCAAGAGGGATGCGCAACGGACGCAGACGCTAGCCAGAATCTTCGCACCAAAGGCGGCGAACTGGGCTTGAGCAATCGCGAATGTCGTTGTTCCGTTACGCATGACAGCACCTCGTGCGGATTCTTCCGCGTGTGGGGGAAACTCGTCAGTCAGCCTTCACTGGTGTTAGCAGATCGATCGCCATGAGCGACCCAATCCGATTGTTCAACACGAGCGACAGCAGACAGTCAGCCTTTCGGCTCCTTTCTGAATCGTCTGATTGATGCACTCTCTTGACGATTTCAGCTCGTCCCGAGAGCGGGCGACCACAAAGCCTGCCCTGAAGAAGCTCAATCCGTAAACGCGGGGATGTGTAGCTTCTCGTGCCGCACTGGACCAGAACGGTCTTTTCGTGGTTCGCGCGATTTCGAAGAATTCTGGAGAATCTTCCAAACGAGTCGCGCCGGCGGCGACTCTTTCAAACGCCTACTCCGCCAAGCGAACCCCGCGTGTGATCGCCTGCCACGCCAGCAGTGCGTCTCGGGTTTCTCGAATGTCGTGAACTCGCACGATGTCGGCTCCCAATGAGGCCACCGCAATCGACACTCCCAATGTTCCCGCCAGCCGCTCCTCCATCGGTCGCCCCAAGACCTTCGACAGGAAACGCTTTCGTGAGTGACCAATCAGCAACGGTCGTTCAAACGCCCTGAGCTCGGCAATGTTCGCCAACAAATCCACGTTGTGTTGAGCGGACTTACCAAACCCGATCCCAGGGTCGACGACCACACGGCGCCGATCAATTCCGGCGGCTTCGAGTTTCGCCAAGCCGCTGGCAAGTTCGCTGCGGACTTCCCGGACGACGTCATCGTAATGCGGATTGATCTGCATCGTCTGCGGAGTGCCTTGCATGTGCATGATCATGACACCGCAGTCCGACGCCGCGCAAACTGAGATCATCTGAGGATCCGCCGCACAGCCCGAGACGTCGTTGATGATGTCCGCTCCGACGGCCAACACCTGCCGAGCAACCTCGGCCTTCTGAGTGTCCACCGAAATCAGTCGATCAGTCCGTGCTCGCAACTGCTCGACAACGGGCACGACTCGCCGCAATTCTTCTTCCAGAGAGACTGGTTCAGAACCGGGCCGAGTCGACTCGCCGCCGACATCGAGAATGTCCGCTCCGTCTTCGACGAGTTGCAGCGCGTGCTCCACAGCTTTCGTCGGATCGAGCCACAGACCGCCATCCGAAAAGCTGTCGGGAGTCACATTCACAATGCCCATCAGCAAGGGCAGCTCACCAAACGACACATCACGATCACGACACCGCCAAGCAAAGCGTTGATGCGAATTCGACATCGACTTCTCCTTCGAGCACCAACCGTGAGACGAGTGCATCATCAAGGTTTGAATTTCGAGTGCTGCGAGTCGCGGAGCGACTCGCCTACGTAGCTCAATCGCTCCGAAGCCTTAGCGTTGAAGACCGACCAGAACGTCACACCGCGATGCAGCCGCCTCTGACGGATCGACTTACTTCCTCTTCTTCAACACCAGCATTCGGAACTGACCATGCTCCAACGCGAGCTCGCCGTTTCGCAACGGTAGCTCGGCACCGGTCGCATCTCGCAAAGTGATGTCGTAGCCGCGAGCGAGTGCCATCTTGCAGAAGCCAGGACAATGCACGCGGCCCGGATCGCCGATCCAACACACGCCATCGGCTGCGAGATACCGGTCAAGCACATTCAACACGAGCGGATGGTTGCCAGCCTCGTAAACCACTTCGCAGCCAATGATGAGATCGAATGGCGCGACGTCTCGGTCGAGCTTTCTCCAATCCAAGTGCCAGCCCGGCACATTGTCGAAGCCGTTGGCCGCAGCGCTGCGCTGAGCACTCTCGACGGACTGCTGGTCATAGTCGCTGAAGGTCACATCGAGGCCGGCTGCCAGCCCCGCGATGCCAACGAGTCCGACGCCAGTTCCAATCTCAAGCGTCCTCAAAAGAGACGGCCATTTCTCTTCGAGGATCAAGCGACCCATCGTCGTTGAAGCCGGCCACAGGTACGCCCAATAGGGCATGTAATCATTCTGCTTGTTGGCCTGTTGGACGTTGGGGTCGTCCAGAAACGCATCCGGTACGGCAGGCAGCGTGAGTCGAAAAGTGCGATCGCCCATCGTGAAGTCGGCCACGGTCCAGCCGCCGGGGATCTCCGGAAGTTCTGTCTGATTCATAAAGCCAATGCAGTCTCTTGCGGTGATGTCATGGATCGCGCGTCGCGCGGAAGTTGAGCTTGTCGGAGCACTCGCGCAGTCGCAACTCAGTCTCGCCAGTCGAAGTGTGCGGCACGTCATCTGCTTCACAGCGGCAGCGACCTCTGGCAACCACAGTGTGGGGCGCAGAGCGGTCTTCGGCTCATTTTGTCGCCAGTGCTGGAGTTCGACATGCCGCAGTCTGTCATGGTGGATGGCAACGAAGCCGCCGCTTCCGTTGCTCATCGGCTGAGTGAAGTCATCGCGATCTATCCCATCACTCCGGCTTCACCGATGGGTGAGTTTGCTTACGCTTGGACGGCAGCGGGGCAGCGCAACATCTTTGGCAGCGTCCCTGATGTCATCGAGATGCAAAGCGAAGCCGGCGCTGCGGGAGCCGTGCATGGAGCACTGCAAGCCGGCGCATTGACGACGACCTTCACCGCGTCGCAAGGCCTGCTGTTGATGATCCCGAACATGTTCAAGATCGCGGGCGAACTGACGTCCTGCGTCATGCATGTCGCGGCTCGAACAGTGGCGACGCATGCTCTTTCGATCTTCGGTGATCACAGCGACGTGATGGCCGTTCGCTCGACCGGCTGGGCCATGTTGTGTGCGGCTTCCGTTCAAGAAGCCCACGACTTTGCGCTGATTTCGCAGACCGCAACGCTCGAAGCGCGAGTTCCCTTCCTGCACTTCTTCGATGGCTTCCGCACGTCGCATGAGATCAACCTCATCGACGAGCTTGACGACGCGGACCTCTGGGCCATGACCGATTTGCCCTTGATTCAAGCTCATCGCGAACGCGCCTTGAATCCTGACCATCCTCTGTTGAGAGGCACTGCTCAGAATCCCGACGTCTTCTTCCAAGCGCGAGAAGCCTGTAATTCGTTCTACAGCGCTGTCCCGGACATCGTTCAAAAAGCAATGGACCGTTTCGCGGCAAGGACAGGTCGGCAGTATCGGTTGTTCGAGTATGTCGGTGCTCCTGATGCCGAGCGGGTCATTGTCTTGATGGGATCTGGAGCGGGCGCCGTCGAAGAAGCCGTGGCCGCCTTGAATGCCCAAGGTGAGAAGGTCGGGCTCGTCAAAGTCCGGCTCTTCCGGCCCTTTGATGTTTCGCGTTTCATCGAGTCGCTGCCGCACACCGTTCGGCACATCGCCGTGCTCGATCGCACGAAGGAACCCGGTGCGATTGGCGAACCGCTCTATCAAGACATCCTGACCGCGTTGGTCGAGAGCGGACGGACCGCCAATGTCACGGGTGGGCGATATGGGCTCTCGTCCAAAGAGTTCACTCCTGCGATGGTCGCAGCAGTCTTCGCGAACGCTGGAGCAGCCAAGCCCAAGAAGCATTTCACGATCGGCATTGTGGACGATGTCACACACACCAGCCTGCCGTGGGATGCTGATCAATTCCCCGAAGCTCGCGATGTGCATCGCGCGGTCTTCTATGGACTCGGCAGCGACGGCACCGTCGGCGCGAATAAGAACTCAGTGAAGATCGTCAGCGAAAACACCGCGCTGCATGCTCAAGGTTACTTCGTCTACGACTCGAAGAAGTCAGGCGCGGTCACCGTCTCGCATCTGCGTTTCAGTCCGCGACCGATCCAATCCACTTACCTCATTCACAAAGCCAACTTCGTCGCGTGTCATCAATTCCAATTCTTGGAGACGCGCGACGTACTGGATGTGGCCGAACCTGGCGCGATCGTGCTGCTCAACGCACCTTACGGCCGAGAAGAACTTTGGGACCGACTGCCCATCGAAGTGCAGCAGCAGATCATCGACAAAGAGTTGAAGCTGTATGTCGTCGATGCTTATCGACTGGCCAGCGAACTGGGGCTGGGCCAGCGCATCAACACGGTCATGCAAGCTTGCTTCTTCGCGCTGACCGACATCGTGCCCAAAGCCGAAGCCCTCGGTCACATCAGGTCGGCGATCGAGAAGACCTACGGCAAGCGCGGTGACAGCGTCGTCGAGAAGAACTTCGAAGCGGTCGATCGCGCGGTCGGAGCACTGCATCAAGTCGAAGTCCCTGCGACGGCAACGTCCTCATTGAGCCGTCGGCCAATCGTGCCGGACAACTCGCCCGACTTCGTGAAGCGCGTGACGAGTTTGATTCTGGCGGGACTAGGCGATCGTCTGCCGGTCAGCGCGTTGCCCGTCGATGGCACCTTTGTCACAGGCACTTCGCGTTACGAGAAACGCGGCATCGCTCAGACCATCCCCATCTGGGATCCCAACGTCTGCATCCAATGCGGGCTATGTTCATTGCTCTGTCCGCATGCGGCCATTCGGTCCAAAGCTTTTCCCGAAGCCGCATGCCAGAGCAATGCCCCCGACAGCTTTCAGACGTTGGCTTGGTCGGGCAAAGACTTGCCGGACTATCGCATGGCCATTCAAGTGGCTCCCGACGACTGCACCGGCTGCGGCGTGTGTGTCGATGTTTGCCCGGCCCGCAACAAAGAGATTGCCAGCCGCAAAGCCATCAACATGCTGCCGCGCTTAGAGCACCTCGATCGAGAACGCGCGAACTGGGATTACTTCTTAAGCATGCCGGAAGTTGATCGCGCCGCACTGAAGCCCGATCAACTCAATGCATCGCAGTTGATGTTGCCGCTCTTTGAATTCTCTGGAGCCTGCGCCGGTTGTGGTGAGACGCCTTACATCAAGCTGCTGACTCAATACTTCGGCGACCGCACCATCATCGCCAATGCCACAGGCTGTTCGTCGATCTTTGGTGGCAACCTACCGACGACTCCCTATTGCACCGATGCGTCTGGTCGAGGCCCGGCGTGGGCGAACTCGCTCTTCGAGGACAATGCCGAATTCGGGCTAGGAATGCGGCTCGCGGCTGATGCTCAGCAACATCTCGCTCAGCGGCTCTTGCGCGAGAATGCCGAGGTCATCGGAGCAGACTTTGTCACTGCCATCCTCTCGGCAGACCAAAGCCATGAAGCAGGCATCGCGACACTGCGGCAGCACGTCGCAGCGCTGAAACAACGATTACACCAAGTGTCGTTCCCCAACTCGGCGATGTTGTCTTCGGTGGTTGAATCGCTCGTTCGACGCAGCGTGTGGATCGTGGGTGGCGATGGCTGGGCGTACGACATTGGCTTCGGTGGACTCGATCACGTTTTGGCTTCGAATCACAACGTCAACATCTTGGTGCTCGACACCGAGGTCTACTCCAACACCGGCGGCCAAGCGTCTAAGGCAACGCCTCGCGCGGCCATCGCCAAGTTCGCTGCCGGTGGCAAGGCAGTGCGCCGTAAAGATCTCGGCATGATCGCCGTCGACTACGGGCACGTGTACGTGGCCCAGGTCGCGATTGGTGCCAATCCGCAGCAGACCATCAAAGCCTTCTTGGAAGCCGAGTCTTATCCGGGGCCGTCGCTGATCTCGCCTTCAGTCCGTGCATCGCGCATGGCATTGATATGTCAAAGTCGATGACGCATCAGAAGAACGCGGTGAATAGCGCGTTCTGGCCGTTGTTCCGCTTCGACCCGCGCGAAGCTCAGAATGGACAGCACCCGTTCCACCTCGATAGCCGCAAGCCGACGATGAGCTTCCGCGAGTACGCCTCGAAGGAAGGCCGCTTCGCCGCGCTGCAACGATCAAACCCCGAAGAAGCCGCGCGGTTGTTTGAGCTCGCTCAAAAAGACATCAACGACCAATGGCACTTCTACGAACAAATGGCGGGAGTCGAACGCGAGATCCCCGCGATGACGACCTAAGAGCAAGCCTTAGTTGGGCCGCTCCCGCTGAAGCATCTTTCGTTCTTAACTGCCAGCCGCCTTCATCAGAGACAGCGCCATGACGATCGACATCTCGACCAATTATCTCGGCATGAAACTTCGGTCTCCGATTGTGGCTTCGGCCTGCCCAGCCAACGCAGCGCTGTCGGTTCTGCATCGGCTGCAAGATGCCGGTTGTGGAGCTGCCGTCTTGCCTTCGTTGTTCGAAGAGCAGATCGAACATGAGGAAGCCGTCTTCGGCTCGCTGCATGAATACGGTTCGGAATCCTTCGCCGAAGCCGCGACGTACTTCCCTGAGCTGGATACTTATAACACCGGCCCGGACGACTACCTGCGACTGGTCGAAACGGCGACGCGGCAGTTGTCGATGCCCATCATCGCCAGTCTTAACGGCGTGACGAAGGGTGGTTGGACTCGCTATGCCAAGCTCATTCAAGACGCCGGTGCGAAGGCGCTGGAACTCAATATGTACTACCTGCCGACGGATCCCGACGTCGACGCGATGCAGGTTGAAGCGAACTATCTGGAACTCGTGCAGCAAGTGAGTTCGTCGATCTCGATTCCATTGGCCGTGAAGATCGGACCGTGCTTCAGTGCTCCGGCCAACTTCGCGAAGAAGCTCGTCGCCGCCGGTGCGCGAGGCATCATTCTCTTCAATCGCTTCATGCAGCCGGACATCGACCTCGACTCGATGCAGGTCAATCCGCAACTGGTTCTCAGCACGAACCTCGAAATGAAATTGCCGCTGCGCTGGATCGCCATTCTGCACGGTCGCATCAACGCGTCCTTGGCGGCAACGTCAGGCATTCACACGGCTGCCGACGTGTTGAAACTGCTACTTGTGGGAGCCGACGTGACGATGCTGACCACCACGCTAATGAGACACGGTCCGTATTACGTCGCCACGATCCTGAAAGATCTTCAGGCACTGCTGGAGGAACATGGCTACTCCGCGATCTCACAATTGAAGGGCAGCATGAGCCATCGCCATAGCCCGAACCCGGCTGAGTTCGAGCGTTCCAATTACATGCGAGCGTTGACGTCATTCACGAGCGACTTCGTCTGACGAATCGAGTCGCAAGCCAGCCTCATTCCCCTTGCCCCCCTGGGGAGAGGGGTCAGGGGTGAGGGGC
>OMIV01000382.1 GCA_900299185.1 Planctomycetaceae bacterium
CGATTCACGATTACCAGTTTGGCTCCGTGCTGCCGAGCCAATCGCGGCAATGACGCAGCGGGCTCGACAACCAACGAAGACCCCAAGGCCAAGAACAAGTCGCAGTTCGACGTCCACTCGATGGCAGTTTCGAGCACATCTTCGGGCAGCGATTGGCCAAACGAGACCGTCGCATGTTTGAGATGGCCGCCGCATTGAGGACAGTTCGGAACACGCTGCTCACGCACGAAGATGTCGACCCAAGCGTCGGCAGGTTCTCGCCACGAACAACTCAAACAGCCCACAAACCGCGCGGTGCCGTGCAGTTCAAGAACCTCGTGACTGCCGGCCAATTGATGCAGCCCGTCGATGTTTTGAGTGATGACTCCTCGCAGTTGGCCCGCTCGCTCCCACTGCGCCAACGTCTGATGCGTGACGTTCGGTTTGGCCACGACGAAGTCTCGATGAGCTTCCGCTTTCTGACGCCAATACTCGAAACGAGCGTCGGCACTCATTTGGAACTCGCGGAAGTAGATCGTGCGATTCTTGGCCCACACTCCGCCGGGCGAGCGAAAGTCTGGAATGCCGCTCTCGGTGCTGATTCCCGCGCCGGTAAACGCGACGACCGCAGCCGCTGCGGCCTGCCACTCGCGAAACTGAGCAGCCGCTTGAGGCAAGTCAGCAGCAGTGAATCGCAGCGGCATGAGTGACACTCCCAATTGTCAGACTCGGTCTTGGCATCGGCGCGATTAAGTCGATGACAGCTACACGCAGCTGAGTCGGAGGACTCCGTCGAGCCGGAGTACTCCAGAACCCAATCTGCAGTCGCCTCGCCCTACGACTGTGCCAACTCCAAGAACTGCTTCGCACGTTGCTCGACGATGTCGATGCTCTTGTGCCAGAAGTCAGGCTTCCGCAGGTCGTATCCAAACGAGCTTTGCACAGCGTCTTCGGCGTCTTGATTGCCGGTCGCGATGAGGAACCTGCGGAACTGATCGGGGAAGTTCGCCGAGTCTTTGGCCAACGCATAGGTCCCCAACGAGAGCAAGTACCCGAAGGTGTAGGGGAAGTTATAGAAGGGCCAACCCGTGATGTAGAAATGGAGCTTCGAGACCCAGAAGAGTGGGTTCCATCCATCGTCATTCAGCGAGTTCAAGTACGCCTCTTTTTGAGCGGCGACCATCAACTCACTGAGTCGCGCCGCAGTCACTTCACCCGCCGCGCGTTCCTGGTGAAAGCGATTCTCGAACAAGAACCGACAGTGGATATTCATCATGAAGGCGACGGAATCGCCCAGCATCTTGTCGAGCAAATCCAGCTTCTCTTCGCGCGTGCGACAGGCAGCTAAGCGATTCTCGCCCAGCACGGCTTCAGCAAACGTCGACGCGGTCTCGGCCAAGTTCATCGGATAGTCACGAAGCAAGCCCGGTTCATCGCGCATGACCCAAGTGTGATAGGCATGCCCGAGTTCATGCGCCAGCGTCGACATGCTGTCGACCGTGTTGGTGAAGGTCATGAAGATGCGCGATTGCTTGCGAGTCGGCACGTCGGTGCAAAAGCCGCCTTGCCGCTTGCCCGCGCGGTTCTCAACTTCGATCCACTTCTGATCGATCGCCAGCTTGGCGAACTCACCCAACTCGGGACTGAATGCTCCAAAGGATCCCAGCACCAGATCGCAAGCATCGTCGTAACTCAATGAAGACGACGGGCCGCTCGCGAGTGGCAGAGGCGCATCGACATCGAACCACGACAACCGTTCGAGTCCCAGCATCTCGGCCTTCTTCTTCAGGTAATCAACCAGGCAGCCCTTACGCTCCGAGACCGCGGCCCACATGGCATCGAGCGTTTCGCGCTGCATGTGATTGAGTGCCAATGGCGCCGCAAGATGGTCAACTTTCAGACGTCGATATTTCGACAGCCGACTGCCCGCGATGTGATTGATGGCGTCCGCGCAGGTGTCCGCCAAGGTCGCCCAAGCTTTGTTGGTCGCTCGGAAGTTGTTCTCTCGAACTTCGCGCGACGGCGAATCCCAATGCACTTGCCCAGGCGACTTCGAGACCAACTCGCCCTTCTCCATGATCTGCACACGCAGCTCACCCGAAAGCCGGTCATAGAGCCGCCCCCAAGCATGCAGGCCATCAACACCCAGGTCCGCCGCGAGTTGCTCTTGTTCCTTCGGCAATCTCAGCTCGGCGTTGCGCCGCGCTGAAGTGAGGAAGTAGCGATTCGTCGCCAGGCTGCTATCAGCGGCCAAGAACGCGGCTAACGTGGTTTCGTCTGCCGCTTGCAGAGCGAACTCGATGTTGGTCGAGATCTGCGACCACAACGGAGAATGAGCAGCCAGCTCGCCTTCAATTTGCATGAAGAGTTTGTTCTGAGCATCCGCCGCGGCATGGCATCCAATGAAGGCTCGAATGGCCGTCGACTCTTCGCTGGCTTTCTCAAAGCGAGTCAAGAATTCGCTCCACAGCTTGGCCTGCGCGGCATCCGCAGTGACCGGCGGTAAGGCTTCCGAAGCCGCGCAGATGGCCTGAGTCTCGGCCTTCAGTCGATCAAGGATGGCTCGAAACTGTTCGGTCTGAGGATGCGGATAGAGCGAGTCCAGTTCCCATACCAGCGAGTATTTTCCAGTGGCCGCAGACATGACCGTCGTTCCTTCTTTTGATGAATGTGTCGCGGGATTCTTCATGTGTTGAAGCATGAAATGGGCGGCAGGATAGCCACCTCGTTTAAGTTTTCTGCGCCGCATCGATCAGGTTGCCGCGCACCAACATGGAGCATCTGTCGGAACAGCTCGAAGGAGATCTCGCACCGCTGCAAACACGATGAAATTCCCGCGTTGGTGTGGTTGCGGTGCTGGACTATCTTGAGGCCGATGTCACGGAATGGATCGAGTACCTCGGGAACGTCGTCATGCTGCGTTGCGGACTTGCCTTATTGCTTTGGTTTGGTGTGAGCACAGTGGGACTGGCTCAAGAGCCCGCTGCTGTTCGCCAACCGATGAAGTGGCTCGATCAAGAATGGTCCGAACCCACTCGGCAATTGCTGCATGTTGAATTGAGGAATCGATTCGCTCGCGCGATCAAGACGTTGCGTTCCGAAGAAGACGGTTCGATCGAGTCCTGTCGCGCCATTGAAGAGCTGCAATCAATCATCGCGGACCAAACCGACTGCCTGGTGTCGAGCGTCCGAACGGGAGCTCGGTTCGACGGCGTCGTGATTCAACCACAGCACTTGCCGTCGATTGTCTCACTGCAAGAAGTCATCGAGCACATCCTGGCCGAGCTGCCCAGCAAAGGTCGTGAGTTCTATGAGCTGAAGTATGGCAGCGAGGCGAGCGCCGCTTTGAAAGACGCGCTCGCCCAAAATCAGGTCGAGCAATTGGAGTTCGTCGCGCGTCGATACGTGCTCACTCAAGCAGGACGCGAAGCGGCTTACCGATTGAGTTCGATGTACTTCGAAACCGGAAGAGATATCGCCGCGCTACGCATGCTCGCTCGCGCTCAACTCGGTCAACCCGACGTTGGGACGTTGGAACCCAGCCTGTCACTCAAACGCATTGTGGCTCTGATGAGGCTCGGAAAAAAACAAGCCGCTCAGACAGCCTTGGATGAGTTCCTCAAAGGCCCCGCCACAAAGTTCGGAGACAAGTTACCGAAGGACTGGCAGCAGGAACTCGATCCGCGTTTGTTGCGTGTGGCCGAGAGTGGTCGCCGCGAGCCCGTGAGACTCAACGAGTGGACCCATCATCTAGGAGACGCCGCTCGCACCGCGCTGCCTAACGGTGTCGGCACACCCGACGCCGGTGTGTGGGAAATTGGCACCTTCATCCCCGATCAAAAGACGACGCCCGCACAACAAGCCGCGTATCGCTATGACCCCAAAAAGGTCGAAGACGAAATCAAGATGCCGGTGCCACTGAACGATGCCGAGATGCTGGCAGCCATGCAGGTCGGGCATGACTGGATCGTGTCCGCCGAACGCGATGAACGTGAGATCGAGCTGCCTTCGAACTATCCGCTGGTAGTCGATCGCAAGGCGGTCTTTCGAACTCTGTCCCGAGTGAAGGCCGTTGATTTGCTGACCGGCAAAAGTCTTTGGGAGACAGCAGCTCCTGATCCGGCTTTTGCCGATCTCTTCGTGCCGTCAAAAAAACGCTGGGAAGAACTCAATCGCGCCCCGCAGGTATCAGTGCACTCGTCACTGCCGCAGTGGCATCAAGCCTTGATCGAATCCAGAACGCGTTCTGATCGCAGCGTCGGGACACTCAGCAGTGACGGGCAGCGAGTCTTCTTTTTGGATGCTTGCGGAGTCGCTCATCCTCTCGCAGCAAACGGTATCTGGGGCACGAAGAACAACGTCCCGAACCTATCAAACCGGCTGTGTGCCGTGGACCTCGTAACGGGTAAAGCACTCTGGGAAATCGGCTCGCCGATCTCGATCGACGAACCAACAACAGGCGAGTTCTTTCTCGGTGTGCCCACTGCGATCGACGGTCGCTTGTATGCCATCGCTGAAAGCAAAGATGACGTGCGGCTGTTGTGCCTCAATCCAAGTGACGGCAGCGTGATCTGGACCGAGACGATCTGTCGGTTGCTCGAAGCTCAAAACGTGGTGAGCGAAGGTTTGCGACGGATCGCGGGACTTAGTCCTGTTTATTGCAACGGCCAACTGCTGTGCCCGACATCGTGCGGTTTCTTGTTGGCTTATGACTTGGCCAGTCGACGTTGGAGTTGGGGCTTTGGTTACGAAACATCAACACTGCATCCCGACGTGCAGTTTCGGCAACCGGCCATTCGCATGAACTCAGTGCCGCGCATGCATTATGACGCCTTGCGCTCGAAGACTCGTTGGAGCGAAAGCTCGGTCGTGACTGACGGCTCGAAAGTCGTGCTGGCATCGATCGACTCTGACGAACTGCACTGCATCGACTTACTGACGGGCAAAGGCGTGTGGAGTGTCGCTCGCCTATCCGGCCATTACGTCGCGGGCCTCTATCAAGGGCGCGTGATTGTCGTTGATCGAGATCGCGTCCGCGCGTTGTCCTTGGATAACGGCGAGCCCGTCTGGACGCTGTCGCTGGAAGATCGCCGCGCAGCAGGCCGAGGCATTCAGAACGGCAACTCGTACCTGCTGCCGGTATCAACGCTCCCCAGTACCAGCAGCCAAGATGAACCGATCAATGTCCGCTGGGACTCGCGCGTAGTGACCATCGATCTGCGAAACGGTGCGGTGACTTCGCAGTCGGCTCGTTCATCGTCATCGCCCATCGGCAACCTTGTGGCAGGGCACGGATTCCTCGTTGCGCAAGCCTACGATCGAGTCGCCGCGTATCCGCCCATCGAGCAAGTTGAATCACTGCTGCAGCAACGGCTTTCAGCCAATCCTAAAGACGCCGAAGCGCTGGCTCATCGAGGTCGTTTAAGACTGCAAGAGCAGCGAGTCGAAGAAGGTATGGCAGACTTGTTGGCCTCACTTGAGGCCCAGCCGAACGAAGATATCCGCGAGACTCTGATCGACGTTTCGCTCGACCGTTTGCGAACAGGCAAAGCCCAGCCCGCAGAGTTGCGAGCCTTCTTCACCAAGATTGGCGCGTCTGCCGAAGTGCAAGAAAAACTACTGCGGTCTGAGATCAACACGTTGCGAGCCAACGGCAACTTGGCGGCTGCGTTTCGCAAGACCATCGAACTCTTGAATTCGACTGCGCTCGAAAACACTCAACCCTTCGGAGTGCAGGGAGATCTCATTCGCTATCGTCGCCGCGGCCCTCCAGCCTTATTGGCGTCGATCTATCGAGACGCTGCTCAGTTACCCAAGAACAACGCGCGAGGCGAGCTGGACCAGATCATCGGCGAGCAACTCGATACCGCACAAAAGGCCGCCGGTGCCGCGAACTTGCTGAACTTCATCTCGGCCTTTGGTTGGCATCCTCGATCACTTGAAGCACGTTGGGAGCTTGCGACTTCGAACCGCATCGAGGGACGTTTGAAGCTCCTGCAACGCGAGCAACAAGCAATGCTCCTCTCGCAGCATGCGGACCTCGACATCGCCGCTCCAGCCACGTTGGCCTTGCTGGAACTCTGGAAGCAAAACGGTCTGAAGGGAGCGCATCAGGATGTCGTCGACCGCTGGTCGCGCCGCATGGCTGGAGTAAAGCTGCGCGATGGCAGCGACTTCGTCAGCAAGCTGCAAGAACTCTCGACCGACGCGGCCTTCGTGAAGTTGCAGTCGACTCCGAAGTGGAGTGCGACCGCGATGGTCGAAAAGATTGCCACCGCGATGCCGGCACCGGATCGCGACATCATTCCGCATTTGGGCTTAGTGAGCCCTGCATTCCGAGACGGAACAATTGAGGTCGAAACGCTCGGCCGTGACGCCCGCGGCAAGCGGCGCATGGTCGCCAGAGATTCGCTCGGGCGCGAGCAATGGCAGATCCCAATTCTGCTCGAAGGTCCCAGCACGATCGGTGCGGGACCAATCGCCAATTTGTCGCGCGGGCATCTGATGGCCACGTACTCCGCAGGCCGACTGACGTTGCTCGACATGTCGAAAGCCACATCGCCGAAAGCGCTGTGGGCGCGAGACATCCTCGACTTTGAATCTGCCTATGGACGGCACGGCATCGAGGTAGCACCGGTGAATTCAGTCTACGCCAAGCGACCGCTCACACGCTGGCAACTGACCGCCGGAGTCAGGCAACAGCGGCATGAATTCACAGGCTCGGTCGATGCCATCACAAGCGAGAACGTCATCATCCGAGTCGACAACAAGCTCAGCGTCGTGGACATCTTCAGCGGTCAAGTGCTGTGGACTCGCAGCAACATTCGACCTCAAGCCCGAGTGCTCGCCGATGACGAATTCATCGTGTTGCACCATTCCAACAAGACCTCGGAAGTGCTGCGTTTGTTTGATGGAGAAGTTGTCGGCAGCGGCACCTCGCCGGACTTTGAAACGCATCTCACGTCCGCCGGCAGAGACTTAGTTACGTGGGACGATGAAGACGAGCATTGTGTGTTTCAGCGTGCTGATGCGCTGACGAACAAACTCGTCTGGCAGCACAAACTCCCGGCTCAAGCGGTGGTGCAAGTTGTTGATCACGACCACGTCGCCGTGATGCTGCCCAGCGGAGAGTTTCGTTTGTTCGATATCTGGACCGGGCGAGCCTTCGTCACCGCCAAACTTCCGGAAGAATTCTTACTCAAGAACATTTTGGTCGTGCCCAGTCCGTGGGGGCATTTGGTCATGACCGACATGGTTGTCGCCACGCGCACGACCGAGCGTCGGCAGATTCCGGTCCCCAACTCAGATTTCAATCAAGTGCGTGGGCGGATGTCGTTGGTGCGGCCCGATGGCACCGTCGCTTGGACAACTCAGTTGCCGCTGCAGCGCTACTTGGTGGGGCAACCTCGCGACTTACCGCTCGTCATTTTCCGTCGTGAAGCCGTCGTGCGTGTGCCAGATCAAGAAGGAGCAGCTCGTCGCACGAACGACTTCCTGATCCTCGATAAACGCACGGGGCAAGTGCTCTTTGACGAACGACCAACCGGCAGCGACGACTCTGTATTGATCGACGCCCAACCGGAAACCGGCGAAGTGTTGTTGCAGTTCCAGCAGCTCAGTCTGTCAGTGAAGTTCGCAGACTGAGGCCGCGATCGACACGCGAGATTCGACGAGCATCCTGCGAGTCGCGGAGCGACTCGCTTACGTAGCTCAGTCGCTCCGCGACTGAGATTGGCAACGCGGACTTGCTCAGATCACTTCGTATTGGCTGGATGTAACAACGGCTGCACGCCCTTCATCGCCGTGGTCGCATTGATGTCGATGATACGAGCGGCCTTCTTCTCGAACTTGCCGTCTCGATATTCAGCAACCAATGCGATCGAGTTCTCTGATCCAGCCGATTGCCCTGCCGCCTTGGCAACTTCGAGCGATCCGCGTCGGTTGCCCAACGCCAAGATCCGAAACGGGCCAATGATCTCGTCGGTGGCTGACATTCCTAGCTCTGCCGAAGGCTTCAAACCGGTGGGATCAGGATTGGCTGGAACTGGAGTAGGAACGCCTTGCCGCGGTACTCGGAACGAGATCATGTCACCAGGATTGATCTGATAGGGATTCAGCGTTCGAGTATCGATGGGCAGCCAGAAATAGAGTTCGTCTTTGCCGATCAACTTATTGAGCGGCAGCGTGGGCGGCGTCCGCAAGTCCTCGTGCAACAAGATCTGATCTCGGGCGTAGTCCCGAATCGCGACCTTGCCCACGACGGTATTGAGGTCGCTCCACTTAACGGCAGCCGTCTCGATGTTGCCGAGTGCGTTGCGTGGAATCTTGACCTCTTCAAAGTGCTCTTCTTTGAATTTGTCGCCCACCCGGATCTCGTCGACATTCACCTTGATGAAGCCAACTCGCTCGTAGCGATCAGCCTGATTGGCGAGATACATCCAATTGCAAACGCCACCCGCGATCGCGAGTGCCAATGCGATAATCAGACCTTGCACGCCCTTCATGTCGATGCTTCCTGTCGTGATGTCTCAATCCGAAGTTGGTCATGACCGCGTCTCTGGCTTTAGAACGCAAAGCACTCGACGCAACCAACAACCCGAGCGAAGTTTCGCGATGAACTCTAAGGACCAACTCCAGCGAGGCGAAACAGTCTCAGGTTGTCACCATTTGTCGGAGCTGGCGCCCGGGGTCGAGAGCACGATCAAGTCACCTCTGCATTCTCCGCTTCTCGCCGGTGTAAGAATTCATAACCACTGAGAAGCGGAGAACGCAGAGAGCTTCACGACAACACAGCCGCAGTCGTTCGTGCAACGCCGACAAGCTCTCAGAAATGCAAAAGCCCTGACCGAGATCGATCAGGGCTAGCGATGATTCAGATTGGCTCGAAAGCACCGAGTTACCAGTCGACTTGAGTCTCAAGGAACCGGGCCAACTGCCAGAAGTCCGACTTCTTCTCGATGAACCGCACGACGGTTACCAAGTTGGTCGGATCGACGAGTTGTTCGAATGGGACGTATCGCAATTCGAGTTGTCCGACGATCGAGACCATCACGCCGTTAAGACCTTTCTCGACGATCGCGCGATATCCACCGACACCCAACTGGCTGCCGAGCATCACGTCGAATGCGTTCGGCGGAGCACATCGCGACTCGTAACCCAATTGCACACCGGTAACTTTGCGAGTGCGACTGGTCTGAGCCTTGTATTCCTTCGCGACCATCTTCGCGAACTTCTTGCCGAGATCGACGTCGGCCACCGAGATGTGACCGTGGTCATCACGTGGAATGCCTTCGAGTTCCTTAGCTGGCATGAACTCGGCCAGACCTTCGGCCAAGACAATCACACCGAAGTTCTTGTTGTCACGCTCTTCGCGAACGCGCATCAACTTGACGATCTTCTTAACCACACCGTCGAAGTTCATGACCTTGCGTCTCTCGACCTTGCCCGTCTTGGGGTTGGGCAACTCTTCATATGCAGCTAGATCACCTTCGATGTCTTCAACGCTCAGCACAAGGCTGGCTTCACCGGCGATCGCAGCACCATAGGCCAGCCAGCCTGCGCTGCGCCCCATCGTTTCGCAAACGAAGTACGCATCACCTGCTTCAGCGTCGGCGATGAGGTTACGAATCTCACCAGCAAGCACGTCGACAGCGGTGAAATAGCCGAAGGTGAAGTCGATGCCGTTGTAGTCGTTGTCGATCGTCTTCGGGATATGCACGACCGGCAGACGAGGTTGGTCGGGCGGCAGAGTCTCTTGATAGAGCTTGAACTTGTTGGCCGTCTTAAGCGTGTCGTCGCCGCCGATCGAGATCAGCGCATCTGCTCCGATCGATCGCAACGCTTCGTAAACCGTCTTCATCGGAGCGGTCTTTTCGGCGTTCTGTAAATCGGCTGGCGAGTTGATGTGCTTACCAGGATTGGCGCGAGCAGTACCAATCATGATGCCGCGTTGATTGCGAGTACGCTTGAGTCGATAACTATCGAGCAAAACGTAATCCGGCCCTTCACGCAGTGGCTTGCCAGGCGCGAACTCCATCAAGTGCTTGTAGCCGTGCATGATGCCCACGACTTGAATGCCAGCCTTGTTGAAGGCATGAGCACAGCACGAGATGACCGCATTGGCTGCTGGAGCCGGACCGCCTGAGAACAGGATGGCTGCCCGTCGAATCTGATGAGACATTGAATTGGGTTCCGTGAGAGAGGACGCCGCGCCGAAACCAGCGAGCATCGGATGATGGGGTATCAGACGAACGGGACGAGCGACGTTCCGACGCGACCTGCGCGGGTCTCATCGGTCAGTGACGTCCCATGAGTTTTCAGTCGAGTAGCAATTAAGACTTCTTCGGCATCAGCTCGTGCATGGTGCGTTCCAGCCACTTCGTATCAACTTGACCGGCTTGGAACGTGGGATGTCGAATGATCTTTTTGAGCAGCGGAATTGAGGTCTTCACGCCTTCAATGTGGAACTCGTCCAATGCTCGCAGCATGCACGCAATGGCCTGCTCGCGAGTCGGACGATGCACTATCAGCTTGCCAACCATCGAGTCGTAGTTCGGCGGAATGCGATAGCCCTCATGCACGTGCGAGTCGAATCGCACTCCTCGACCTCCTGGAACACGCAACTTAGTGATCGTGCCCGGCGAGCCTCGGAATTCGTTCTCCGGATCTTCCGCATTGATGCGAACTTCCATCGCGTGACCGTTGCGAGGAATGGTGTCTTGAGTGAACGGCAGCTTTTCACCGGCGGCTACTCGGATCTGCGACTCAATCAAGTCGATGCCGGTAATCTGTTCGGTGACAGGATGCTCGACCTGAATGCGAGCATTCACTTCGATGAAGTAGAAGTTGTAGTCCTGGTCGACGATGAACTCGCAGGTGCCCGCGTTGAAGTAGCCCGATTCCTTCGCCAGGTTGACTGCGGACTCACACATCTTGCGACGTATTTCATCAGGCAACGTCGGCGCTGGAGCTTCTTCAATCAGCTTCTGGTGTTTGCGTTGCGTCGAGCATTCACGTTCCCAAGGTGGAACATGTTGCCGTGCTGATCTCCGATGAGTTGCACTTCAACGTGACGTGGATTGAGCACGTACTTTTCCAAGAAGACGCCAGCGTTTTTGAACGCCTTCTCGGCTTCTTGCGAGGCTTGCTTCACACCGTCGCGCAGTTCTTGTTCGTTGTTGGCGACTCGCATGCCCTTGCCACCGCCACCCGCAGTGGCCTTGATGAGCACGGGGTAACCAATTTGCTTGGCGATCTGAATGGCTTCGTTTTCGTCCTTCAGCAAGTCAGCACTGCCAGGCACTGTTGGCACGCCCGCTTTCATGGCCGCGATTCGCGATGACGCTTTATCGCCGAGAGCGTTCATGGCAGAGACTGGGGGACCAATGAACTCGAAGCCGCATTCGCGACAGATCTGCGCGAACTTGGCGTTCTCTGAGAGGAACCCAAAGCCCGGATGAATCGCTTGAGCACGACCAACTTCCGCCGCGCTGATGATGCGATTGATGAGCAGGTAGCTGTCAGACGCCGCAGCCGGTCCGATGCAGTACGCCTCATCTGCCAGAGACAGATAATGAGCGCCACGATCAGCCTCACTGAATACCGCGACGGTCTCGATGCCTAATTCGCGGCAGGCGCGGATGATCCGCAGAGCGATCTCGCCGCGATTGGCGATCAGAATGCGTTGAAACATGAAAGGGTTCCTGAGAGCAACGACGCTTGAATGCAGGCCGATGGCGCACGCGTTTCGAAACGACGAACCGAGAAACGCACACGCCAACGGCTAAACGTGCCTTGAGACGTCGAGCTTACGACTTCACTCGGAACAGAGGCTGACCGTACTCAACCGACTCGCCGTTCTTCACCAGTACTTCGACGATCGTTCCGGACATCTCAGCCGTGATGTTGTTCATGACCTTCATCGCCTCGACGATGCATACAACGGTGTCGGGCTTCACGGTCGCCCCGACTTGCACGAAGGGCGGATCCTCGGGACTCGGCGAAGAGTAGAACGTGCCAACCGTCGGACTCTTGATGGCCGGCAGGTTGCTCGCAGCCGGTGCGGCTGGAGCTGCCGGGGCCGGAGCAGAAGCGGCAACTGGTGCCGGTGCCGCAACAGCTGCGGGCGCAGCCATCGGCATCTGAGGTGCCCCCATGGGCACAAAGACTTCTCGAGCACCGCGAGCCAGTCGCCAATGCTCGTCACCGTTTTTCAAGCTGACTTCGGTGACGCCGTGTTTTTCCATCAACTCAATGAGTTCTTTGAGCTTCGACAAATTGAACGGGACGTTCGAAGCGGGGGCTTCGGCCATAGGTTTGGACCTCTTGCGGGCCGGAACGGCCACAGTGGATTTGGACTTTTTCTTCATAACCTTGGTGAGCGCCTGCAAAAACAGCCGTGAGAGCGGTTCAGAACCCTCAGCACGGCTGAGACGCGGGCCGAATGTAGTAGTGCCCTATTGGGCTTTCAACTTGAGCGAGCCGTCATGCGACTAACGCATCGGCATCGCCTTAAGTTCTCAATCAGACGAGTAGCAAAACCCACACGATAACCGTGTGAGCATTGTTCCACGTTACTTCATTCGCCCGTAGTAGAGCTCTGCGAGATTGAATGCTCCGAGCAATCCGTGACGAGCAACCTCTTGGTCGTTCTCGACCAAAATGATCGTGGGCAACGAACTGACGCCGTACTTCGCCATCAGGTCCGGTCGCTCATCTGCATCAACAATTTGGAAGTGATGCGTCTCGTCGTTGCCGACCTTCCACTTGACGGCTTCAAGCTTTGGCCATTCATAGTACAGTGCTTGGCAAGCACCACACCACGATGCCTTAAAGACGAGAACTCGCTTTTTGAGCGCCTTCGGCCGTGAGTTTGCCGCACTGCTCTTGAGCTCAAGAGACTTCGGAAGGTCTCCGTCGTTCTCATCGACTGAAGTCAGCTTCTGCTGACTGAGCAACTTCAGGTTGAATTGAGCTGCACCGAGATCGGGCAGTTCTTCTTCCTCTGATGTTTGGCTTTCGTCTTCCTCTGGAGATTGAATTCGAGGAGCAACCAGCGTTTCGAACTCGGCGAAATCGTTTGGTTGTTCCGGCACGAAGCGAGTCTTCCCAAATGACCGCACTCCGACGCCATCCAATCCGTGAAACTTCAAAACTTCAGATCCTTCACACTCCATACTAACTGCCATCGTCAGACAAAAGCTGACGATGAGGCCCATTCTGATCTCCATATTTCCCTCGTTAAGGTTTGGCTCTTTGACCCAGCCTTTCCTTCGGAGTCGAGGCGGGAACCTAGTGACGGGGTATGGGACCGGCAACCGACTCGGCAAAGTAGTTCCCACGCGATGTTCGCATCTGCGAACATCGAGCCAGATCAATCACAAGACAGACCACTACGCCTCGACTCTTCCGGTCGCGCAAAGATTGCCGACGCGTGAATTGCAGCCAAGCGTGCTCTCTCAATGTCCAACCAATGGGCGACTCCGAGCATCCTCAGCCAGTGGTCTTCGGCTCCGTTTCGTCACCCTCAGTTGGCGATGAGTTTCAGGAAGGAGGTCGGGCACACATACTCGTGATGCAATGACGAGCTTCGTGCAGCGAGGCTCGAATCAGCAGCACTTACACGGAGCCTCTGAATGGACTTCTTCAAGAACCTGTTCGGGAAACCTTCGAAGGATCGGTTTGCGAAGATCGTCTTGAAGGCCTTCGCAGATGTCGGCGTGCCGACGAAGTATCGATATGTGAAAGAAGACTTCAGCCTGGTGTCTGATGGCGACCAAGTCTTCAACTTGCACAACTTCTACGAAGAGTACTGTCGCTTGAGCCGAGCCGATCGTCAGGAAGCTCTCAAGCGTTGGGCGATGGTTCAATTCGAGACGATCGGTGGTATCCCTGATGATGTGGATGAAGCCTTAGAGAATCTCCGCCCCAAGCTTTGGATGAAGTGGTCGCTCGAAACGTTGCGACTGCAAACGCAACTCAAAGGCAACGAGTGGAAGTCGGCTCCCGTGCTGTCGGTGGGAACTCACTTGTGTGTCGCGTTGGTTTACGACCTGCCGCATGCGATGGCGTCGATCGCTCCCGAACAACTCGAGAAGTGGGGCATCTCGTTCCATCAAGCTCTCAAAGCCGCGCGAGAGAACTTGTCTGAGACGCCCGCGAAGATTGCTCATCTCGGAGAGAGCTTCTTTGCTTCTGTCACCGGTGATAACTACGACGCCTCGCGCATCGTGCTGCTCGATCGTTTGCAGCAACTGCCAGTCAAAGGCGAGTTGATCGTCGCCGTTCCCAATCGCGACACGCTCTTGGCCACTGGCAGCGAAGACGCAGATGGCCTGCGCATCATGTTTGATCTCGTCAAAGCGGCAATGTCCGAGCCGCGCCCGATGTCACCCATTCCTTTGCGACTTGTGGGCGATCAATGGTTTGATTGGGAGATGCCATCTTCGTTGCCGATGTACCACGAATGGCGTGCCTTGCAGATGGATTTCCTCAGCGGCATCTACGGCGAACAGAAGCAGTTCCTCGATGCCGTACACCAGAAGACCAGCGAAGATGTCTTCGTCGCGACCTACTCTGGAATGCGCAAGAAAACGGGCGAAGCACTTAGCTTTTGCATCTGGGGCGAAGGCATTCCCACGCTGCTTCCCAAGACGGACATCGTCTACATCGGACGTCAGGATAAGACCGCTGTGATGGTCGAGTGGGACCAAATGGAGTTAGTTGTCGGCGAGCTTGTTGAACCGACCGACCACTATCCGCCGCGCTATCGAGTGAACTCGTTCCCCTCCAACGAAGAGTTCGGTCGCTTGCAGTCAGTGGCCTTTGATCCGTGATTCAACAATCGATCGAGTTGCTGAGGCAATGTCATGTTTAAGCCATGACGCTTCGCCAGCGATCTCAAATGTCGTTGATCCAACTCGCGTTGAAGGCCCAGACATCAAGGATCTCACTAAGAGCCCCCACGATGAGATTGCCGGCCTCCGCTCCACTTCCCGAACCACCCACCAACGTATCTGCTCCGGCATTGCCATCGAGTGAATCGGGACCAACTCCGCCGATGATCAAGTCATTGTCAGAGCCACCTTGCAACGAATCGTTGTCGGCACCGCCAATTAATGTGTCGGCTCCAGCATTGCCCTTGAGCGTGTCGTTGCCGGTGTAGCCCGAGAGTGCATCGTTACCGTCTCCGCCAGTGAGCAAGTCATTGCCTGCTCCGCCATTGAGCGTGTCGTCGCCATCGCCACCAATCAGCCAGTCGTTGTCGTTGCCACCCTTGAGGACATCGTTCGCGGCTCCACCATCGAGCGTATCCAGGCCGTCTCCGCCGACGAGCGAATCGTTGCCATCTTCACCCAACAGTGAGTCATTGCCGATCCCACCATCGAGCGTGTCATCGAGCTGGCCGCCATCAAGGAAGTCATTGCCAGCCTCGCCAATCAGCACGTCCACACCCTGGTTGCCGAGGAGTGTGTCATTTCCTAGACCACCATAGATCGTGTCGTCTTCATAGCCACCGTTGAGTGAATCGTTTCCGCCACCTCCAACGATGCTGTCATTCCCAAAGCTTCCAGCGATGTCATCGGAACCATTGCCACCGATCAGCGTGTCGTTGCCGCCGCTACCTCGTAAGGTCACGGGGAACGAAGTCCCAGACGCATTGATTGAAACATCAAACGTCGTCGAACTCAGATTCGCACCTTCGACATCAACGATTGAGTCCGTCCCGAAGTCGCTAACGAGTCGAGTCGACGTCAATCGGAAGCCCGAGTCCTGCGCTTCGATAATGACGTCTCCAGTGCCCGCTCCACCGTCGAGTACGTCATCGCCACTTCCGCCGATGAGAACGTCTCCGCTACCACCTTGCCCACGAATGATGTCATTGCCGTCATCACCAAAGAGCCGGTCACTTCCGGCACCACCGAGCAAGAAGTCGTCGTTCTGGCCACCATCAATGGAGTCATCACCACCACCACCCAAGATGGTGTCATTGCCTTCGGAACCAAAGATGGTGTCATTTCCATTACCACCATCGAGCACGTCACGGCGCCCCGTTCCAATGATGGTGTCGTTGCCGTCATTGCCATGCAGTTCGCAATGAGTGACGTAGCGGAAGTGATAGTCCGTGAAACTATGCAGATCGATGTCATCAGCCCCGGCGCTGCCCTGCACGCTAACGGTGATGATCGCGCTCTCGTCGACGTCGATTGGTTGTCCTGGCGAGAGAGCATTCGTAACAGCTCGGGGAGTTCCGTTGAAGAACAGCTCCAGCGTGCCACCCGCGTCTTCAGAGCCCAGCTTCTTGGCTTCGGTTAGCACCACTGCCAAGTGCCCCGTAGTGGGATTAAACGTCGCACTCGTTAAGCAACATCGGCTTTCAAGAAGCTGACCAATAGGAAGTCGGACCATGCGACTGCGTCGCGTGCGGAGCCACTTTCGAAAGTGGAGGTTCGTCATGATTAAGCCATTTACGGTCGAGGTGAGAGATAAGTTTCATCATCAAACCCTTCCGACAAACGGCTCTCCAGACGTTGTGTCTCACCCGCGATGAAATCACCGAAACGAAAGTCGCGACGAAGCGATTCGACAGGCACTTGCTTCGTGACGATAGCTGGATCACGTGACTGTCTCGACTTCGTAGAACAGTCACGGAGCCAAACTCAAACGGCCAAAACCCACTCGCTGTTTCAAACGAGATCTACTCGGTTTTGGCGGCTGGCTGTTGATCAGGACGTGGCGGAGGTTGCGATCCAACCAGCGCAGCAGCGGCCTCTGGATTCTTTGCAGGTTGAGGAGCCGGTGCACCCAACGCGTCTTCAAACTTCTTGAGCTGCTCGGCAGTCAAAGTCCCCTTGAGTTGATCATTGAACTCAGCAGCTTTGGCTGCAGCTACATCGGGTGGGGCCATGCCAAGCGAACGCATGGCTTCGCGTCGCGCAGCCAGAATGGGATTGATCTTTTCACGCTGCTCGTCACTGATCTCCAACAGCTTGCTGACGTCATCTCGCTCCACGCTCGACAAGCCGGCTTCTCTCCAAGTGAGCTGCATAAGGCGACCAAACTGGCCCTCTTCCAAGATGCCCTTAACGGTGACCTCGGTCTGATCGCGAAGCTTGATCATCGCGGCGGGCCGTTCGGTTTCCGGTAGGTCTCGCAACTTGCCGAACTGTTCGCGCATTTGAGATTGCGCGTCATTGAGCTTTCCCTTCTGCTCATCAGTCAGCTTCAGCTCGGCCACGACTTCCTCGCGCATGGCCATACCGATCAATCCACGACCACGACCGCCACCTCCTCCTGGTCCGCCGCCGCCCGGTCCCCCACCACCAGGCCCACCGCCGCCGGGAGCACCAGCGCCAGCCATCGCGTTATGACCACCCATCATTCCTCCCATCATGCCGCCGGGGGCACTTGGCGTGGGAGAAGATGTACTCGCTGTTACAGGAGCCTCATCAGCCTCTTCTTTTGCCGTTGGAGTCGAGAAAGCGAAGACGATGCCATCATCACCCTTCTCGGCAACGATGCGAATGCGATAGTCCTTAAAGAAGCTGTGCCAACGCCACTCGATCACGCGGTTTAAACGGCTCTTCGTTTCCGGCGATGTCTCAATCGGACTACCGCTCAAAGCCTGACGCAACTCTCCGACAGCAGAATGTTGGCGTTCGTCGTCCTTTAGCTTCTCCGTGACGGTCTTAAGCGACGCGTTGTAGGCCTTCTGCTGCTTGAACTCGTAGCCCACCAATCCCAATAAGCAGAGTATCAGCCCCCACACGATCGCTCGTTCAATCGGATTGCGCGATGGCTTTGCAGGTCCGCTCGCTGGAGAATTCGTTTTCGAACCGTCGGCTGACATGGATACCTCACGATGTAGAAGGGATTCGTGAAAAGACTTGTGTCGCTGTCGCAGAGAAATGAAAGCTGATGTGGACCACGGCAGAGTTTTATCGCCGAGTGCGAAATCACAAGCGGTGTTACTTCGCACTCACGCAAATTCCGACGAAGATCGAACAGAGACTCCTCATCTCGTTGTCGTCTCTCGCGGAAACCAATTCATGAGTCAGAAGTTCCGAGTCGCCAACGTCAACGATCTCGCCGTTGGCAAGGGCATTGAAGTTGTCGCAGGTGATCGAGTGATCGCGATGTTTCGGACCGAAACCGGTCTACATGCCATTGATGGCATCTGTGCCCACGCCGGCGGTCCGGTCGGCAAGGGTGTGTTAACTGGTTCCGTCGTGACCTGCCCGTGGCATGGTTGGCAATACGACGTCACGAATGGCAAGCATTGCCTCACACCTCGCATTTGCCAGCAACCATTTCCCACCAGCATCGAAGGCGAAGACGTGTATGTAGAACTGCCGTAGCCAGAGTTTCCACACGGCTTTCGATCTGAATCGCGTCTATCGAACGACAGAATCCTCTACTCCCAGATCGAAACAATCCACAATTCATCGAGTCACAAAAACTCCACCCAAACTTCGAAGGATTATCAAATGCCGCAAACGCCAATCATGGGCGACGGACTTCCTCAGCCACTGCTCGAAATGCTTGGCGACCAATACTTCGTCTATGGGTGGGACACGTCCGATAACTCTGAAGCCCTGGCTCGCTCAGTAGGAGTTATCACATACGGTCATCCTCGCGTGGATGGACACTTGCTCGATCGAATGCCGAATGTGCGTGTTGTCAGCAACCACGGCGTCGGCGTCGATCACATCGACGTTGCCGCCGCGACCGCCCGTGGCATACCTGTCGGAAACACTCCAGGCTGCCTCGATAAAGCCACAGCCGACATGACGATGGCGCTGCTGCTGGCATCGGCTCGCAATGTTGTCATTGGAGATACATTCGCGCGCGGCCCAGAGTTCACTCACTATGACCCGTCAATTCTGATCGGTCACGAAGTGAGCGGCTGCACGATCGGCATCGTGGGCATGGGCCGCATTGGCAAGCAGGTCGCACGTCGAGCCAGCTCGTTCGACATGCCAATCCTTTATCACAACCGCCGTCGGGATGAAGAAGCCGAGCGAGAATTTGGAGCCCAATACCGCTCGCTCGATGACCTGCTGCGTGAGAGCGATTTCGTCACGCTGAATTGCCCACTGACAGCCGAGACCAAGGGGTTGATCGGACGACGCGAACTCGAATTGATGAAGCCCACCGGCACCCTCATCAACATGGCTCGCGGCCCAGTCGTTGTGACCGCTGATCTGTATGAAGTACTCAAAGCTGGAAGCATTCGTGGAGCGGCGCTCGACGTAACGGACCCGGAACCTTTACCTCGCGATCATCCTTTGCTGACCCTACGGAATCTGGTGATCGCTCCGCATTTGGGGAGTGCCTCGCACAAGACGCGGCACCGCATGTTGACCATGACAGTTGAGAACTTGGCGGCAGGGCTTGCCGGACTCGCACTGCCCTATCAAGTGCATTCGAACTGACCGTCTTCATCCAAAAGACATCGCGACAATCGAAACCCAAAGTCGATCATTGCGACGACCGATGCGGCGCGGTGATGGAGAGAGCGACGAACCAAATTGATCGCACTCAAAGCCTCGCTAGTCGCCACAATCAGCAACATCCCAACTCCTGCTCCCTGGAGTCGCGCATGTCTCTACGAATGTCTTTTCTCATTCTTGCCGTGCTAGCGATTAATGGAATCCCAGCGGATGCCAAAACGATCTACGTCGATAATCAATCGGGAGCAGATCGGGCAGATGGCTTGATTGAGAAACCAACGAATGAGTTCTCTGGCCCGGTTCGCACTATCAAAAGAGCTATGCAACTCGCCCGCTCCGGCGACGTCATCAACATCGCCAGCACGGGAGTTCCGTATTACGAGTCGTTGTCCATCGTAGGTAGACGCCTCAGTGGCACAACGGATGAGTCGTTCCGAATCGTCGGCAACGGCGCCGTATTGAGTGGCGCTCATGCCGTACCAGAGACTGGCTGGCAGAAAGCTGGCGACGATCTTTGGTCGCTCAAGCCCTGGCGTAAGGGGAACTACATGCTGGTACTCTTTGGCACCGAACTTACTGAGCTTCGCCCTAACGGGGGGAGCCAATGGAAAGAACTTCCGCCTCTCGAAGTTCACCAATGGTGCAGCTTTAAGGGTCAAATCTACTACCGCTCGCCCGAGCGCGAAGAACCACATAACAAGCCCTTTGGTTTCGCCGGTGAGGAATGCGGGATCTCAATTTACGGGGCTCGGCAGGTGGTAATTGAAGATCTCACCGTGCAGCACTTCAGACTTGATGGAATCAGCGTTCCAGACCTCGCCAAGAACATCGAACTTCGCAACGTGAAGCTCGTCGAAAATGGGCGAGCTGGTCTTCGTATCGGTGGGTCAGCAGTCGTCACAATCCGCCGTGGCACGATTGAAAAGAATCTGCGGCACTCGATCCTTGTGCAAGAACTTGGCGGAGCTGAAGTCGTCGAGTCCACGCTAGACGTGCAACCGACGTTCGAATGAGTTCTACTAACGCGAGGTTCTCGATTGACGCGAAGCTCGCGTCATCGGGATCAAGTCAAGCATCGTCCATTCGGCTGCAAACTGGAACAACTCTTACGCCATGAAAACAAGCAAGACCAACAAGTCCGCAAACCTCACCGACACACTCCGCGATTGCATCAACACCAGCGAGCTTCCGTTCTTGCAACTTGAGGCTCAGACCGGAGTCCTGCGACAGTCGCTCATGAAGTTTTCCCGAGGCGAACAGAGTCTTCGTCTGGATCAAGCCGACAAGCTCGCTGAATTCTTTGGACTCGAACTGCAACTCACTGCGAAGTCCAAGCCAGCGGCTAAAGGCAAGAAGTAAGCAGTCGACACCGGACTTGGCATTCCTTGTGTTTGGTAAATGCGATCGACACGTGGGATGCCCGGCCAGCAAAAACTTCCCCATTCACGCTTGAAGTCATCAAACCATTTTCCAAGTTGGTGACTCTCACGCGATGGAACTCGGAAGCTTTGTTTGCATCCGGTTTGGACTCAGTACTGCGGTCCGACGATGAAAGAGTTCTGCTAGGTCTGTCCCCAGCGCTTTGAAAGCTGCTGGGGCACTCCTATTTGGTCACAAATTCGGCTCACAACGAAATCGACCAAGTCATGAATTGATAGCGGACTGTTGTAGAAACCAGGCATTGCTGGCAGCACTACGGCCCCTGCGTCCGCCAACCGCTTCATGTTTTCCAGTTGGATACTTCCGAGCGGAGTCTCTCTGGGTACGACGACCAGTTTTCGACGCTCCTTCAAATGAACGTCGGCGGCGCGTTGAATGAGATTCGTCGATAGACCATGGGAAATTGCGGCGAGTGTCCCCATCGAACATGGGCAGATCACCATCGCCTCTGTAGGAAATGATCCACTCGCAATCCCCGCTGTGAAGTCAGTGTAGTAGTGATAAATCACTTTGGACTCGGTGACGATCGCGTCATCAAACACTGAGCTAATTGCGAATTCGTCGTTTGACTGCATCGTCGCCGTCTTAAGGCGGCTGTCAGCGTCATCCACATGGGTCAGCAGTTGATCGAGCGAAAAGTGATTGAGGTCGACTGACAGCCCAAGTTCATGAGCAAGAACATGAGCGCCGGAAGGACTGATCACGAGGTGCACTCGCCGACCTGCCGAAACAAGAACCTGTAGCAGTCGAACCGCATAAACAGCACCGCTGGCGCCCGTGATCGCCAAGACTATGTTGCTCATTGAATTGCTCGTGCGCTATCAGGAAAAAGAAAACGCCGCTGCTCGTGGAAAACACAAGCAGCGGCGTGATTAAGCAAACCAATTTCAAGACTTACGATGCTGCGGGCGATCGCACGAACATCGAGTTGCAAATCGCGTCATCAACACCTTCGACGGTGAGAGGCGCGACCAATTCCTCATCAAGAGGCACTTCTTCAAACTTCGCTCGTTCAAGGGCGATATCAACGGCCTTACGCTCGCGAATCTGTGCTTCCAGATTCTCAATGACTCGCGACTTCTCCAAGCGAGCACGCACTCGACGTGGACTTTCACCACTCTGGAACGCCATCGCCGAGATTTCTACATCGATATCACCTTCGGTGACTTCGATGTTCTCAACAGTCGCGATCTTGTCCAGAACGAAGTGCTCCTTCATTGCTTGTCGAGTCACTGAAACTGACTTCTGGCGGAGGGCAGCCTCACGTCCGCGAATCTCAGTCGGTGTGAAACCAGCTTGTTGCATTTCGAGAATCTCGCGGTGCAAAGCATTCTCGACTTGCTTCATCACGAGTTCTTCTGGCAACTCCCAATTAGCAGCTTCAGTGATCTGCTCGAGCAACTGAGTGCGGCAGCTTTGTCGCTGACGATAGGTCACGTGGCGTTGAAGAACATTTCGGACGGAATCACGGAGTGCTTCCACCGAATCAAAACCCATACGCTCAGCAAGTGCAGCATCCAAAGCCGCAGGCTGGAACTTGCTGACGGACCTGACCTTAATGTTGGCAGTAAGCGTCTCGCCGCGCATTGGCACGTAGGACGACTCGCGAGAAATGACGAGCTTTCCGCTTCGGGTGTCGCCAGCGACGGCACCACTCATTAATTGGTCGAAGCCCTCGATCTCTCCATCCTGGAACCGCAAGGTTGGCTGGAGTCGAACGCTGAGATTCGACATGTCGCGAGCGATACGACCGTCATGCTCGAAGCTGATGTTGACCGTTACATAGTCGCCAGCAACCGCAGCGTCTTCGCTTTCTTGACGCTGGCCGTACTCAAGCAGCATTCGTCCCAAATACTTGTCGATATCTTCGTCTGTAACTTCTCGACCCGGACGTTTGATCGTCAACGTTGCGTAATCTGGGATTGTGACGTCTGGTCGAACTTCGACTTCGAACGCGTACGACAAGTTTCCCGACTCGGGAATGTCGATCGACTCAACGTCCATGTCTGGCTCGTTGATCGGATCGATGTTGTGCTCTGACGTCAGTTGCTCGAGGCTTTGGACCAGCACTCGCTGCTTCAGCTCGTCTGCGAGCTGTTGACGAAATCGGTTAACGACCAACTCGCGAGGAACACGGCCCACGCGGAACCCAGGCACTTGAGCCTTAGCGGTGTAGTCGTTGACGAGTTGTGTTCGAAGGTAAGTGATGTCCGTTTCCGGAACCGAAACTTGAATCCGCTTACGGCATGGCCCGACGTCAGCGATGTCGACGCCCAACGTCATTTTCCAAACAGTGTTTGCAGCCTCGTCCGTTCCAACAGCCTCTGTCGACTCAGCAGTGGTCACTTCTGACTTCCTCCAAGATTCTCAACGTTTGCAGCCGTTGGGCCGCATCCTGCAATTCGATATGGGCAAAAAAAAAGAGCGGGAGACGGGATTCGAACCCGCGACAACCACGTTGGCAACGTGGTGCTCTACCAACTGAGCTACTCCCGCAGTGCTTGCGATCAAATTGTCGACCAGCGGGGCGGGACTGTAGAGACGACCGTCGCAACCGGTCAAGACTCGCGCCATCACGCAGGCCAAAGCGGGTCAGAGTATAGGTGGGAAAAATGACGTCGCAAGTCACCACATCAAACGCACCTTAGTGGCCCAACCTAGCCATCCTTCAATTCGGAGATCGGACGCTCAAAGCCAGGGTCGCAACGCTTTCGCGAGTACAAAACAAACAAGCCGTTGAGCCGGTGTCGGTTTATAGAGGTGAGAGCTTAGCGACTCGCTGCATTACTCCGGCGTATTTGGTGTTGCGTCTGGGCAACACTCTTCTGCGTCCGACTCTAGAATCTGAGTCCGATTAGCGCCTTGGTTAAGGGCTCATGTTGGCCGAATCGGCATGTGGTGATGTCGTCGAACTCGGGTTTCGATTGTTTGTCGTGCACTCCAAGAACAAGCTCGATTCTTGATAAGGCTGGCGAGTAGTGACAATTCAGAATTACTTACAGCACAGCGCTGCGGTGACGCATCATTTTGTAAAGGGCGCTAATCAGACAGTGACCATTTACGGGGTTCTCGGCAGCGCGCCTTTACATGGCAACATTCCGAAGTGCGGAGCATCTGCCGTGACACCTCCATCAAAAAAATCTCTAAGTCGATGTCGGGTTATCGAGTTAGGTCGAGATGCTGTCGCTCAGCGAAATGGCTGAAAGCGTTCCGGCACACCCCCTGCGTTAGATGCAAAGCGTGACGACGACCAGTCGACGGCTCAGGTGAGCCACAACGAGCAAAGGGTTGCTTGCTGCGATGGCCGACGCACGAACGAGCCAACTTTACGGCTCACTCTCTCTCACACTCGCACAGGGGTACGGCAATGAAACTCGTAGGCAAACTGTTTCGTGATGACGCAGGCTTCATCATCTCTGCGGAATTGGTTCTCGTCATGACGATCGGCGTCTTGGCAATGGTTGTTGGACTCACCGCAGTCCGCGACGCTGTGACTCACGAACTCAACGACATCTCGCACGCCATCGGTGCAGTCTCCCAGACTTACACGGTCAACGGCATGCAAAAGGCCAATAAGTGTGGCGTTCACGCTTCGATCAACGGCTTCGGCTTCAATGACGATGCTGACGACTGCGATTGCAAAGTGGTCGAGCTGATCGACGTTTGCGGCAAAGATGATCCAAGCACCGGTCGCGACGAGTAGTTCTCGCGACTTCATGTGACTTAGTCACTCACACGCTGTGACCACCTCCAGAACGGCGCTTCGTTCTGGAGGCCCGGCATCGCTCAATAGCCATCGAGCAATCATCCGACCTGAGTTGCTCAAACAGGCTGATGGAACATCGCGATCGTCGAAGCGACCAAGGTCAGTACTTCGACGCGGCTATCGCGAACATCCTCGAACCGCATCGCCATCGCTGCGCGACCGACGCAGCGTCAGGTCAAACCACACGGCAGTGGTGTCCTACTCTCACTTCTCTCTCACATACACGCACTCGCAATACTCAGGGGACATTTCCATGAAGACTCTCTTCAATGCATTCAATCGCGACGAAAACGGCTTTGTAATCTCGGCAGAACTGGTCCTGGTGATGACGATCGGCGTTCTCGCCATGGTCGTTGGTTTAACAGCCGTTCGTGATGCAGTGACTCACGAACTCAACGACATCTCGCACGCCATCGGAGCCGTTTCGCAAACCTACACAGTCAACGGCATGCAGAAAGCGAATAAGTGCGGAGTCCATGCTTCGATCAACGGATTCGGGTTCAATGACGACGCAGATGACTGCGATTGCAAAGTCGTCGAGTTGATCGATGTTTGCGGCAAAGATGACCCCAGCACCGGCGCTGATGAATAACTAGCAGCCAGTAACAAAATCTGGCGATGCGGCTCAGTCAGGTTGGAATGACCGCTGAGTCGTCCTGTGCCCCCGGTAAGAGCGACCTCGCACTTACCGGGGTTCATGTTTTGGTGGTCATGGCACCTGTGCCACTCCTAAAAACTGTTGGCCACTCGCGTGATTGCGATGTGCTTTTGAGGGCTCGCGCGACTAGCTACAGTGCGACCTCGTTTCATGGCTCGTGACCTGCCTCGATTCCGTTCTATCTTGAACGGCCTGCCTTTGCGGCGATGGATCGCCCTCGCGTCTCGGCCCGATTCCCACTCCTCGCCGTCTACTCGACTGATTCATCATGCTGCGAACCACGCTCCTGCCGACACGGACGGGAATGTTCCTGTTGTGTCTTGTCGCGGGTCTCGTTGCCGGTTGTTCCGAGCAACCTCGCATCACGCGAGCCCGAGTACCAAAGCCACCCAAGATCGCCGCTGAAGATCGGATGTTGGCAGCCGTTGTCCCAGCCGGGGGCAAAGGTTGGTTCTTCAAGCTCCAAGGCAAGGACAAAGACGTCGTTGCCGAGTCTTCCAAATTCGAATCGCTGCTGCAGTCGTTAGCCGTCGACGGTGATAAGGTCACTTGGACCACTCCCGAAGGCTGGAAGGAAGAAGCTGGTTCGGGCATGCGAGCTGCGACCTTCAAAATCGGTGCTTCTGATTCCAAGCTCGAATGCACCGTGATCTCGCTCCCAGCAGAAGATCCGACGACGGACGACTATTTGCTATCAAACATCAATCGCTGGCGCGGCCAAATCGGCCTCGGCAACATTTCCAAGTCAGACATCTCAAAGGCCGGAACAGACAGCGGCGAGATTCGCAAACTCGCATTGAAGAACGGACCATCGATCACTTGGGTGAATTTCGAAGGCACGTTGTCGCAAGGCGGTTCGATGCCATTCGCGGGCGGAGGAATGGGAGAAGCCCCCTTCGCAGGCGGTCGCGGACCAGAGATGGGACCAGCCATGCCCAGTCCTAGGTCGTCGTCGAAATCTCCGGCTTCTGACGAATTCACATACGACACACCCGCTGGTTGGAAGTCCGGACCGACGGGCGAATTTCGAAAGGTCTCCTTCCTGGTGACCGGTGAAGGCGGAGCGAAGGTTGAGATCACCGTTTCGTCGCTGGCTGCGGCTGGGTCGGGATTGCTGTCGAACATCAATCGCTGGCGAGGTCAGGTCAAACTGCCCGAGGTCGACCAAGCAACTTTGGACAAGTCTTTGGAGCCCGTGACCATCAGTGGCAAGTCGGGCCAGTTTGTCGAGTTGGTTGGTAGCACCGAGACAATTCACGGGGCGGTCGTTGTTGTCGGAGATCAAGGCTGGTTCTTCAAACTGCGAGGCGACAAGCAGCTTGCAGCCAAAGAAAAGGACAACTTCTTGAGCTTCGTGAAGAGCATGAAGATCAAAGAGTGACGGCCTTACTCATAAGCCTCGGCCTCACTCAAAGATGACATGGTCACGTCAACTTCGGACAGTCGAGTCGAAGAACTTCGCCTGCTCTGCTGAAGCCACGCAAGACCGCGACTGACCAAGAACCGCTGCTAGTTCGTTTTTCACTCTCCACTCTTGGAGTTCTTTCAAATGTCGACTCCCACCAACGAAACTTTTCAGATCGAAGACGGTGCTCATGCAAAGCCGTCGAGCATGAATTGGAAGTCGGCATTAAAGCCACTGGCGTCACTCAAGATCTCGGTCGTGCTGTTCGCGATATCGATCGTGTTGGTCTTGGCCGGCACGTTAGCCCAAGTCGAGAAAGACATTTGGGACGTCGTTAATGAGATCTTCCGATGTTGGGTCTTCTGGCTCGACGCGCGGACCTTTCATCCGTTGTTCGCTCCGTACGTCGACTTCAAAGGTCTGCCATCGTGGGTCGGGTTCTACTTCCCCGGCGGATACACCATTGGTTTGGCGATGCTCATCAACTTGCTGACCGCGCATACGCTGCGGTTCACGGTGCAAGCCAAAGGCATGCGTTTGGTCGCGGGCCTTATCGTCACACTCTTGGGTGTCTTGGTGACGTGGCTCGTGATCGATAGCGGTCATGTTGATTCGGGTCTGCAAGACGCAGCCGTGCAATGGGACATTCTCTGGACGTCGCTTGAAGCCGGCCTCTTCATTTTGGGATGCCTCAATGCCGTTGGACTTGGCCTTTCGATCAAGCACAAGAAACCAGAAACCGTGCCACTCGCGATTTGCTTGTTGGGATTGATCGCCGGACTGGTGTTGATGTTTCTGCAAGAAGGCCGAGGCATTGATGACTCGGGCATGCGGATTCTTTGGCAGTTGATTAAGGGCACGGTCGCGGGCAGCGTCTTACTCGCGGGCTGCATCCTGCTCTTCAAGAAACGAGCAGGCGTTGTCGTTCTGCATGCGGGCGTGGTCCTGATTCTGATTCACGAACCGATTGTCGGTACGTTGCACAAAGAAACTCAGATGAGGATCGATGAAGGCAAGGCCGTCAATTACGCCGAAGACATTCGCACGGTCGAACTGGCTTTCATCGATACCTCGAATTCCGAATTCGATGAGGTAGTAACTGTCCCTCGCGCTTTGTTGCTCCAAGCCGCGGCAGCCAAGAGTCCGGATCAGCAAGTCATCAGTCACGAAAGCCTGCCCTTCGATGTGAAGGTCTTGAAGTTCTTGAAGAACTCTCGACCTGATGAACCAAAGGCCGAAGAGAAGAACCTTGCCACCGCTGGAGTTGGACTGGCAGTTGTCGCGAATGAAGTTTCAGCAGGATCAGGCACGGACTCGGACGGAGCCGTTGACCTGACGTCGGCCTATGTGACGTTGCTGGATAAGAAAACCAAAGCTGAACTCGGCACCTACTTGGTCGGAGTTTACTTCAACCTCATCAATCGTCCCGAGTGGCAGCCCAATCGCATCGTGCATGACGGGACAACATGGGACATCGGCCTGCGTTTCGAACGCACCTACAAGCCGTACTCCGTGAAGTTGATCGACGTCAGCAAGACGGACTATGCGGGTACCGAGACTCCTCGCGATTACCGATCCATCGTGCGAGTCGTTCAGCCAGCTAGTGGCGACCAGAAAGCCGTCGATTTTGAAAAGCCCATCTGGATGAACAACCCGATGCGGTTTGCCGGCGAGACGTTCTACCAAACGAGCTACTCGCCACCTGACCCACGCACCGGCAAAGAACAAACCACACTCTCCGTGGTGAGGAACACCGGATGGATGATTCCTTACGTCGCTTGCATGATCGTCGCGGTCGGCATGCTGGCTCACTTCTGGATCATCTTCGTGCGTTACGTTTCGCGTCTCGCTGGTGGTAACGCGATCTCGCTGAATTCAATCTTCAATCAACTTGCGGAATTACTCTTCGGAGCAGAGCCCACGACGGTCGCTCCCAAGCTCGGTACCAATAACGGCGAGACTTCAATCTGGGCTCGAGCCTTCCCGTTCGTCGTTGCAGCCGTTGTCAGCCTCTTCTTGCTCAGCCGCTCGAAGATTCCTGCGCCGACACTGCATGAACCCGACTATCGAGCGTTCGGCAATTTGCCGGTGCTTTACGAAGGCCGTTTGCAGCCATTCGACACGCTGGCTCGCAACAGCTTGAAGCTGATCTCGACCTATCAAACCTTCCGTGACGAGAACGGCAAGAAGCAGCCGGCTTCGTTGTGGTTGCTCGATGTGATCGCCAATCCGAAGGCCGCTGCTCAGCATCGAGTCTTCCGCATCGACCATCCTGAACTGATCGAAAAGCTGAAGCTCGATCCCAAACGATCCGGGTTCCGTTACTCGCTCGAAGAGTTCCAAGAGAACCTCGCCACTCTGGCAAAGGATGCAGCAGCAGCTCGCGAGAAGCAGGCCAAGTTCCGTACGGCCGACGAACGCAAAGTCTTGGAACTTGAACGACGTTTGGGAGTGCTCGATCTACTCACCAAGTCGTTCTCTCCAACCGATGTTCGTGCTGAGCAATGGAAGGAAGACTTGCGACTCGCTCTGCGCGATTTGCAAATGTTAGATCGCCGTCAGCCACCTCGCTCAGTGCCGCCTCAAGTCGGTGGTGACGAGAAGATGATCGACACCGAAGGTTGGGAAACCTTCGCTCGCGGTTGGACTCAATCCTTCGTCAGCGTGAACTTGCTCGGTCGTAAACCCAGCGAGCCCGTCGAGATCTTCACCGAAATCCTCGTGGCACACGCTCGCACGCGGCAGGCTCAAACCCAATTAGCAGACGCCAAAGCAGGCAAGGGCGGCAGCCGCGAAGAAGCCTTGCGAGCACTCGAAACAAACGCCGAGACCTTCAATAAGAAGATCTCCGAGTACCGACGCTGGCTGGTCAATAATCCGCCCGCTGACTTCGACTTGGACAAGACTTCGTTCGAGTCGTGGTTCAACAACTTCGACGCCTTCTATTACTCGATGTGGTGCTACGTCGTGGCCTTCTTGATGGCGTTGCTGAGCTTCATTGGTTGGAACAAGCCACTCAACCGCGCCGCGTTCTTGACGATTGCCGTGACGTTCGTGGTGCATTCAGTCGCCCTCGGAGCACGGGTCTACATCTCGGGACGACCGCCGGTCACAAACCTGTATTCATCTGCCGTCTTCATCGGTTGGGGCGCGTTGATTCTGGCCATGATCTATGAAGGCGTTGCTCGACTTGGCATCGGTAACTTGATCGGCTCGGCCATGGGTGCCGCGTCGCTCGGCATCTCGGGAGTGCTCGGTGCCGAGGGCGACACGATCAAGGTGATGCAAGCGGTGCTCGATACGCAGTTCTGGCTTTGGACTCACGTAACCTGCATCACTTTGGGTTATGCCGTGACGTTCGTCGCAGGCTTTGCCGGGTTGCTGTACGTGATTGGTGGAGTGAGTTCCAAACTCCTCAACCCCGTCTTCGAAAAGCATCTCAACCAAATCATCTACGGCACCGTCTGCTTCGGAATCTTCTTCAGCTTCGTGGGTACGGTGTTGGGAGGACTTTGGGCCGACGACTCGTGGGGACGCTTCTGGGGTTGGGACCCGAAGGAAAACGGAGCCCTCATCATCGTGCTGTGGAACGCACTCGTGATGCATGCTCGCTGGGACGGCATGGTGAAGGCTCGCGGCTTCGCGGTGTTGGCCATCATCGGCAACATCGTGACCAGTTGGTCTTGGTTCGGTGTCAACGAACTGAGCGTCGGACTTCACAGCTATGGCTTCACCGAGGGCATGTGGTTCGCGCTGTGGTTGTTCTGGATCTCGCAAGCCATCTGCGTCGGAGTCGGACTGATCCCGCTTGCCAATTGGAAGAGCTTCCGCAATCGAGCTCCCGATATCGACGCCACTCAAAAACCCGAAACGGCGATCGCGTAGCCGACTCCATCATCGAGTCGGCAACACGTCAGCGCCGCAAGACCCGCACGCAAATTTGACGATCCCCACACGAGTCGCATGTCGCCGTGGGGCAGGTTTTCAACCAGCCTGTCTCCTAGCGGTTTCGCAGGTTGAAAACCTGCGCCACGGCCATTTGTCGCGATCGTCAATCTTGCCTCAGAAGAACCCGCCGCCTTGAAAGGAACCGGGCAGTGTCGGTCTGGGGAATGAATGCCAGTTCGCGGGCCAGTTACGAATTGGGACATCTTCGCGAGCAGACTCGATGCGAGCTTTGAGGTCGCTGCCGTCGATCTTCCACTCTTGCTGCAGCAGTTCGCTGCTCACTCCGAGAAAGCGATCTGGAGTCCCGATCGGACGTCGCACTTCGACTTCGAACATACGTTTGGCTCGCTGCATCTGTCGCGTCTTCAAGCACAGCTCGAACAGCCAAACTTCATCCTTGATGGGCAATACTCCCGCTTCCCACTGCGACCATAAAAGATCACCGGCACGTTGATCGTTGCCGCGATTGGACTCATTGAGCGCCGCCATCCGCACCAGATGTTGCTGCACGACTTCGTTCTTGGACGCCTCGATGAGCTGCTGCATCTCGGGATGCTCGGCGGCTTCTTGCAGCTCGCCGCGAAGCTGAGCCCAGACTGATTGCAGTTGCTGAACGTCGTCGTGCTCGTGCTCCAGTGCTTCGAGCAGCAAGCGCCAGCGCGGCAGGCCCGTGCGTAACTCCGCCGCTTGAGCCAGCAGTCCCGAGCGGCAACGTCCCGGCTCTTTCGCGCGATCGAGGCTCGCGGTGATGAGCTTCTCGGTCAGCTCGCGTTCTAATGCCCGGCGCGTTTCGTTCGCGATGCCGAGTAACACTTCCGACACCGTCGCCTCGTTCGTCAGCGCGGCTGTCGCGAGCTGCACGAGATCCGCGACTCGCTCGCTCTCCCGCAGAGCCCGCGCTCGCATCACGGTGACTTCCGGCGGCACCTCCTTGCCGAACGCCTTCTCGGCAGCGGCGAGATGCTGTAACGCCGCTTCCATACGACCGGCTAAGCATGCGAGATCGGCCAACGTCAGATGATCGCTCGCGTCTCGTTGCGACTCCGGCTGACGCGAGAAGAGGTCATACAACTCCTGAGTCGAAAGCCCGAACATCCCCGCGCTCGGCGGGACATCGCCGACATGCTGCAACGCGAGCAGCCCCGTACGACGGACTTGCAGTCCATCGGTAACACTGCCGGACGGACTACAAGTCCGTCGTACGTGAAACCCGTTCGGCAGCAACAACTCCTTAAGCAGTTCAGCTCCGTCACCATTCATCGCCGCTCTCAGCAAAGACACGATCCGACCGTGCCGAGCTTTGGCCTCGTTGCTTTGCGACCAGCACCAAGCTTCGAGCACACGCAAGAACCCATTCTCAGGCCAACGTTGCTGAGCAGCATCGAGTTGCTTCAACGCACCACTCCAGTCTTGCGCGTCGATCAATTGCAGCGCGCGAATCAGCGAGTCGACCGAGCTCTTCTCGCCGTCGGCCATACGATCGAAGTCGATGACGATCGCTCGTTGCCAACCGGCACGGAGCGGCATTGCTTCCGCCACCGCCGCCGTCTGCGAAGCGTCAGCATTTGCATTCGCTGCTGCTCGCGCGAGCGACGTCGCAGGCTGCCGCTCGATCAACTCCCAACGTTCGAGTTCTCGGCCCAACGCATCGACGCACCGCACGCGCTGCCAATGCGGAGTCGCGTCTTTCGATAACTCTTCAAACAGCAGCCGATACGACAACGCTCCGGCGAGATAGGCATCCCACTGGGTCGGCAGTCCGTGCGTCTTCGAGAACGTGACCTCGTGGTACGACACGAACTCGGTCGCACCGGCTTGAGGCTGCGTCAGTCGCACGCGCACCGACTGCGGATAGTCCTGCATTTGAGTGATGAAGAACTGCTTCGCGAGATCCGCATTCGACAGATGCGGCAGCCACGGAAGCTGCTCGTTCAATCGCAACCGCGCGTCGCGGCCCCAAGTGCCGATCATCACCAGTTGCGTCAGAGGATCAAAGACGGCCGCTCGCTCACTTTCGATGCACAGGAACCGATGCCCGGTTTGAGTCTCGATGGCCGCTGGCAGGACGAGGAACTTCGTCAGCGAACTGGGTTCCTCCGAGTCAGCCGCAGATGTCTTCGCCCCAACGGGGCCTCGGGCAGTCTTTTCGTAGGTTGGGATTCCATCCCGACCAATGTCCGTTGTGACTCCAGTCACGACGGCTTCAACCTTCGAGTTTCCCTCGTTCGAACGATCGAACCTCGACCGACCAACTGAAGGAACTCCAGAATCTTGCGTCGCTTTACTCTGCCCATTCAGTTTCTCGGTTCCTTGTTGAGATCCTGAGTGAGCAGGGGACTCGATGTTTCGAGCCGTCGTGACTGGAGTCACAACGGACGGGTCGGGATAGAATCCCAACCTACGAGAAGATGCGCTCCCCAGAGGGTCGCGGTTAAACGTGTCGCACACCGTATGTCGCCAGACGCTGAGCATGTTGATCTCGGGCTCGCGGCGCACGGGGACGCTCGCGAGTTGACCGCGTGCCGGATCCGGCTTGAGGGCCGGCTGAGGTTCGAACGTCTGCAAGTCGACGTGCAATAACTCTTGCAGCGGCAGAGTGCTTGTCGGCTTCGAACCCGGCTGCCATTCATGGCCATAGAGGTTGCGATAGCGCTCGCGCCGCAGTTGTGTGAGCAGCTTCAAGACCTCGCGTTGCACTTGATAGGTCTGCCGCACAATCAACGTCCGCGTCTGATCGTCGTAAGCGAGCGTGCCAGTGCCCGAACCCTCGAATTCCCATCCGCCACTCGTCTCTGCGGCGACCATGCTTTGCAATGCGAAGGCGTTGTCATGCACGTCGGACGCTTCCAGCAAATTGACTGCGTGCGAGTGAGCATCAGCCGCCTTCGCTTCCTTGCGCAGCCCTTCGAAGATGTCCTCAATCTCCGCATGCACTTGAGCCGTCTGCCTCACGACAAAGCCGCGAATCATCGGCAGGTAGGAACTATCACCAGTGCCCGAGCCGTCGCTTTCCCAGCCGCCCGAAGTCTGCTCCGTCATCAATAGGGAGAGCGCTTCAGGCCGATGGACCGTTTGCGTCTGCTCAATCTGCAAACTGAGCTGCTGACCGCTACTCGTAATCCCCGTTGCACCATCGCCGTCGGACGGCGTGCCACCGGAGCGTCCAGTGTCAAACTTCGGCGAGTCGTCCGCTCCAAGATCGCCGTTGATGAGATTCGATTGCGGCATCGGGCCGTTGTTCGGCGTCGCGGTCGCTCCGCCACCGTGACCCATGCTGCCACCAAACGCTCCAGCGGGAATGCCGCCACCGAGTCCTCCGCCGCCAAGGCCCCCTCCTCCTAAACCGCCGCCTCCGAAGCCTCCTCCACCAAAGCCGTCTCCTCCAAACATCCCACCGCGCGTTCCGCCCCATTCACTTGCTTGTTGCAGCCGCTTCGTTGCAGCCGAGTCGATCAACAGCCCTCGCGTCGAATGGAACCGCGTCTCCAGCCGGTTATTGGCTTCATCGACCGTCGTCACATGGACGAGTTGATCGCCAACGACAATGTCCAAATTGTGCGGCTTCAACGCTTCCCGCATCACGACGTTCGTCGGCTGGCCTTTGAGGTCGAGAGTAACGGGTCGATCAACAGCAACTCCGGCAGCATCGAGTGCCGGCAAGTCCAAGACGAGCGGTAGGCCAACATCCTCACTCACCGCATCAACAACCTTGCTGAGCGGCGTCTCTGAGAAGCTGAACTTGCACGGCTTCTTGAGTGCCGACTGAACTTGCCTTCGGAAGTTAAGTTCACGATCCAGAGCCGGCAGTTCGAGTCGCTCCTGCGCCAACGGCACACTGGGATCAACGAGGTCCGCGACGGGAAAACGCAGGGTTGAGAGTTGCTGATTCAATTCGTCGATCGTCGAGACGCGAATGAAGCCCGACCGAAAATCGAAGCCCACAGACACTTGCCGATTCACGTGATTCAACAGCGAGATTGCCGGAATCGGCTGCTTGATTCCGAGTCTCACGGGCGTATCAATTGCAACGCCCCCAGCCTCGAAGGCCGGCACATCAAGCATGCAGCGTTGACCCGTCTCTTTGCTGAACCAGTCGTAGAACACGGCAAAAGAGATCTCGTCGACTTGTGGCGGAGTGATCAGTTTTTCGGCCCACTTCGGGAAGAGTTGTTCCACCAGCGGCGCGTTCGTGATTGCGATGGCGCTGCGTTGCTCGTCAATTCGAGCGAGCGGACGCCGCGCTGCCGGTCGCTGAAACAGCCGCACGTCGCGACCGAGCATTTGCTGAGCAGTCTCTCGGCCTGCCCGCCGAGCCGCTTCGGCATCGACCTGCTGTAACAATTCTCTCACAGCAGCGGACTGCTGCGGCGGCCCGCGCAACGACTGAGCCAAAGCAACGGCTTGATCCACGTTGTGCTCTTGCAGCGCCTTGCGGACCTCAGCCAGTTGCTCAGAGACAGCCGGTCGTGCTTCGAGTTTCTCGGTCGCACGAACTTGCTGCCGTCGCAGCGCCGCCGCGACATCAATGGTCGCAGTCTTCGGATCAGCGACAGCTTCCAATGGCTTCCAATAAGGTCGCCGCACCGCGCGAGTCAGATGACGAACGGCGTAGTCATTCTCGGTCTCCAACACCAAAAACGCCGTCTGCGGACAAAGCACAGTCCACTGCCGAGACAGCGCGACAATCTCATTGGTCAGTGCCTGATTCGCCTGCTGATTGGCATGTAGCAAAACATCCTGCTTGAGCCCGGCCTGCATGCGTTCGAGTCGGCGTTGCACGCACATGCGACCGACGAAGTGATCGCGGCGACCATTGTCCCGAGAAACTTGTTGAATCCAGAACGCTGCTTTCTTTCCATCAAGGCTTTCGATGTCGACCGTTCCACGAACACCAGAGCCTCCTTCCATACGCCCCATCAATCTCAAGTGAGTTCCGGGCATCCAGCCTCTCGGCTGCTCTAGGTCGTGGGCCATCACTCCCAGAAGATCGAACTTCGACAGTCGGAGCGGCATTGGCAAATCGCCAAGCAACCAACGGAAGAACTCGCGCCGCGAACTCCGATCGCTGCCGAAAACCAAACCGCCGCTTTCTCGCGCGAACTCTTCGACAACACCGACCGAGTCGCGTGACTCGCCCACCATGACCGCTGCGAACTTGGGCTGCTTCCGATTCTTGGCAGAGGCGATCAAGGCCTCCGATTGCTTGTCGAATTGCGAAGCGCGAGCGCCATCGCCGACGTACAGCACGACTCTGCGCCTCCCAAATCCGTTGTGACTATCGCAAGCCACTGGCAGCGTCTCTTCGAAGTTCGACTTCCCGACGAAGACTTCGCGATCGAGCCACTCCAATGCCGTGCGCCGATTCATTTCGTTGTTGTCGAACCATTCGTTGTTCTTTGTTGCCGAGCGAACTTCGACATCGATTGCCGACAGACGGAAGCGATCCTGATCCCGCAGGTTCATGAGCACGCTCTCAATCACTCGTCGCTGCTGAGGGCGCAGCGGAGACATGCTCGAAGACGTGTCAGCCAAGATGAGGACGTCGACACCGTCGTCCCTCTTTTGTTGCTTCAGCTCGGGCACAACGTTCTGCACGACCTCCTGAGACGGCACGCTCAACATGAAACAGTCGCCATCAATTGGGTCATTCGAAACAGGCTCGTACCGCAGTCGCGTTGCTTCGCCTTTGGGTAAGTGGAATCGCGCGATGAAGTCTTTGTCGGCGCGGTAGTCGGTCGCCTCGAAGCGGAACGTCGATGTCGGAATCACTACAGGCTCGGTGTCAGAAGTCTTGCCCGGCTCATTGAGCCGCACGCTCCATCCGGTTGCTCGTCCATGCGTCGGCGATCGCAGCGACTTAGGAGCAACCTCACCGCGAATCGAACCCGTCAGCTTGAAGTCCCAGATGGGTTCTTCGTCACCCAGCAGCGGCAAGCGGAACGAGTACTCGCCGCCGGGCAGCTCCGTCAGCGGCATCGTGAAGTCGAGCAGCACGCGCTTCGTGTCCTTCGGAAAGATCGGAAAGACTTGCATGCGAAAGGTATGTCGGTCGATCTGCTCCAAGATGGCCGGGTCGCGGCGCGCATGCACGATCGAGTCATAGATCTGTCGAGCCTGCGGCTTGCCAATCAGCTCGCCCTCGATGAGTCGATCGGGAGCCGTGAACATCGCAAAACGACTGACCGACGCCCCGTCCGGCAGATCAAAGACGAACGTGCCCTCGGACTGTTGATCGAACGGGCTATAGAACGACTGGTCGATCTGCACGAGCGCGACCGGCGGATCGATCACGACGTTGATGTGATACTGAGCGACATGCAGCCGCTGACGGAGTCCCGTCGTCGGATCATTCGCCGTGAGCTGCGCGATGTCCTGCTGCCGCTTGCGTTTCAAGACCTCGTTGCCGGAGTCGCGTTTCGGAAGTTCGCTCTCCGAGAACTCACCGGTTGAGAACTCCCAACGAAACGCTTTGCTGCGCACTTCACGCTCGGTTCCAGCTTGCCAGCGCGTTTTCGCGACACCACTCAAGACCCGCCCAACGACCGACTTCGAATCGTGACCGCTGACGATTTCAATTTCGCACTCGCTCGCGGCGGCGACTTCCGTCCGCGCATGCAAAGCTTCGACGATCCAACTGGCAGCACCTTCCTTGAGAAACAGCACCACTTGCCCGTGCTTCACATCGAGCCGCGTGCCTTCCCAAACAACGCGCGAGTTCGGACCGAGTGCCAATCGTCCGTCCGAGAACTCAAACCGCGCGACGCCAAAGGCCGACGTCCGCAGCTCACAGGGTTCAGCGAACTCATCGCCGGTATCCAGCAAGTGCCACTCGGTCTTGAGTTGCAACTGCCGAGCGACATCACCGACCGACGCCGCATCGAGCCGCAAGCACCCTTCACTCACCTTCGAATCCGCCCGAGCCTCCCACGTCATCATCGTGAGGCTCGCGATCGCCAACACCATCAACGCTCGAATCGTCGTCATCGGCAACGGTCCTTAGAGAAGCATTCAGTCCGCTGAGGTCCAGAACCCTGCGGGTCGGCCATTTCAGACACGAACTGAACGTAAAGCAAGAACCGTGATCAACATCTCATCCAGAACCGAGCTCCGAAAAAGATACCGAGAAGACGATGTCGAACGATCGCGCCAGGTAATGAAACCATGCTCGCGCGAGGCTGGGACGAACCTCTGTGACATTTCCACGCAGTCATTCCGCACCGAGCGGGAACGAGTCGCCAATCAGTATCCCTAAGACAAAACCAAGACCTCGAGTGTCTCATTAGTAAAACTGGTCGAGCTGTGAATTGTCTTGAGACACAGCCAGGCAATCGGCTCAGCGGGAGACGATCGCAGTTCAGCGTTATCGCCAGTTCGTCCCGAGCACTTTGACGAGGCCATCAAATCTGAAGTCGTGATGACTCACGTGCCGCCGCGCCTCACGACATCGGACGACAAGAACAAGCGCCCGCGAGAAGCCATACCTGTAAAAGAAAAACGACTGCGTGCTATGGCACGCAGTCGTCGGAAATGGACGATACTGGACTCGAACCAGTGACCTCCACGATGTCAACGTGGCGCTCTAACCAACTGAGCTAATCGTCCGAGAAAGGCGGCAGAAATTTAGCCTGGGACTCCGGGGCGTCAAGCTAGGGTTCTTGGTGCTGGCGAATAACGGCGGGGGAGATGGCGATTCGAACGATTGCGCTTAGTAGACCGCTCAGGGCAACTCACGTTCGCCGGGTTGAGCTTCTTCGAACTTCAACATTTCAATGAGAGCGAGTTTGTTGGCGTTCCATGCATTCTCTGGAGAGATCTTGCGAGGCAGCTCCAGAGTGATGATCGGCGTATCGAGATCATTGCCAACCCAGCTACCGAGCGATCCGGGGGTTGGATAGCCGATTGAATCAGACACCATGTACTTGTTGAAGCGAGAAAGGGACTGTGCGAGAGCCTTTCCAGGTCCGTCGTAGTTATTCATCGGTCGGCCAGTAGTCGCGTGCATTACGAGAACTCGTACGGGCTTGAACTCGTGAATGATCTGCACGGCCACTTGTGTCTCTGGTTCACTCATCGGTTTCTTTCCCGGATTGAACCTCGCCGTCTTCACCACCGGATCCCAGTTCTTGGCCGGGAAATTACGGTTCAAATCGACTCCGTTCTGATTCATTCGTCGGCCAGATGATGTCCCATCTGGGTTCAGATTCCGCACGATCAACACGGTCACTTGCTGCGTGAGTTCTGAATTGGCGCGAAGCTCTTCAGTGAACCATTCCGTGATTGCCAGCCCTTCCGGCTCGTCGCCATGAATGCCACCAATGAAGAGCACTCGATTTACTCCGCGTCCAATCAGCATGGCTTCAAGAGGGCGATTCGCGACGGACCGCCCGACTTCGAGCCAATTACCTTCGAGGCAGCGAAGCTTCTCAACCATTGTTTGAGGTTGAGGCGAGACTTCCACGACCGGCACGTGTTCCTCGACCAAAATCGGCGGCAGCAGTTCCAGTGGTCGACTTCGCGTTCCAATCGAGAGCGTCGGAGCCAGCTCTAGCTTCCGAGGAATCTCATGCAGCCAAGATCTGCCTTCAGTACAGCCAACGACTACAGCCAGAATCAGGCAGCAAACAGCAACGAGCCGTCGGGAGTGATGCTTGAGCAATGAGTTTTTCATGCCCTTTGTTTCGGCCGACCCACTTTGTGGTCATGCACCGGATCATCGAAATCGGCGGAATTTCAGATCCTTCTGCCACTCAGATTCCCTGCCCTCGTTAATCAACGCGAAAAGCAGCACATTCACGACGCACCGTAGAGACCTTCCATCATTGACTTTAAGAAGCCGCCTGAGCCCCAATCACTATCTCGGCGCACTCGATAATCACATAACCCCAAAGGGCCCGTGAAACGAACAACACCTCGAAAAACGTTGTATTTTTCGAGGCACCTCAAAAGGGCCAGCGGTAGTCGAAATCAAAAAGTCGAAGCTTCCCCCGAACTTCGCTTTCGCCGTGATTCGACTTCGATTTGTCAGCGCGCGAAGTTTCAGATCTTCGATGTCGACTACTCGGCACTTTTTTCAAACATCGAAGTCGTCGACTTAGTGCTGGCCCACAGCGAATTTCATCCGAGAGTGCTTTTGAAAAAACAACGTCTTCGACTCACTGTTCTAGGTCGTGTGGACGCTGTGTTGCATCGCCTGTGTATTTTCTATTTGAGCAGGATTATGATGGAAGCCAGTTGGACGAAGGCGAGGAAGTTTTGAGCCTTTTTCTCGTAGCGAGTGGCG
>OMIV01000383.1 GCA_900299185.1 Planctomycetaceae bacterium
CGCCGAGCTTACGGCTACCGCAACCGCAATCACTTCATCCTGAGAATCGAAACACTTCACACCACCAAAGTCAGACTCGTCGGCTGATACCAGTTACCCCCACGGTTTTGCGATGAGCCCTAAATCCCATAACCACTCATCAAGAGTAGGCATTACCAAGATTGAAGTTGCGGTCATTCTGGGTATGTTGATGGTACTTGCAGCAGTTGTGATAGAACGCATCAAGGCATCTCAGGCTGCGGCACTACGACTTCGATGCTCCGCTAACATGAAAGTTCTGACGACCGCAACGCTGAATTGGGCATCGCGCAATAACGGTCGACTTCCTGACCTCTACGAGGAAACTGCAATAAAATCAGGCGAGCGAGTGCGTGCCCCGTGGACCCTGAGGCTACTAATTGATCTCGATAACACTCAAATTCGTCGAGCTTTTGATGAGGCTCCAGACTCCATCTCAGGAATCTCGTTGAAGTACTTCCAATGCCCCCAAGATACCAACAATTTCGCAACCAATGGTGGGCTAAGCTATGTCGCGAATACGGGCTACATTCGCGAAGACATCTATACTCGCAAGACCGATGGTTGCCAGTTCGCGCATTCGCCACGCGCAATTGATTGGAAGCCAGGCGGAACGATTGACGAAGTTGATATTCGAATTGCAGTCTCTACCGGCTGCTTTTGGCCGCCTGCACCAAACGATGACGAGCCATTAACTGGCTGGAAGTCGATGAACTTAGATTTCATTTCCAGCGGCGACGGGCAAGCCGACACGATCCTCTTCACTGAGAACACACTGGCCAGCAATTGGCATCGAGCCGATGCGATTCACAGTTTCTCGTTCGGAGTACCGGTCGTTCCTGCAGAAGACTTTGAATCCGAAGACGGATCTTGGCTCCAGTACAAGCCGAGCTTTGAAGAACGGCTGCGAAGGCTCAATGCATTGCCGGGCGATGCTTCACATTTCAAGCCGGGATCCGCACCGCGTCCAAGCTCGAATCACGACGGAATTTGCATTTACGGCTTCGCTGATGGCAGTACCAAACAGATTTCGGACGCGATTGATTGGGACGTCTACTTGCGACTGCTAACCCCGAACGGGCAACGGTACGGACAATCGACTCAGTTCCTTGATTTGTAATAGATTTAGAATCTAGTGCGTGATTGCTAACACCATGGTTCCCGACTCAAAACGCTTACGTCATTTCGATGGCTATATGAAAATCGTCTCTTTAGGCTGCACTAAGCTAAACCAAACTTGCGATCTTCTTAGACCGACAATGAGACGGCCTCTAATTCGTACCTTAGTGTCAGGCCAAGACCTCAGAGACGACTCGGCCATGAATGTCAGTTAGTCGGAAGTACCGGCCTTGGAACTTGTAAGTGAGTCGCTCGTGATCGATTCCGAGTAGGTTCATCACAGTGGCTTGAAAATCATGCACGTGGACCCCGTTGCTCGCAACGTTGATACCCAGATCATCTGACTCACCGTAGCTCACTCCTGCTTTAATGCCGCCGCCTGCCATCCAAATCGTGAAGGCATAAGGATGGTGGTCTCGGCCCCACCGAGGTCGATTATTGATATCCCCTTGGATGAACGGAGTACGGCCAAATTCTCCGCCCCAAATAACGAGGGTATCTTCGAGTAACCCACGTTGCTTGAGATCTCGAACGAGCGCCGCCGAAGGCTGATCGGTGTCTCGGCACTGATTATAAAGCTCGGTGGTTAGGCTATTGTGTTGATCCCAACCAGCATGCATGACTTGTACGGTTCTCACGCCACGCTCGACTAACCTTCGCGCCATTAAGCAGTTATACGCAAAGGTTCCGGAGTTTACTGCATCGGGCCCGTACATCTCGAGAGTGGCCTTGGTTTCGCCTGACAGATCAGTCAACTCAGGTACGCTAGCCTGCATCCGATAGGCCATTTCGTACTGAGAGATACGAGTCAGGATCTCGGGATCACCAAAGTCATGAGCTTTTTGCTCATTAATCTTAGCGATGTCATCCAGTAGCCCCCGCTTCATGTTGCGGCTGAGCCCGTCGGGATTATTCAGATATAGAACCGGCTCAATACTTCCTCGAAACTTCACACCTTGAAACTTTGAAGGCAGAAAACCCGATCCCCAGTAGAAGTCATAAAATATCTGCCCACACGATGTGCCCTTCGAAACAGACGTCATGACAACGAAGGCCGGAAGGCTTTCGGTTTCGCAACCCAAGCCGTAGCTCAACCAGGCACCGAGTGTGGGGCGACCAGGAATTTGGGCTCCACTTACGAAGAACGAAATAGCTGGAGCGTGATTAACCGCGTCGGTATGCATGCTCTTTACAAAACATAGATCGTCCGCGACTTCCGCGATGTGTGGTAAAAAATCGCTAACCCACGCTCCTGAGTTTCCTCGCTGTCGAAATGGCTCAACCTCGGACAACATCAATTTGCCCTTAGGATTGCCGGTCATTGTACTGAAACGCTTCTCGCCGAGATATGACTCAGGAACCGGTTGACCATGCAACTGTTTGAGTTTGGGCTTATAGTCGTAGAGATCGACGTGAGTTGGTGCTCCGTTTTGAAATAGATAGATAATGTGCTTGGCTCTAGCTTGGACGTGTGGCAAGCCTGGTTGGCCACCGAGTTGATCGGCTCCCCCGCGGTTAGTCTCGCCCAATCCATCACGAGCTAGCAGACTTGCTAATGCCGCTGTGCCAAGTCCACAGGCAGACCTGCCAAAGAACTCACGTCGATTCACATTCAGAGCGCGTTCAAAGAGTGGATTCAATTGAATGACCCTCGAAGAGAGTTGCGGAGTAAACGCTCACAATTGAATGGGACGTTATAGAACAGCGAATGTTCTTCCAACTCGGTCGACGCTTCATAAAACGACAAACCGCAATTCCTCTCATTCAAAGACCGCCGTGTGGCAATCTTCGTATTTCGGGAATCGCGGTTGAGGTCGCGTTTTTGATTAGGAATTAGCTTTTCCAGTAGTCCGGTAACCCCTGTTTTGTATCTCGAAGGATCTCAAGGACTGCTTGACGATCAGCTGCTGTTAGGTGTGAAAATTCCTTGCTGGTATCTTTGCCTGTGAGGATGTCGAAGAGTCTTTGGTAGACCGGCAATCGGACTTCGTCTGGTAGTTTATCAAAAGACTCTGAGTAGATAAGGAAGCTACACGGGTATTTGAACATGCGATGTTTCAAATCAAAGTCGCGAAGCGAACGCCCTTTGCTGTCACGGATTCCATGATCAGAGAATTCCTTGGTGAATCCGGACGTGCCGGCTAATTGTGCTGTTAATTCCGCCTCGCCGCTGAAGAGTAGGTACTTCACGAGAGGTTCGGAAACCGAGCGAATCCGGCTCTTTGTGCTTTCCCACTGCCGGCCAAATGGTTGTTTCAATTCCCGGTTTAGAGCTTCTTCGTAGTAGCGAGCAGAGCGGGTCTCGAAGTTCGCACGTGTAAGCAGGTTATGTGCTTGTCCTTGATGTTCTAGCACCATAAGAGCGACGATGTCGCTATGGGCAGTGAGGTAACGAGAGGTGTTGAACTTGCGACTGAGGTCTGTGACATTGTGGCCTGAAGTGTTCTCGACTTCCTCGGCCATGTTTTTTTCGCCGTCGCGAATGATGAGATTGCCCAGATGCTTCTGGGGGCCATGTGTGCCAGTGACATACCAGCCTCCCCAACGTTGCGGTAGCGGGCTCGTGTGATCAATGCGGTAAGTTCCAGCTGCTAAGACTGGGTAGCCACCCAAGTCGGGATATACCGATCGGACCATATGGCCCGGTACGCCTAAAGTATGTGTAGAGCCGTGGCAGATGAGGCAGTTATCGGTATGGCGTAGGAACTTCGGATGAGCCGATTCTTCTTGGTCCATCGAATAAAAGACGGTACCGAGTACGGGATCAACGGCTGATACTTCTACGACATCACCATTTTGACAGTAGCCAATATAAACATCGTCATTGAAATAGATCGCGCGCGGAGTTCGTGGTGCAATACGCTGCCGTTGAAAGCTAGTTTTCGAAAAGACCAACGATTGAGTTGATTGAGGAACCTTCAATGCGTCTAAGACTGCGGGCAAATATCCAAATTCCGGATGAAATGAAAGCGTCACTTCGTCGTTGTCGAGCTTGGTCTGCAACCGGGATATCACATTGTCAGGTTTGCTATCGCTGTACTTAATTGGCTCCATTTCAAAGTCACCGGCAACAGCAGGCACCAATGCGTAATGAGACGCGATTAGGAATTGGCTGGCCGCTACGACCGATGTGAGCATGCGTCGAATGTGCGCGGTCTTCATGTTTCTGTCTTTCAAAAACGAAAGGCTTGTATCTGACAAACTCATGCCCCAGCGAGATTACTCTCTAAACTGCGAACGCGGCTATGAGTCCGGTACGAAGAAATTGCAGCTTCAGAAGCATCTCGCCTGGCTACATCGAGCACGCTTCAGAAAGCAATTGTGGCGCCAAATCTAATTCGGACTCATTCGTCCTAACTTGACATCGTTAGAGCGCCAGATGGTGGCAAAGGAGCGCGCCTGCCATTTCGTTGGTGTGCGGTGTGATGCCGATGAGTGCGATTTTGGAGCTACGAAGGCACGAGCCGCGGATTCGAAAAGAAGTGGAGCCAGACAATGAAACCGGCTCGCAAAAGTCGAATCTCGCTGTTGCGCTTCGGGCAATGCCGTGGGTGTGGGGCAAGTGGCGAGCCCATTCAGTTATACGCGGCGCCGTCGAGTTACTTCACGAGTCGGCTGCCTGGGCTCTGAATGATTTCCCGGAAAATTGTTGTGAGACGTTGTTCGTACTCTGCGGGGTTGCCGGCTCCCCGAGGACTCAGTCCGGCTTTGTCGGTCTTGGAGATGCGTGCGACTCGATCCATAAAGTCGAGGTCGGCGCCAATGCCCATGCCGACAGGGTATAATTTGCCTTTGTCGAGACGTTGGAATTTGCTCGCCTGCATCAACGACGCATTGTACCAAAGATAGTCATCTGGGTAGTAGTCGCTGGATGGGTTGAGAGAGTTTTCGGCGGATATATCGCCAGCCGTGGAGAACCAAACGTTTGGTACTCCATCCGATAGTAATACGATAACTTTCGTTGCAAACTGCCGTCCTGAACCACCATCAGCGGATGATTTAATGTGATCGCGAGCGAGCTTGAGGCCGTATTCTGTGGCTGTTGTAGTGCCTTGATCCCATACGCTTTGCAGGGTGGTGCATGACTGCATGGTTGATGAGAAGTTTGAGGTCAAGGGTTGAACGATTTTTGGTGCATGGCTGCTGTCGACGGCATCAAAGGTCACAATAGACACCCAGTCTCCAACTGCTGCAGGAACTCCGGAATTCTGTTGCCGAATTATTTCCATAGCGGCAATTAAAGATCGCCGTGCGGCATGCATCGGTTGTTCTCGCGGTGGGAAAGAGAAGCAGCCCCCATCGGTATTCTCGGAGTGCCACGGACAATCCGCGCGCGCCGCCGACAGGGGAGTGCAGGCGGTTCCGCTATCGCAGAGCAGCGATGTTTTCTCGCGACCATAGTCCATCATGAATTGGACGTAAGTGACATAGCCAATGCGATTCGTCTTGTTCCAGATTGAGTCCCACCCGGCTTCGGGGAAGGTGTAGAAGTTGGGGTTGTTATAGGAGTACATATTCGGAATCCGGGTGTTTACCGGAAGCTGAATATAATCACGGCGTCCTTGCCGAGGGCAACCAGCTGTGTATGTGACCGCTCCACATCCGACCGAAGTCGAACTCCCAAGCACCTCGGGCATAGGGCTGTGAACTTCATCATTAGATGCTTGTTCGGGCGACTTGGTGGTTCGTTTCGGCTGATTGGGGTTCCAGGCATTTCGCTGGCGAGGAGAAAGCGGTCGGCCTGCAGGTGGAGATGGGGGTGTGTAGCCACCTCCACCGCCGTCGGTCCAGCCTCCACCGTTGTAAGGGGGAGCGTCTCCGACCCAGCAATACTCAATTATGTAATCGATGTATCGTTGCCAATAGTCATAGTTAACTCGTGAATCTGGTTTGGGTTTGCAGCAGCCAAGGACTCTCTGGATTTGCTTGTCGATGATCCATCGGTAGCACTTCGTTCGACGAGTATCTTCAGTGTCGCTGTTTGTGATTCGATACCAAGAGTCAAGAGTGCTGCAGGTCAGCGGGCCGTCATCTTTCGTCATTTCGGCATAAGTGAACTCGCTCGTGCGGACTCCCAGCGGTTCCCCAATGTATTCTAATTCACCGGGATAAGTACCAAATCCAAAATCATCGTAAACAGCTTGCATCATACTTTGGGCTGTGGATCCATAACCTAGTGGAGTGAGTCGCTGCTGAATGTAATTCGTGGCCCATACGCATTCCGTGTCGTCATTCATCGACCCTGAGAGGTCGACTACAAAAACAATGTCACGGGGGTTGACCATGGCGATCGCAGATGCCGACATGTTGAAAGTTTGGCGATTTATCACGGGCCCGATAAATAGCGGTTTATTCGAAACTTGAGCCGTGACTCTCACCGCGTTCGGTGAGTTTGTCGTTGGTGTGAAGCTGCGGTTTTGGAGATTAAAGAACCCTAGCACAACGTCGCTGGCTGCAATGTTGACATCAGCTCCGGCGGCTTTGTTCTTGCTTGCTACCGCTTGAACGCTCGCGTTAACTGCACTGACGCCGTTTCCGAGATCCGTGATTCCGGCAAGTGCCGCGCCGTCAGCTGCCGATTGAAGTTCGGTTTTGACGATCAGCATGTAACCGGTATCAACTGTAAATGCTGCGAACGCAAATATGACAACAATGAAGATCGCCGCCAAAACTAGGATGACCCCGCGGCGGGAATTGACACTTTCAGGACGAGATCGGGACACGTACCGGCCCATGCAGTGTTCCTTTTATGCAGGTTGTATGGGAATGCAGACAGGCAATTCCCTCCCTTCCAGGAACCTAGCTCAGGTTTTTGCCTCGTGCCGGTCATCTCGAAGTCGAACTAATTGTCTCAGTCGTGGAAATCGGATTAGACCGTATAACCGAACGATCCCCCGTTGGTTGTAGACCATTGCGATGCGGCGCAGGAATCGATCCGAGCTAAATGCGGTGCATGCCGACGTGGCGTGACTCGCGTGCCATCGGTAGTAATCGATTCTCAGTCAACCAAAAATGCGCGGTCACAAAAGTGAGTCAAGGTGGTGATATTTGGGAGTGTTGTGAGGCGCATGTTAGTGGCGCTTCTCGAACAAATAGTGCGATACCCACCATTCGTTGCCGCGATTGAAACCGAAGAGTTCCGCGCACGACATGAAGAAGAGTCTCCAACGCATGAACCAGACTGAGGCTTGATTTCGTCCGTAAGTCGCTTCTAGAACCGGCCAGATCTCCGTTCTTGCATGATCTAGGCGTTTCAACCACTCGTTGCTGGTACGTTCATAATGCTGACCGTTCCAACGCCACCAATGTGTCAGGGTTAAATGTTGCTGATAGTGAAACAGCAAGTCGTCGCTGGGCATCGTTCCGCCCGAAAAAAAGTATCGTCCCATCCAGTTTGAGGCGCCTTCAGTTTCGAAGACATAGGGAGTGTCTCGATGGCAGAAAATATGCACAAAGAGCTTGCCGTTCGGCTTGAGCCATGCGGAAATGCGAGAAAGTAGCAGTTCGTAATTTCGCATGTGCTCGAACATCTCTACAGAGACGACTCGATCGAACTGATCTGTTGAGGTGAAATCATTCATGTCTGAAGTGACTACTGTGAGATTTGTCAATCCGCGTTGGCGCGCCCTCTCCATGATGAATTCACGCTGTGAGGACGAGTTGGAAACGGCGGTGATGGTGCTGTCCGGAAAGTTTGCTGCCATCCACAACGACAGGGATCCCCAACCGCAGCCAAGCTCCAAAATGCGAAGGTCATTTCGTAACTCTGCTCGCTCGCAGGTTATTCGCAGGGCTTCGGCTTCGGCGTCTTCGAGACGGTCTGTGTGAGGGCCGAAGTAGCAACAACTGTATTTAAGATGTTGGCCGAGCACTCGCTCGTAGAAGCCTGCCGGGACTTCGTAGTGTTGTTCGTTGGCTTTGTCGGTTAACAATGCAATGGGATTCGAGCGAGTGATATTGACAAATTTTTGAAAACGGCGTGCATGCTCGACTCGATCGGTAGCTCTTTCGTCTTTGAGCCTCATTCGGAGAAGAGTGCGTATTCCGGCGCGAACAAGGAAGTCAGGTACAAGGCCACGTTCGATACATTCAATAGCCCACGCCACTAGTCGATCACTTGCCACGCCAAGGCTCCTCGCGAATTGAGCCTCATGCTCATTCGCCATTTACAATTCACTAATAACCGGAGCATGTGGCTCAGGAAGTCTTTGGATTGTACATACCCCAGAAAAGAGGCCCCTTGAATCAAGTTCAAGGGGCCTCTTCATGGATAATCGCGGCGTTATTTTGCTCGCACGTCGTAACACAGAAGTGTGTTGTGGTCTCGGATATACATCAGACCGTCAACAATCACGGGATGTGGCCAACTCTTGCCATTCTTTGAGGCCAGTTCGAATGCTCCTTTGAGCCGATATTCGGCAGGGGTCGCTTCAACTAGCCCCATCTTGCCGTCTTCGTATCGGAAGTAGAGATTGCCGTCGGCGAGGAGTACTGCGGCCGAACCACCCCCAGCGCCTCGCTGCTTACCACCCCACACAACCTTTCCAGTTTTCATCTCGATACAGAGAGGGAAACCGTTGTTGTGGCCATGACCGCAATAAATATAGTCTCCGAAAAGGACCATGCCACCGTGATGGTTTTGCATTTGGTCAGCATTCAAGAAGTACTTTTCTTCAACTTTGAATTCTTCACCGGCCTTTTTGATTTCTAGCAGAGCGGCGCCGGTGCCATAGCCCGTCGAACAGAATACGAAGTTGTCTTTGACGATGGGCGTCGGAATGTTCGCAGTTCCGTTGGCAATGCGGTTGTAATTCCACAAGTACTTTCCGTCTTTGGCTGCGACAGAGATGATACCTTTGCCAATTAATTGCACGTACTGCTTCACTCCACCGGCATTGCTAATTACGATGGATGAGTACGCAGCTCCCGGGTTACCTCGACTTCCCAGATCTGGCATCTTGGACGTCCAGATGACGTCGCCCGTCTTCTTGTTGAGGGCCGCGATCATCGCGTCATTCGATCCGGGAGTGCAGATCAAGCGGTCGCCGTCGATAAGTGGAGACTCGCTGTAGCCCCAACCGGACATCATTGAGCCGCCAAAGTCCTTCTTGTAGTTCTTGCTCCAGACGAGTTCGCCCGTCTTGATATTACAACAGGCCAGGTCGCCGTCTCGTCCGAGCGAATATACTAATTCGCCATCAATGGTTGGCGTGCAGTTGGGCTCGCCCTTACCAATTTTAGTGGCCCACAGCTCTTTGCCGTTGGACTGATCAATCCCGATAACGAATGCGGCGCCTTCGCGTTCGCCCATCGTCACCATGATCCCCTTCGAGATCGACAGTGACGAATAGCCTTTGCCAAACCCATCAGCCTTCCAAACCAGTGGCGGCCCTTTTTCATCCCAGACTTTTTGCAGGCCCTTTTCAGGGGCGATGCCGTCTCGATTTGGGCCGCGCCAGGATGTCCAATCTGCTGCCATTCCGCTTGCTGCGGATCTGGCAAGTGCCAAAGTGAGTGCGAGCCGTGAAAACCATTTGCCGAAAAGCATGCGGGACTCCTGAAGGAAAAGAGACAGACGCGGATTGCGGCAGGAGTTTCACAGTCGAAGTCCAGCTCGCGGTCTAAACAGGGCGGCATGCTAGGGAGGTTGCTTCACGCGGCCAATCTCTGTTTTTCGTGGGCGAGAGGTCTCGGCAACTGCGATTTCTGGTCAGCGATGCGGGGGGCTTGTGGACTGATTCTCGACAATCGGTTGGAGTCCGGTCGTCGTTGCGCGGACGCCTTTACTTGCCGACGAACATGCCTCTAAAACCCAGTCCGATTGAATCCGGTTACAACGTACCCGACATCCTTCCGCGCAGAGTCATCCCGCTCCCGGATGTCAGTCGATCGCGCGACGTGCATGTGTCGGTTACTGGTGGCGTTGCTGAAACGCTGAACGTCAGGCTGCACGGAAATCGGAAGCTAACCCATTTCTGCTACGAACTTCTGACGCTGAAACGCGTCCTCATTGAACCTTACATCGCCTCGTTCTAACGCTCGCCGAGCGACCTCAGGAGTGACCATGTCTGAAACCCAAAAGCTCAGCAAAATCGAGATTCTCAAGGAAAACAGCCGCCAACTGCGAGGCACGTTGGCTGAGGAACTCGCGCCGTCAGTCGACGCTTTCAACGATGACAACGCCAACCTTCTCAAACTGCACGGCATGTATCAGCAAGACGATCGTGATACGCGCGGCGGCAAGGGAGAGGACGCCAAGAAACGTGTCATCATCATGGTTCGAACACGAATCCCTGGCGGCAAGATGACGGCTGCTGGGTTACTGGCGGAACTTGATCTGTGTGATGAGTTTGGAAACGGCACGCTGAGGATCACATCGCGGCAAGGTCTCCAGTTGCACGGGGTCTTGAAGGACAATCTGAAGGCCGTGGTGCGCGGGATCACCGATCGAGTTCAGCTCACAACGTGGGGAGCTTGTGGCGACGTGAACCGCAACGTCATGTGCTGCCCCGCTCCGTATCGCAACAGCAAGGTGCATGACGACATGCAGGCGCTGGCCTACACGTTGGCTGAGCACTTCAAATCTCGCTCAACCGCTTATCGCGAGATCTGGCTGAATGACGACGGCGAGGAAACCAAAGTGGCCGAGTTCAAGCCGGTGGAAGAGCCGATCTACGGTGATCGGTATCTGCCTCGCAAATTCAAGATGGGTATCGCGCTGCCCGAGGACAACTGCGTCGACATTCTGACGTATGACTTGGGACTGCTGGCGATCGCCGAAGGTGGTCGTATCCAGGGCTACAACATTTACGTGGGTGGCGGTCAGGGGATGACTCCTGGCAATAAGAAGACTTTCCCAGCGGTTGGTCAGAAGATTGGCTTCGCGTTCCCTGAAGACGTGGTCGAAACCGTGGAAGCGATCGTCAAGGTTTGGCGTGACTTCGGCAATCGCGAGGATCGGAAGCAGGCACGCATTAAGTATCTGCTTCGAGATTGGGGCATCGACCAATTCAAGGCTTATGTCGAAGAGTACTTAGGCCGATCCTTGGGCGTGTCGCATCCGATTGAGCCATATGGTGTCGATGATCATCTCGGCTGGCGCGAGCAGGGGGATGGTAAGTGGTACTTGGGCATCAACGTGGATAATGGTCGCATCAAGGACGAAGGCGAAGTCCGCATGAAGTCCGCGATTCGCGCGCTGCTGGCGAAGTATCCTCGGGAAGTGCGACTGACCGCATTGCAGAGCTTGATCATCTGCGACATCGAAGAGTCAGAACGAGCCGATATCGATGCGATCCTTAAGGCTCATGGTGTTCAAGCGGCGGAAGAACAATCGCCGTTGCGACGTTTGGCAATCGCGTGTCCGGCATTGCCAACGTGTGGTTTGTCGGTGACGGACTCAGAGCGAGTCATGCCGCAAGCTGTGGCTCAGATTCAGGCGGAACTCGACAAGCTGGGCATGTCGAACGAGCCATTGGCCGTGCACATGACCGGTTGTCCGAATGGTTGTGCTCGACCTTACAGCCCAGACATCGGTCTCGTTGGCAAAGCACGCGGCAAGTACACGATGTATGTCGGCGGCAATGTGGTCGGTGCCCGCATCGGCTTCATCTACAAGGACATGGTGCCGCTGGAAGAGATCGGCCAAACGGTGGCTCCGTTGCTGAGCTACTTCCAACGCTCGCGATTCCCTGGCGAGACCTTTGGTGACTTCTGCTATCGCATGGGGCTCGAAGATCTGACAGCCGCAGCGGGTGGAGTAACTACGACACCGGCTTAACTTAGTGAGACATGATGTTGGTGAGTCGTTAGAGGGCTCACCAACATCTTCAGGTCACTCGTTTGGCGTTGGCTTGCAAGGCTTCGCCAATCACGAAGCTCGCGCGGACGAGTTCGTGTTCGGTGACAAGTCCATCGAGCCGTTTGACGAAGTTGGGGGCCACCGACCAGCGGCCTAAGACATCAAACATCTCGTCGATGCGGCTGGGATCGAGTCGGTACTGCAGCTTGAGATCTTCGGCTTCATCCGGCGGGATGTCTTCGAACTGGCTGATGAGCAAGAAGTCGCCTTCATTGGCCAGTCGCCGATGCAAGTTCCGAAACTCGCCGGGCAAGAACTCATCGACCGCAACTTTGATCTGCTGAGGTCCCGTGAAGATCGAATGCGGCACTATCGTCGGTTCTTCTTCGGCGATGCGAGCAGCGGTTTCGCAGACGGCGTAAATGACGCTTTCGTCAATCAAGCCAGCGTCGAAGTTCTCTGCCGACCAATGCTTGCTCCAGGTGTCCGCCAGCAGATCCAGTTGGACGTGCGGCGGGACCGATTGCAGAAATGGCACTTCCGTGAGATAGCCAAAGCCGTCGGCCGGCAGTCCCATTTGGCGAGCCAAGATGATTCGCTCCAGCGTCTCTTGAAATGAGATGCGGAAGGCGAGGTAAGTCAGCCCAGTGTTCGGCAGCGGTTCGTGGTTGATGAGTAACATGCAGCCATGCTGCAATTGGCGACGAGCGGACTCAACGGCATTTGGCGTTGCCTGGGGAAAACGTCGTTTCCGCGAAGCATCACTCCCAGTCAGCCGTCACAGCCGAAAGAGTCTGCCAGCTTGCTCGAATGGTCCATTCGCGTGGACAACTTTCGTAGATTGGCCAGCTCGTGCCGGTCCAAGAATTCGTTCTCGTACCTTCGAATTGCGTACCTCATGACTTCAGAGACGACTGCTTCGGATATCGACCAACCGCTTACGAGTCAGCACACCAGTAGCTTTGCTGAGATCTTGGAACAGTTCGGAATTTCGATCGCGGTCACAACGTACCAAGCTGGCAAGTTGGTGCTGTTAAGAGCGAACGACGGGACCATCAACACGCACTTCCGCAGCTTTAGTAAGCCCATGGGATTGGCGATGGGTGGCTGCCGTCTGGCGATTGGAACGACCGTTGAGATTTGGGAGTTTCACAATGCTCCGGGCGTTGCTCGACGGATTGCGAATGCTGTCGAGACTCGCTCCGAGTCGTTACCTCGACCCTCAACTGAGGCACCTTCGAAAGATGGAAATAACAGTCGGCAACATCGTCTCGATGCGTGTTATTTACCGCGCGGTTCTCACACGACGGGCGACATCCAGATTCACGAGATGACTTGGGTCGAGAACGATTTGTGGTTCATCAATACGCGGTTCTCGTGTTTGTGTACGCGCGACGTTCGTTACAGCTTCGTGCCACGTTGGCGACCGAGTTTCGTAACGGCAATTGCTCCGGAAGATCGCTGTCATCTCAACGGTTTTTGTCTTGCGCCGACCTCGCGACCAGGTCAGCCTCACTTCTTTGTCACGGCGCTCGGCGAGTCTGATGCACCCGGAGGGTGGCGAGCCAACAAACGCAACGGCGGTCTGCTGTTGGAGACAAGTTCGAATGAAGTGCTGTTACGCGGACTCTCCATGCCGCACTCGCCGCGGTTGTTTGCCGACCAGTTGTGGGTGCTTGAGTCTGGCACGGGGACGATTGGCCGAGTTGACCCGAGTGTGGGTCGTTACGAGCCGATTGCGTCCATGCCCGGTTTCACTCGCGGCATCGACTTCTTCGGACGATACGCGTTCATTGGACTTTCACAGGTACGCGAGTCGGCGGTCTTCAGTGGTATTCCAATTGCCGAGCGTCCGTTGTCCGAGCGAGCGTGTGGTGTGTGGGTCATCGATATGCCCACGGGGCAAACGGTTGCTTGGCTGAAGTTCGATCAAGGCGTTCAAGAGATCTTCGCGATCAATGTCATGGCCAACTCGCGTTGTCCCGACGTCATTAACGACGATCATGAACTCATCGCGGACTCGTTCATTCTGCCTGACGAGTCGCTCTCTTCTGTGCCTGACGATCTGCGCGTTGTTGCGAGTTAACGAGTCAGTGTTGTCATCGAGCTTGCGTTAATGCCGCGCGTCTCAATCATTCCGCCGAACGTCGAGTAAGTCGGATGTTCGTTGGACGGTGAACCGCCAGTGCCCAATCTCCATTGAGAAAGTCTTTCATGAGCAACGTGAGCATCGAGCAACTCACGCAATTCTGCGTTGAGTCTTTGGAACGAGTGGGAGTGGGGCCAAGCGATGCCAAGATCGCCGCGAATGCTTTAGTCCGAACCGACGCGATGGGTGTCTTTACTCACGGAACCAAGCTGCTGATCGGTTACTTGAAGAAGCTCAAAGGTGGCGGCTATCGACCTCAAGGGCAGCCGCGCATCGAACGAGAAGGTCCGGGCTGGGCGGTGATTGATGGTGATTCGGCTTTAGGTCAGGTTGGTGGCGAGTTCGCGATTCGTCGCGCGATTGAGAAAGCTCGGAATGTCGGCGTGGCTTACGTCGGATTGCGAAATACCGGGCACATTGGAGCAGCGGGCTACTACGCCGATGTCGCTGCTCGTGAAGGTTTCATTTCGATGATCACCGGCAACGACATGCCGAGTGTGGCCGCTCCCGGCGCGAAGGGACCGGTGCTGGGAAGCAACCCGCTCGCTTATGGAGTGCCGGTTTCGAATGGCGATCCGATCTTGCTCGACATTGCGACTGCGGCAGTCGCTGGTGGCAAGGTTTATGCGGCTCATCAACGAGGCGAACCGATTCCACCGACTTGGCTCATTGGACCTGACGGACTTCCTACAACGGATGGCAGTCTTTATCCCGCCAAAGCTTCGCTTGCTCCGATGGCTGGCCATAAGGGTTACGGCTTTGGTTTGTGGTGCGAGATCTTGTCGGGCGTATTGCCGGGCGGTCATCTGACTTGGCAGATCGGAAGTTGGATCTTCGACGAACCTTCGAAGCCATCTTGGCACAATGCCTCGTTCATGGTGATTGATGTCGGAGCGATTGCTCCGCGAGCCGAGTACGACGCGCGATTGAAACACCTGATCGACGAATTGCATGCCGTGCCGACGGCTGAAGGTGTGGATCAAGTCTTACTGCCCGGCGAACGCGAGTGGCGAAACTTCCATCGAGCTCAGCAGGAGGGCATCCCGTTGCCCGCTGATGTGCGAGCCAAGCTGCAAGAAGTTTCGGCGCTGTGTGGCGTGGAGATGCCTTCGTAGTTCCGATTGTCCGAGCGTCGAACGCGCTCCCCGTTTGCTCGAACCAAAACGAATCGGGCACCTTGAAAACGTGCTTCGTTTCAGATCTTGATGGTCGCTCGACGTGCCCGCTGACGAGCACCTCACTACGATCCGCCTCTTGTGAGCGCCGCTCGCTTCTTTGTTTCTTCCTCTAGCTCCTGCTCGCCGATGCGTTCGATTAATGCTCCCGCCGATATTCGTCCTTGGTTTACGTCGATCAATGACTTGCCTGGCACCATTCGTTGGCCTGAGTTCTGGGGGAATTCAAATCCTGTAGAACTTGATGTTGGTTGTGGACGCGGCTTGTTCGTCGACGCGGCCAGCGCCGCTCGACCGGATACCAACTTCTTGGGGCTAGAGCTGGATCTCAAAGAAGCGCGTCGAGCTGGTGCTCGTCTCTGGCGACGAAAGGCACCCAACGGTCGCATCATTTCGGGCGACGCGACCATGATCTTGAAGTTTCAGGTCGAGCCGCACTCGGTCGACGCCATTCACGTTTACTTCCCCGATCCGTGGTGGAAGCACCGGCATCGGAAGCGTCGCATCTTCACCGACGAGTTTGCTGACTTGTGCGCCACACTGATTAAGCCGGGGGGCTTTTTGCATTCTTGGACCGACGTCAAAGATTACTTCGAAGTGATCGAGGCGTTGATGAATCATCACTCGATGTACGAGGCCCAGGCGACGCCGGAAGAGAAGAGTCCCGAGCACGACTTGGATTACCGCACCAGCTTCGAACGCAAGAAACGAATGCTCGGCCTGCCGATTTATCGAGGACTTTGGCGTCGCAAGATCGACTGAGCGGCGAGGTTGAAGAGCAGGTTCGAAAAGTGGGATAGGCATCCTGCCTGTCATCTTCAAGAACAGGCGTTGCAATAACTCTGACAGTCAGGCGTTCTATACTTTGGCCAACTTCGACGAACTCGCTGCAATCTATTCCGAGTAACTTCAGAACTTGTTGCGGGAACGCCTCCCTTCAAGGAGCGAGGTTCAAGCGTGGCTTGCGACTACGAATGAGGTCGGACTCGTAGGCTCGGCGCAGTGACTTGTCTTTCGCTTCCGAGCTACCGTCGAAGACATGCAGTTCGACGGTCACGTCTTTGATGCCGTGCTTGGCGAGATAGCTGGCGAGCGACTGCCGATCGGATCGGTCCAAGTGCTTCGACACGCGCGTTCTCAATTGAGACGACTCGCCGATGTAGAGGTATCCCGTCGCGTCTCGAAAGATGTAGACGCCGGGACCATCTGAAACTTGCTTGGGGTTCTCGACGATTTTTTCGGCAGGCAGCGCGATGACTTGCTTGTCCCACTTCGCGACTCGTAACACCAACTCCGGCGGCAAACGCCGTGACTTCCGCAACGCAAAGGCGGCCTTGCGAAGTCGGTATGCCTCAACGTCTGGCGCGATCTCGTGAGCGAGCTTGTCAAACTCGGTTCGCAACTTCGGGTCACTCAAGAGGTGGTCGGTGTTGGTGCGATGTTTGTCTTCGAGGAATCTCGCTGTGACTTCGGCGGCATGCAGGTAATCGTCGTGCCTCAGCGTCTTGCGTTTGGTAGCCGAGACGTCTGATAGATCTCCGGCTTTTCGCAACGTCATCAACATCCAGTTGCAGTCGAATGCTGATACTTCTGGCATCCTCTGCTTGCAGGCTGCGAGGAACTTCTCATTGAGTTCGTCCTGCAGAATGACTTCGTCAGTGCTCCAACCATCGTGCGTCTCGGTGTAGGCCAGTCGCACGACGTCTTTCAAATGACGCTTTGCAGCGGCATCCAGTTTGGATTCTGTGACAGCGTTTGGTTCGTCTTGAGCAAGGAGCGAGCACGCACGGTACTCGCTCACCGCGTATAGGCATGTGACAGCGATTAACAGCGAGCGGAAAACCAAGCATCTCATCTCAGGCCCTTTGTGATATGAGATCGAGTGTCGATAAACGCAGTCGCTGTGTAATGTCTGACACTCTTTTCGTCAGGTCATTCAGAAGGAAGGAAAGATGTTTCACGAACAAATCTTTGAAGTGCAGGGCAAGTCGATCAACGCGGCCGTCGGTCCGAACAATGGACCCGCGCTGCTGATGTTACATGGAGTGACTCGTCGCTGGCAGACCTTCGTGCCGCTGTTGCCGGCTCTCTCAACGAGATTCGAGGTCTTCGCGTTCGACTATCTCGGTCATGGCAAGTCCGATCGCACTCACCGCAGCTATCGAGTGATTGACTATGTTGAAACCATGACCGAACTGCTGATGCATCCGCCGTTCTCGACGCAGAAGAAGATCTACCTTTATGGGCACTCGTTGGGTTCGATGATCGCCGCAGCTTTGGCCGGTCGGTTCGCTCAGAAGGTGGAAGCCGTGGTCATGGAGGATCCCCCGTTTCAAACCATGGGCAAGCGGATCGAAACCACTCCGCTCTTGAGCTACTTCAATGGTCTCTCTGAGTTCGCGGGAGCAAGCGACGCTCCGACTGCCTTGGCTAAACGCATTGCCGACATGCGAGTGATCGATCCTCACAGTCAGCAAACGACGCGACTGGGAGATACTCGCGACGCAGCCTCATTGCTCTTCACCGCCAAGAGTTTGGCACAGCTCGATCCGCGCGTGTTCGATTCAATTCTCTCGGGCCAGTGGCTCGACGGCTTCGATGTCGAAAGCGTTCTGGCCGCGATTCAATGCCCGGCTTTGTTGCTGCAAGCCGACTGGTTAGCCGGCGGAATGCTGACCAACGAAGACGCCCAACGAGCCGTCACGCTGATGCGTCAAGCCTCTCACATCCGCATGGAAGGCGTCGGCCATCTCATCCATTGGCTCCGCACCGAACAACTCCTGCGCTACGTGCAGGCGTTCCTGGAATCGGTTTGAGGCAACGCGAGTGGATCCCGAGTTGAGCATTACCCTAGCTCGGGCAGTCCGCCGAATTGTCGAACCGCTTCATAGGCAATTGTGTTGGCGGTGCTGGCGAGGTTGAGGCTGCGGACTTCAGTTCGCATTGGCAGCTTGATGCAACTGCTCGCGAACTCAGTACGGATGGATTCGGGAAGTCCGCGTGACTCGCTGCCGAATAGCAAGATGTCGCCGCGACGGAATGTAGCTTCCCATGCCAAGCGAGTGGCAAACTTCGTCAGGCACCAGACTTGGCGGTCCGGCAAGCGGCTGCGGAGATCCGCCCAACTTTCGACGGCTTCCCAATCCAGCTTCTCCCAGTAATCCATCCCGGCTCGGCGCAGATGCTTTTCGTCGAGTTGAAAGCCAAGCGGGCGAATCAGCCACAACTTCGCTCCGATGGCGACGCAAGTGCGTCCAATGTTCCCGGTGTTTTGAGGGATCTCGGGTTGATACAGCACTACATTGAGCAACGATTCGGCAGGCATCTTGAGTCTTCAAAGAGAGTGGCTGATCGCCAACATCGACGGGGCGTTTTCTGATTGGCAGTGCCAATCTCAGTTGCGGAGCCAATGAGCTACGTCGGCGAGTCGCTCCGCGACTCGCTGCACATGATCCAGACGTCTGGGCCATTGGGCCATTGGCGAACTCGTCAAACAAGTCGCTTCCTTACTCGCCTCTACCGCTGTCCTCAAGTCGTGGCGACTCGCGCCTTTAGCGAGCCCGAACTTTCGGCATAGAGCGACTGATCGGAATCTCCCGGCGATTCGGCGTTGCTCGGCCTCTCGGACCGGCCAGAACAACCAGGGGCATCGGCTGACTCGTTGAGCCAGACATTAAAAGTAGGCTCTACAGAGTTCGCATTTCCGCGCGTTTAGCTATTAGGATGAATTTGCCTGATCGTTCCAGTCGATGGGCGATGTGAGTTTTCAGCGCGCCGACTCACCCGCGCGACTCGCGACCTGGTCCGGGAGCGATCTGGGTTCTGACTCGTTCACGCCCCACTCATCGTTGTCTGACTGCGTTGGAACTTCTACCTCTTCTCACCACTCAAACGGTTCGGCGAGCACCTTTCGAGACCTCTAGCTGCCGTCACCGCCTTTCATGATTCACGGTCTGTTGTCGCTTACTTCGAGGATGTCGCTGCTATGAATTGTCGCTCCCTGATTAAGAGTTGGTTCGGTCAGATGAATCGTCGCAGCCTCGCGGCCACCCATCGGATGTCGTCGTTGGCGAACCGTCCGGAGCAGCTTGAAACTCGCACGGTGCCGACTGGCAACGTGACCGCGCAACTCGTCGGACGCAGCCTTTATCTCTACGGCGACGAAGGCGCGAACGGGGTCGAACTGACTGCGTCGGGCAGCAACTTGGTGCTGCGCGGGCTCAACAACACCACCATTAACGGAGCGAGCAACGACTTCTTGGTGAGGTCGGGTGTGCTGGAAGTTCGGCAGTCGCTCTTCGCTTACATGGGCGGCGGCGATGACACATTGGCGATCTCGGCGGCGGCTCGGATTCGTCGCGACGCTTTCGTCTACATGGGCGAAGGCAATGACACGTTCGCGATGAATGCTGGCGAAGCTCATCGCAACTTGTACGTCGACCTGGGCAACGGCAGCGACTCGGTCAACTTCGACGGAGCGTTGGCCACTCACGGAGTCAGCATTACCGGTGGGACGGGCGACAAGCTGATCAGCATTAACAACTCCAGGATCGCTGACTTCTTCAATGTCATGACTTCGTCTGGCAATGACACCGTGGTCATCAAGGGCAGCGTTCTCGGCGACGACGTTTACATTCAATCGGGACTCGGTGACGACACGGTCGTGATCGATAATTCGAAGCTGCGTGACTACGCGACGATTGATACCTCCATGGGGAATGACTTCGTTCAAATCTCGCCGACGACCACGATCGGCGATGACGTCAATGTCTTCCTCGGTGGTGGTGACGACAACGCGGTGCTCGATGGCGCCAACACGTTTGGTGACCCCGTCTCGTTCTTCGGACAGAGTGGCACTGACAACGTCGAAATCGGAGCCAACAACGTCTTTGACAACGGTCAGAATTCTTACGACACCGATGGCACGACCGTCGATGCCGCGACCAAGACGGCGCGACTCACGGATGCCACAACGGGTGCGACTTCGCGAGCAGAGGCGTTGCGTCAGGCTTTGGCGACAGCGATCACTCCGCGAACCATCGGCATCACTTTGGATAAGACGGCTGTCAGCGAAGCCGCTGGTGCCACGGCCGCGACCGGTACCGTTACTCGTCCAACTGGTTCCATCGGTGCGTTGACCGTCGCTCTTACCAGTGACCTGACGACTGAGGCCACCGTTCCGGCGACTGTAACAATTCCTGCCGGACAAACCTCGGTCACGTTCGCGGTTGCCGCAGTTGATGACTCGACCCAAGACGGCAACAAGACGGTGAATATCACCGCGGCTCTCAACGGTTTCACCAGCGGCAAAGTCACTCTGTCGGTGGAAGACAACGACACTCCGTTGACTTTGGAATTGAGCGCTACGACGGTGACTGAAGCAGGCGGAGCGACGGCTCTCACGGGAACGGTCACTCGAACCGGAACCGTTGGTGATGCCACGGTCAATCTCTTGAGTAGCGACACCAGTGAGATCACGGTCCCCGCGACAGTGACGATCGCTGACGGTAAGAGTTCAGCCACATTCGATATCGCCGCCGTCGAAGACACTGTTATTGACGGTACTAAGACTGTGACGATTACTGCTTCTGGCACTGGCTTCGTCAGTGCCTCGAAGACGGTTGACGTGACTGACAACGAGACCGGTACACCTGCCTTGAGCCTGTCGCTGGATAAGTCGACCGTCAGCGAAGGTGATGGCGCGACTGCTGCCACCGCGACTGTCAGCCGCAATACAGAACCAACTGATGCCCTTACCGTTACTCTCACTAGCAGCAACACGTCTGTTGCCACCGTTCCGACGACTGTAACAATTCCTGCCGGTCAGACGTCGGTGACCTTTGCTGTCGCGGCCGTTGACGATCAGGCGGACAATCCCGATCAGACAGTCACAATTACCGCGACAGCCACTGGTTTGACGACGGCTACGACCAATCTGACGGTGACCGATAACGACATCGCACTCGATGTCGTGACGGCCGCAAATAACTTCGTCGATTCCAGCGGGACGCTGATTACCAAGCAGCAGAACTTTACCGTGACTGGTACCACGGTTCCCGGAGCGACGGTCGCACTGGACACGAACGGAGATGGCTTCAACGACGGCACGCAAACCGCCAGCGACACAGGAGCCTTCAGCTTCACGGTACCGCTGACGAACACCAGCACGAATCACGGTGCCAACGCGCTTCGATTCCGTGCGACCACGGCGACAAACACCACTGGGACCATCGAAGAAGTTGATGTGCATCGAGCGGTTGGAAGCGTTGTGGAGTTCGCGACCAATGTGGGAACGTTCCACGTCGAGCTGCTCGATACCGATGCTCCCATCACTGTGGCCAACTTCAAGAACTACTTCAGTCGCTACAACAACTTGATCGTTCAGAGGTCTCCCGCAGACTTCGTGATTCAAGCTGGTCAGTTCACATCCACGAACGGCGTCCTTTCGACGGTGACGACCGACGCGCCGATTACGAACGAATTCAACTCAGCCAACGGCAATGTGAAGGGCACGCTGTCGATGGCCTTGCCAGCCAACGGACCGAACCAAGGCACAAGCCAATGGTTCATCAACGTTGTAGATAACTCATTCCTCAACGCAAACCTACACACCGTCTTTGGCCGAGTGATCGGCAGCGGCATGGATATCGTCGAAGCCATCAACTCGTTCCCGGTCGACAACCAGAGTTCTCAACAGAGCAACTCGGCTTTGGGCGAAGTTCCGCTGATCGGCAATGTCGCGTTCGAAGACCTGACAGGCACGGTGACCGTGGCCTCTGGTTCGACCACGCTGACAGGTACCGGCACGGCGTTTCTCACGCAGCTCACAGCCAAGAGCAGCAACGTTGAGGGTACGACGATTCGCGTCGGCTCGCAGACTTTCACGGTCGAGAGCATCCAGAGCAACACGCAGCTCACCTTGAGTGACGCTGCGACTGCTGCTTCGACGAATGTTGTTGCTCAACGTCATGCGAAGGCCGCTCAGGCAAACTTCATTGTCTTCAGCCACATCGGCGAAGTTCTCAACACCATTTAGTCAGCAAGCAGTGGTTGAGTCGAACGCGACTGGAGCAATCACTCCAAAAACAACGGCTGGCACGTTCTCGTAAAGAGGATGTGCCAGCCGTTTTCATTTCCTCAGAGAGTTCTGCATTCGGCTGCTCATTCATCAAGTCACCTCACACGAGTCGTGAGGATGAACGTCTCAGAGTCATTCGTGTGAGGCGACTGCAGTTACGGCTTCGGCTTCAGAAGACTCAGCACGCTCTTGGCGGGGGCTGCTTCGTGGAGGCTGAATACTGTCGCCGTTGACGTCGTGCTGCGACTGTTGCGGTCAGAGTTCAAGAAGACCGGCTGAATGCGGAGCACATGGCCAATCGCATTGCCGTTCTCGTCCAACACTGCCGAACCGCTGCTGCCTTTGCCCCAATCAGCGCTGACGTGCAATCGCTGATGGCGAGGCTCGGTCGATTCGGCTTTCAAGCTGTAATGCCGATTAACGAGGCCCGCGCTGAAGTAGCCTCGAATTCCTTGAGGGTCGCTGAAACAAAAGACCGAATCACCGGCTCGAACATCGTCGCTCAACGCCAGCGGCTTTAAGTCGGTCGCACCCACCTTCATCACGATGGTGTCCATGGCGGTGTCAACTGACACCACCGAGGTCACGGGCACGATTCGATCTTCGCCTAGCACGACGACAGGGTAGGCTTCGTCGAGCTTCGATGCCGAGGGCTCTGCCATCACGTGAGCTGCTGTAGCTACGGTGTCATTCGCAATCGCATAACCGCCCGCGACGTTCAGATGCCAGCGGTCACATTTGGAACATCGGAAGACCCAGCCGCAGCGAGCATGAGCTTCTGCCGCGCGTTGAGCGACGTCACGACCTCGCAACGGCTTCGTGTTCGGAGCGGGCAACGAGATTTCGTCTGCCTTAGGTGCTCGACGCAGCTCGGCAAACTTCAACCCGTTGGTGAAGCCATCCTTCTTGGTCGCCTCGCGAGCTTTCACCAACAACGGATCTTCCGCACGCGGGCTGTGTTCGGAACTTGGATCTTCTGATGGTGGTTCACCGAGTCGTTCCAGGCGGCGTTCAATGGTGTCGCGCAAGTTCGGGCCGCGAAGCGCAGAACTATCGGCAACGATCAGCCCAGACTTGCCATCGACCAACAAACAGAACGGAATGCCGGTCACTCCAAATCGAGAAGGCAGCTTGCCATCAAAGCCTTCTTCCTCGTTGACTTGCTGCCATGTGATGGAGTTATCGGCGATGAACTTCGTCAGCTTCTCTTTCTCGTCTGGGTCATCAATGCTGATGCCGAGCACGTCGAAGCCTTGCGAATGGAACTCTTCATACACACGTCGGAGATTGGGTAACTCCTCACGACACGGCCCGCACCACGTCGCCCAGATGTCGAGCAGGACCAGGCGACCTTCATAGTCTTGAGGGAAGCGAACGGGCTTGCCGGTGATCGTCTTGGTTTCAAACGTCGGCGGTTTCTGCCCCTTGGCGATGTTGGCCGGAACGATCTTCTCTTCGACCATCTTCGACGACTTAACGATCTGGAACTTGCCACCCAGCGCCGTCATGTCGGTGATTTCGTAAGTGGTGCCTCCGATGTTGAACGGCTGACGCACGTCGTATCGCTCGCCCCGAAACTCGAAGGAGCCATTGGCATTCACATCAATCAGCAAGCTGACTTTGGAATCCTTCGGATCGTCTTTGCCTCGAAAGTCTCCGGTGGATGAATCGTCGACCAAGAGCGTCGAGAACTCCTTCTCGCCGAGCTTCACTTTGCCCGAGTATGCAAAGTCGCGGTAGAAGAAGATCGTGTTCTTGAACGCTGGCCGAGCTGGGTCATCGGGATCAAAGCGATAGAGATTTAACGCGAGCGATTTGGACTCGGTGCCAAAAGTCACCATGACGGTGGCGCTACCATTCCATTGCAGCAACTGCTGATTGCCTCGTCCGTTCTTGCGAGACGTCCAAACGACTGCCGGATCATCGGTCAGATCCCCGTTGGCATTGGCGTCGATCCACAACTTGGACTCGCCCTTCTTGGGTTCCGACAGCACCGCCACACACTTTGTTGGTGACTCTGCAGGACCAAAGACAAACGTGCCGAACTTCGGCTTCTCCGCCTCTTCCGGCAGCTTGGTGACAGACTCGGGCCGAGTCTCACTCAGTTCCAACCGAGCCGGCTGATAATAGCCCGCCTTGGCACTGGCCCCTTTTGGCAACCACTCCAATTGAATGTCTTCAGCCTGCGACATCGCAGGTTGAATGCCACTGCAGGCCGCCCAACACAACAGAGCGGCGAAGAATCGTCTTTGCATGAAGGAGTCCTCTTAGAGGGTTAAGACCAGAGCCACTTCAACAGTGATCTCCAAGACCAAGCAACGGAGTATGCATCGAACTCCGCTAACCTGACTACCTGACTGTCTGAGTCGTATAGCCATCGAGATTGTCGAGTCGATTCGTTTCGGACATTGATGTCGCGGCATGGTCTCCCGACCGAATCTTTCTAAATATCAAAATACGGTCGTGATCGTGTCGTCCTTACTCATAGAGGCCACTTTCAAACCTCAGGAGTACGACAATGACCGATCCGCAAACGCCGCCGCCAACAGCAACGCCACAACAATCTCAATTGTCTGAGGCTCAACTCACCAAGTTGCTTGATGTGAATTGGGAGCAGCACGCATCCCGAGTCGCAGGCGAACTTGCTGGGACCAACTCTTGGACCCGCATTGCGCACGGAGAGGCTCGACGTGACGCCCATAGTCTCAAATTGCAAGGACTATGATAGAGTTCGCAGAGAACGAAAAACCCCGAAAACGTAGGCGTTTCCGCCACATTTTCGGGGTTTCAAGAGACTAGCAAGGGCGGGACTCGAACCCGCGACACCCGGCTTATGAAGCCGGTGCTCTAACCGACTGAGCTACCTTGCCAAGGCGGGCGGGAATTTAGCGGCTCGATGGTCCTTCGCAAGGATGGTTGGATCTGTGAACGACGACACGACGGACTCCCATTTGCCTAAGAATCACGGTCCGTTTAAGTCCTGCGATTGGCACATTCGTCTCAATGGTTGAAGAAGAACTCGTTGGTCGCCAACAGAGACCAGAGCAGGCTTCGACAGGCTTCGGCTCGGTCCGGTTCAGCGGCGAGATACTCGGTGGCGGCTTTGAGTTCCTCGGGGCGGGGCCGGCGCGACAGCGTGCGAGTGAAGACTTCTGTGGCCAGGTCCGCATGGGACTTGTCACTTTCGGCCAAGCGTTGTGGGTAGCTGGGCTTGGCGGTCAGCTTGCGTTGGATCTCGGCGGAGTTCACCAGTTCGAGAGCTTGCGTGAGTGCAGGGGAGTCGAATCGTTCGCACTCGCAAGCTGACATCCGCGCGGGGCGTCCGAAGACGTCGAGGAAGTGCGCGGTGACGTTTTCATCGGGCAGGTCGATAGCTCGTGTACCGGCGGGGACTCCGGGGAAGTTGGTCGGCACGTCGAGCACCTGACTGATGCCGTCGAGCAGTACTTCGGCACTCAAGCGACGCGGGTAGAACCGCGAGAACGATTGTGTGTCGCCCGTGTTGCCTGCGTGTGGAGCTGACTCCAACTGATAGGCGTGGCTGAGCGTGATGGTGCGAATGAGCTGCTTCAGGTTGAAGCCACCTTTGGCGAAATGTCGAGCGAGCGCGTCGAGCAGTTCGGGATTGCTGGGCGGATTCGTGCTGCGGGCATCGTCGATGGGATGCACGAGTCCTCGACCGAGGAAGTGAGCCCACATGCGATTCGCCATTGTTCGCGCGAAGAAGGGGTTGTCTGGGCTGGTCATCCATCGCGCGAGGCTGACTCGCGGATCGTCGTCTTGTCCCAAGGAGAACTCCGAGCCGCCTAACGGTCGCGGCTTAAGTTGCTCGCCGGTGCGCGGATGCACCACCTCGCCACGATCCTTCAAGAAGATGATTTCGTCCGTGGGGACTTCGGCATCGGCGAAGCCACCCTTGCGACCGACTCGCGCGAAGTTCGCCGCCAAGCTGAAGTAGTCAGCCTGGCTCCAACGTTCGGTCGGATGATGGTGGCACTGAGCACATTGAATGCGGACACCGAGAAAGGCTTGAGCAACGGACTCGACGTACTCGGGCGACTTCCGCACGGTGCGATACCACAGTGCGGGCGGGTTCTCGTACTGGCTGCCGCTGGCCGTGATGATCTCGGTCACGAATTGGTCATACGGCTTGTTGGAAGCCAACGAATCACGAATCCAACCAGAGAACAACGTGGTTCCAGCGCGTTGCTTGCTGGTGGAGTAACCCGCGCCGCGGTTCTGCAAAATGTCAGCCCACTTGAGCGCGAAGTAGCTCGCGTATTCAGGCCGATCGAGCAGCCGATCGATCAACCTCGAACGCTTGTCACTGCGCGTGTCGGCGAGGAACTCGGTCAGTTCATCGCTGGTGGGCAGCGTGCCGCAGATGTCGATAGTGGCTCGACGCAGGAAGGTGGCATCGTCAGCCAGTTTCGAAGGCACCACGCCAAGCTTTCTCCATTGATTGAGCAAGTACTGGTCAGCAATGGAGCCGCCGAGCTGTCGTTCAATCTGTTGAAGCTGTTCGTTGATCGCGGCCTTCTGGGCGGGTTCGGTTGCGAATGGAACAGCTGCGTGGAAGGTCGCGATCTGCTCGCCGAAACGAGCCATCACTGCGACCAGTCCATGTTGAGTGCTGGTCTTCACGAGTCCGTCGTTGTCGACAGAAGCGATGCCGGGTTCGTTGGATTGATAGACCGCTTGCTTGGTGACGTCGCGCGATGTGCCGTTGGAGAAGAAGGCCGTGGCCTTCAATTGTTGAGACGTGTTTGTGGAGAGCACGAGTTCGCGAGGTGAGAGTTCAATGCGGACCAACTGTGGGTCGTCGCTGCGCGGCGCGGGAGAACCTTGAGCGATCCAGTCTCGGAGCAAGCGATAGTCGTCGCTGCCTTCATCGAGTCGTCGGCCACCACCATGAGGGACTCGCGATGTCGCTTTCGTGAGCAGCAGGCTGCTGTCAGGTGCTGTCTGCGAGACGCGGCGGCCGCGGCCTTCGGTCACGAGGGACTCGTAATCTTGATCGGGTTCAAAGCCGAGCAAGGAGAGCTTGAATCCATTCTGTCCGGTCGCCTTGCCGTGACATCCGCCGCCGTTGCAGCCGAGCTTTGTCAGGATCGGAACCACGTCCGTTCCAAAACGAACTTCAGCGGCGAACAACGTGGTGCTCGAAGTCACCAGGCCCGCAATCAGCCCGAGTGGCAACAGCCAAGCTGTGTTCTTGTTGTTGGACATAGATGGCTTTCAGTTGGGAACTAAAGCGCTGGGACAGGAGCAAGATCGAGTCGCGGAGCGACTCGACTACGTAGCTCAGTCGCTCCGCGACTGAGAATCACCCGCCATGTGCTCGGCAAAGCTCGGAACTCTTCTTCGACAAGTCCAGCGTCGGACGCTGAAGCTATCAGAGAGAGTACCGCCTTTCGCTTCAATGCTGCCTCCTTCGTTGTTCAGCACGAAGAAGTTCGAACATGGCTCGGCCTGGGATGTAGACGATCTCACACAGGCGGCGAGCTGGCGAGGTTCTCTCAGCAAATCTGGAGATGAGCTGCACTCTTCAAACCAGCTTCACGCGTTCTTCATGACGATCGCGACAACACGCCCGCTGGACAGACGCGATGAGTGGCCGAGCAACATCGCACTCAGTTCGGTGCGAAAACGCTGATAGCAAGTGCTGGCGGAACGATTTCTCAGATTCATCAAGTCTTCACACCAGCATCACAAGCTCTTTGAACGGCCTGAATAAGTTCCCCGCCGTCAGAGCGATAGGAAGTCAAACAGCGAGACCAAAGACCTGGTAACTCCATCACGGACGAAATGGTTGCCATCGAAAGGAGGACGTTCGGGCGCGGAGATCAGTGAGGTCACGGAATTGGTAACGATCAGTCAATCAAACACAGTGGTTCAAGACAAAGTTGTCGCACAAATTACAGAGGGAAGCACATGAAGAAGTTCACGGGAAACACAAAGGGACGCGCAGGTTTCACGCTTATCGAGTTGCTGGTGGTGATCTCGATCATCGCCATTCTGATGGCGTTGTTGTTGCCAGCGATTCAGTCGGCTCGTGAGGCCGCTCGCAGCACGCAATGCAAAAACAACCTGCGTCAGCTCGGCATCGCGTTTCATGCTTTCGCATCCAAGGACCCAGCCACGCGGATGTGTACCGGGGCGTGGGATAACAGCCGCGACGGTTCGATGGATCGCTTTGGCTGGGTGGCAGACGTCATCCAGATTAAGGCTGGTATGCCGGGCAACATGCTTTGCCCAACCAATCAATGTCGCACCATCGAGAAGATGAATGACTTGCTGGGTAAGGACACTTCGTCTGGCAGTCAACGTCCTACGGATCGTGATGGCGTTTACGGCCAATACACCCAGCAGATTCAGGCTTTGGGCGCGAGTGCCACGGCTGCTCAACGAGCACCGATCGTGGCCGAGATGGTTAAGGCGGGGTTCAACACGAACTACGCTCAGAGCTGGTACATGGCTCGCAGTGCGCCACGCTTGATCGCGGTGGGGGCGTCGAACAACTCCAAGGTTTCTTACGTCGACGTTGAGAATGGCTACGACGGCAACACGGTTGTTGGTCTTAAGGAACTGACCAATGTCATGGGGCCGTTGACGCTGCGATTGCTGGAAGGTTCTTCGATTCCTTCGAGCAACATTCCATTGATGGGCGATGCGACTCGGGGCGATGCGAAGGAAGGCTTCTTGATCGCGGACCTCGCGGGGACCGGTTTGCTGTCGGGCACGCCAGCGGGCGAGTCGTTCAACGATGGTCCGTCTTATCTGCTGTCGAGCGGGAAGATCCGCACGCTCAACGTCAATCAGCCATTGGCATCCTTGATCTATAGGGGCTACCCGACTGTCGGAACTGATACAGCCGCGGCTGGATTCGATTTCACTCAATACGCCTCGTCGACGTCAACGACCGGTCTGACGATGAATGGCATGGTTCTGCAAGACACTCGCGACTGGTACGCGGTCCACAACGGTTCGCTCAATCTGTTGATGGCCGACGGCAGCGTGAAGTCGGTGCAAGATCTCAACGGCGACGGCTTCCTGAATCCTGGCTTCCCAGTGGTGACGACGGGAACTGGTGCGACCTCGACCGCAGGTACTACTGGTTACACCGACGGTGTGGTTGAGATGTCCTCCTTCGAAGTCTTTGCTGGTCCGATCTTGGCTTCCGGCTCGGATACGAAGGACTCGTTCGAGCCCTAAGAGTTCGATCGATCATCGCACTTGCCGGTGTTAAGTCCTCGCGGCACTGGCCGAGCCGGTTCGATGATCAACCTGAAGACGCAGTGCCCGTGCCTTGTGGCGATGCCGCGATGCACGGGCTTTTTCGTTGTCGAGGCTGATGCCAAGACCGCGACCTTGAACGACTCCTCAATGATCGGAAGTAGGTTGGCCCATGTCTCAACTTGGCGATCGACTTTGTCCGCAATGTTCCAAGCCCGTGAAGCCAGCTTTGTCGAAGTGCATGGAGTGCGGTTATCGCTTTCCGATTGCGAAGGCGGCTGGCACCGTGCGAGTGGATGCAGCGCCGACGAAAACGGCGGCGGCTCAATCTTCTGTCGCGAGTAGCTCCAAGAGTGGATCGGCAATGAGCAACGGTCCGCGCATCGTGGGGGCTTCTCATCCGCCGCATGCAACCAGGTTCTCAACCGCCGCGAACATCGCGCGCACGACGGAGTCTCGAACATTGCCGCTGGCTGCGACTCAACCGGTGGCGCGAGCGGCGACTCGTCCTGCCGTTCGACCAACTGTTGAAGCTCCCGTCTCTACGGCTTCAGAGCCAACGGCTTCGGCAGCTTCAATGACCGAGGGGCCTTCAAATGCGGAAGCGGTGTTGCTGGTGAGTTGCGAATGCGGAGCGAACTTCCGAGTGAAACCGGAATGGGCAGGGCGACATCGCAAATGCACGAAGTGCGCGCGATCGATCTTGGTCCCGCAAGTTGAAGACGACTTCGATGCCGATGAGATGGCTGATCAACTCGCGTTGGAAGACGAAGTCCGCGCGGCCGTGCGACAGCTTCAAACTGCTGTGTTCGAAGTCACTCTCAAGAAGACTGCGAGCACGTTACTTCTCAAGAAGTTGGAGAAGCTGTTGCCCGTCCAAAGCGTCTTCAATGAGGCCGAAGCTCAGCGACGCCGAGTGGCCATCATCGAGTTGGGAAAGACTCATGATGTCCGCGCGTGGGACATGATTCAGACCTGTGCTCAGGACGAGTTTGCGATCGTGCGAAGTGGCGTGGCGTTAGCGATTGGTGAGTTGGCCGATCGTCGCGGACTGCCGACGTTGGTGTCGTATCTGTTGGATAAGTCGGAAGACGTTGCGAACGACGCCATTCGCGCATTGAAGTCATTACCCGAGCCTGTGGTTGTTAGGCCGCTGTTGAGGATGGGGCTGACGAACCCGATGCAAAAGCTGCAGGCTGCGGAAACTCTTTCACAGATGGGCAACGTCATCCTGCCGGCGTTGCTGGATGTTGTGCAGCGTCGTGATCGAGGCATGCTGTTGGATGCCATCATTCTCTTGGGGCGGATGGGAGACAGCGCGGCCGTGCCGGTGTTGTTGGATGCTCTCAGTCATACGACGGGGCCGCTGCGAGCCTACACCGTCGAAGCACTTGGGCGGATTGGTGATAAGCGCGCAGTCGGTGCGATGATCGACCTGCTGCAAGATCCAGAAGAGGTCATGCAGCTCAACGCCATCATGGCCTTGGAACGCTTTGCTGATGCGCGAGCCATGAAGCCGTTGATTGCCGTCTTGGAATCCGCGAGTCGAGAACTGAGACGCCGTGCCGTGATCGCGCTGGGACGCATTGGAGATGCTCGCGCTTCGCAGGCCGTTCAAGCCTTGCTGCCAAATGCCGACGAAGCAGAACGTGGAGCGATTCTCGAAACGCTGTGCCTCATTGGTGACGACTCCGCCGCCGAAGTTCTGCTGCCGATGCTGGTGGAACCGATCGCGGACCAACAACGAGCGATCCTGAGTTGGATCAAACGAACTAAGCCCCGCAGTGCTGTAGCCATTGTTACTTCGATCATCCCTCACGCCGCTACGGCTGTGGGAAGGCAAGTTGCCGATGTGCTCGGCGAGTACTCGGAACCGGAGTCAATTGAGGCACTGCGAACGCTCGTGGCTGACCTGGCAACGGAAGTGCGAGCGGCTGCGTTGAAGGCGTTCGCCAAGACGGCGGGGAAGAACTCGATTCCGGTGCTCGAACACGCTTTGCGAGGTGAAGCCGGAGTGCGATGCGCAGCGGTGATCGCGCTGGGAAGTCTGAAGGATGCCAGCACATTGCCGGCCTTGTTGGCGATGCTTCGCGATCCCTTACCAGAAGTTCGATATCACTGCGTGAAGACGATCGGAAAGTTAGGAGCGAAGCACGCGGCAACATCGATTACTCCGCTGCTGGATGACGCTGACGACATGGTTCGTGAAGCGGCCAAGAAGGCGTTTGAAGATCTGGAACTCACGGCTCCGAGTAAGTCGTTGGGAAGTCGGATGAGCAAGCTGGCTCATCAGCTCATGCCGGATGCTGTCGCCAGTTTCTTACCCAAGCCCGCCGTGATGGGCGGCATTGCTGCTGTGGCGATATTGGTGGTCGGGACTTGGTTCTTTGGTCTGAGTTCTCGTTGGCGAGGCTCGAACGCCTATGCCGCCAACACGACGGGCGAAGTGATGTCGATCGTGGCCACTAGCGATAACCAACTCGCAGCGTGGAGCAGCATGGGGGCGGTCAAACTCAGGAACGTGATGGATGGCACTTCCGAAAAGGAACTCGCGATCGGATGTCGCGGCAGGTTCCTAGCGACGCGAGGCCAAGCGGATCTCGTGGCTGTGATTGATCGCAAAGCCGTGGTGTGGAATCCAAATTCCAGCGCGGAACCGCCCCTGACTCAAGCCGAGAACTTCTCACTGGGAGATGACCCGCCGCGCATCTCGGCGAATGGGAAGGTCCTACTGTTCAAGCAAGCTCGCGGGTATGTCACCTGGAGCATGGCTCAGCACAAGCAACTGGCGTCGCTGCAAGTTGGCTTGGGAGTAAGTCCCGTCATCAGCGCGGATGGTTCGCAAGTACTCGCTCTGGCATCGGATGGTCGACGGTTGGTGCTGTTGTCTTCGGAAACAGGCGAGCAAACGGCTGAGGTGCTCGCTGAGAATCCCGGCTTGCGCGAGTTCGCTTTGAGTCCTGACGGCAAACGAGTCATCGGCAAGACACCGGCTGGAGTGCTGTTGATCGATGTTGAGACGCGCGAAGCCAAACCGTTAACCGCGCCGGGCAACTTCAGGAACTTTGAGTTCTGTGATTCGAGCACGTTGGTCGGTTGCAGCGGCCTGACGGTCATGAAGCTGAATCTGAAGGACAGCAAGTTGTCGACGTGGAACATCAACGGGGGCGACGAGGAACTCAGCCGAGTTGTCGCGTTGGCGAATGGTCGCAAGCTGGCGGCGTTTGGGGCTGACGAGAATGGCCACGGCCGCGCGTGGCTGGTTGATACGTCGGATGGATCGAGCGTGGAGTTGCTGCCTTGATGGCTAAGTGCGGGATTCGAATCGTGATGGATCGGCACTTCGTCCGAGCCGGTTGCTTGAGATCTGATTGCGGACCAGACTGCCGCTCCCATCGTGCTGTTGTTTCTGGTCGCAAAGGTCGTCGTCTTGGCTCGAGTTCCTCTGGATATCGCTTATGGCCGCGCAGTGCGGCTGATGTGTCCTCGCTGTGGACAAGGCAAGCTGTTTAAGGGCTTGCATATGGTCGAAACCTGCACGGGCTGCGGGATGAAGTACGAACGCGAGCCGGGTTACTTCCTGGGTTCGATCTACTTCAATTACGGCTGGACCTGCATGTCGATGACGGTCGCCTACATGGTGCTGCACGTCGCGCTGGAGATCGAAAACACGTATGTCGTGCCGCCGTTGGCGTTGTATGCCTTCACGTTTCCGGTCTTCTTTCATCGCTATGCTCGCGCGATCTGGTTGGCCTTTGATTGCAACTTCGATCATCACAATTTGGCCGACGTTGACCCTGCATCGACGGCGAACAACGAGCCGCCGCAGAACGCTGAGTAGTCCGCTTTGAGGCAACTTCGTGGGCTCGTCGGCACACGGTCGGAGCACGCTGACGCTCCTTGCATTGCCGATAGGGCACTTCCAGAATGTCCCCCGAAACTTGGACGGCCGGTCGTCTTGTTTGTCGGTCATCAATTTCGACGGACGGCAAGTTCGTCGTGCTTTCCTAACTGTGGCCGCGCTGCATTAGGGCTGATTGAGACGTTTCGTTTCTGCAGGCACGCTCGAAGCGGCTGGCTTTGGGCTTGTGGACTAAGAACTACAGTCCGAGTTCCGCTCTTCAAACTTTGTTCGCATTCATTCCACGTAGGAGAGTTCTCATGTTGCGTCGCTGGTTCTGCTGGTCGCTGTGTTTGGGGCTTACGAGTTTGGCATTCGTGGCGCAACCAACGTTCGCTCAAGACAAGAAGCCTGGGAATTGGGCGGCTCTGAATGAAAAGGACGCGGGCGAAGACTTCCAATTCCAAGGCGAGTACACCGGCGATCTGAGCGGTGACAACGATGTGAAGAAGCTGGGCTTGCAAGTCATTGCGTTGGGCAACGGCAAGTTCGCTGGCGTTGCCTATCCGGGCGGCCTGCCTGGTGACGGCTGGGATAAGAAAGAGAAGTTTCAAGGCGAAGGTCAGCTCGCTGGCGGCGTCGTCACGATCTCCAATCCCGAGCGAGGCTCTGTCGAGATCAAGGATGGCAAGGCCGTTGTTTCGAACAAGGACAAGCAAGTCATTGCCACGCTCAGCAAGGTGATCCGCAAGAGTTCGACGTTGGACAAGAAGGCTCCTGAAGGCGCAGTTGTCCTATTTGATGGCAAGGACGCAGCTCATTGGGAAGGCGGCAAGGTCTCGGCAGATGGTCTGCTACAAGAAGGCACGACCTCGAAGGACAAGTTTGAGAACTTCACGCTCCATCTGGAATTCATGCTGTCGTTCATGCCGAACGCACGTGGCCAAGGTCGTGCCAACAGCGGCTGTTACATGCAGGGACGTTACGAGACTCAGATCCTCGACTCGTTCGGTCTGGAAGGTAAGAACAACGAACTGGGCGGCGTGTATTCGATCAAAGATCCCGATCTGAACATGGCGTTCCCGCCGCTGTCCTGGCAGACCTACGACGTTGAATTCACTGCTGCCAAGTTCGGGGCCGATGGTAAGAAGACTTCCAACGGTCGCATGACGGTTTGGCTGAATGGTGTGAAGGTGCAGGAAGACATTGAACTCACTCACGCCACCACGGCCTCGCCACAGAAGGAAGGTCCTGAGCCAGGTCCGTTGCATCTGCAAAATCACGGCAACCCCATTCGCTTCCGCAACATTTGGGTCTTGCCGAAGAAGTAGTCGTGGTTGGTAAGTCTTGAATGCGCACTCCGTGCCCGAAGCGATTAGCCACGGGCGCGAGGTGCTGCGGCTTCCCTAAGAAGCCTGTCTCACGCTGGCCTAATGATGGTGCTTTTGTTTTGGGTGGAGTTCCGATGACTCCGGCCTCGTTCTGGAACTCGCAGTGACTCCCAAACTTCTTGTCAGCGTCCGCGATCGAACAGAAGCCCTGGCGGCGCTGGCTGGCGGTTGCGATGTGCTCGACGTGAAAGAGCCGCGAGCTGGAGCACTTGGTCGCGCAAGCTGGTCGGTCATTGCTGACGTCGTCGCGGCTGTTCGGGCCCACTCAGCGTTCTCCGGCAGCGTGAGTGCCGCACTCGGTGAGTTGTCTGATTGGTCGGGCTCTTCGAGCGACGATGCGAACGATCTTGAAGCTTGCTCCCAGAAGCTCGACTTCGTGAAGCTCGGACTGGCTCATCAACGTGGCAACCCAAAACTCGCTGATGACTTTGTAAACGTGGTTGCTCGATTTCAGTCAGGCTCTGCGGCGTCGTTGAAGTGGGTCGCTGTTGCCTATGCCGACTGGTCTTTGGCTGACGCTCCGGCTCCGAACGACGTGCTGACGCTGATGGACGATCTTCGGGACACACACGGAGTCACGTTCGGTGGCTTGTTGGTCGACACCTACACGAAGAGCGAGCAACGACTCTTGGACTTCATCACCGAGTTCGACCTGGCCGAGCTGCAATCGGACGCTCATGCGCGAGGCTTACAGTTCGCCGTGGCCGGTCGACTTCGAGCAGAAGACCTGCCGCGAGTGCTAACCATCGAGCCGGATATCGTCGCGGTTCGCTCAGCAGTTTGCGGTTCAGGCAACCGCATGAACGCTGTCACGACGGACGCCGTCGCTGCCTTCAAGAAACGACTGCCTGCCGACTCTGCGAAGGTCGAGATGACCTCCGTTGTTCAAGCTGCTCACGCTGATGTGTTGTGACATCGAGCGGTGTCTGAGATCTCTATTAGCCGAAACACGCTTGGAGGTATGGACATTCAAAGAGCATGATTGACGAGTACGGCGAACCAGAAGAAGCCGTTGAAGGTGCGGACTATTTCTCGAAGCGGATCGTCACTCCTCGGTAACGATTGACGCGGCCGAAAACCCCTCGATGACGAATCGGTTCTTGTCACGTCTTGTGTGGTGTTTCTTCATCGTCGTGCGTGTCGGATCGGACACCGGCACGAGACGTTAAGCGTCGCCTCGTTGAGGATGGCATCGCTGTCGTAAGCTGCGTCCCAGAGCACTTGCTTCACCGTGCCAGGCTTCCTTTCTCCAACAAGCCTGATACCTGCAAAGCGTCGCCACGCTGTCCCGCAGTCACCAAAAGTCTCAACAGTCGGCCTCGTCGATTCGCGGCCTCATGTAATACTTGCGTCAGCACTCCTCGACGGAGTTCTTAGGGAAAGCCAGAGGTCTGCTTCGTTCTTTCATTGGCGCGAAGGCGGCTCGTCGAAGCCAGTGGATGAGCCTTGACACTCGTGGAGTTCAGTTGCACTTCCTCCAAGCCTGGCTTTCTCAGGAAGCGAAGTCCGTTCTCAGACTCCAACGGCGTACCAACGATCAAATTCCTAGAGACCGATTTCGATTTCCCGTGTCGAGGCGGAGCGTCTTCCTACGCTATGCCAGTCTTCAACAGATAGGTACCGCATCCACAAACAGGCGATGGTCAGCCGAAGTGCGACCGGGATCTCCTTCTTGCCTGGTACAAGTTCTTGATCTTGATCCATTAAACATCGGCCAATTCATGTCAGCGTCGCATCCGCAACGCATCCTTGAGTTCCCGTATGACTCTTCAGAAACACCACTTTCCGCCAGTTTGAAAATCCTTCGGACGAGTGACTTCACGTGATCTAACTTCAAATGAAGTTGATGGCGCGACGAGCACGCCGTTGCGCGCATTCAAGGTCTCTACAAAAGAAGAGAGACAGCGGACTCATCCTGTCCGCTGTCTCCTCCAATCCACAACCGATCGCTCCAACGGGTTACGGACGCTGGATCATTCGGTTGCGGCCAACAGTTTGATGACTGGCTATTCCAGCTTGGTTGCGAAGTCGACCATCTTCTGGCCACCAAATCGCAGCATGCCTTCGCTCAGCGTGGTACGCCCAAAGACCTCGTTGTCCTTGCGTTCGAGCTTCATATGCAAAGTCGCGTCGCCTGGTTTGAAGGCTTCAACAGCGGTCTTCAGCAAACCTTCCTTCGTCTTTCGCATGGCCTTGTCTTCGGCCGTCAGTGACTTCTCATCGACGGTCAATCGAGCACGACGGTCGAGCAAGTACTGCATCCACGGACTCATGTTGCCCCAGACTTCGAAGAACACACCGTCCTTGGGTTTCTCGGCGGTCGCGTTCTTCGCAGCGGCCTCTTTCAATCGATCGGCGGCTCGTTCACCAGCGGCATACCAAACCACATTCGGTCCAGTCGCCACGACCAACGTCCCGTCTTTGTCGAACAAGTGAGCGAAGTCTCCGTCGTCGCGTTGAGGCACGGTGATGACGTGGACCGACAGATCGCCAACAGTCTCGACGTTGGTCTGTACCTTCCACTCAGCTCCCTTGAGTGACTCGAACACGGCCACCAATCCCTTTCCATCTGGAACTCGCAACGCCCCCAGGATGGTCTGTCGGTCGCCTGCTTTTTCCGTTTGGACAAAGCCGTCGATGACACCCATGTCGAGACCGCCAGATAGCAAATCGAGGAACTGATTAGCGGCTTGGGTGTAGCTCGCTTTGTGAGCGTCCTTGATGGTCTTGGAATTAGCGATGCGAGTATTGGATTGCTTCTTGATGAGTTCGACGAACTGCTTCAGATGAGCTTTCCGCATCGCGTCGATAGCGTGATTCACGCGAGCGAACCCGGTGGTGTCTTTTGACGCCACCACGGGTGTGAACGCACTAGGTTCAGCGGCCAGCTCTTTGATCGTCGCTTCGAGACTTGTTCCAGCCAACGCCTTGAGTGTCAGATCTAAGTGAGCTTCCTTCTTGGCGGTATCCAGAGTCCAAGTCAGACCCAGCTTCTCGCTCTCGGAATAGAAACGCTCGGCTTCGTCGAACTGTTGCTCATGAGACAGCTTGCGAAGTTCGAAGCCATTCTCGTCTTCGTCGGCCAGTCGTTTGATCTTGGCGGCGAGATCCTTGCGGACCTTTTGAATGCGTTCTCGTCGAGCCTTTGAGCCGGCACTGGTATTCGAGACGAGCAAGGCCAAGTCGGCATCTTTGGCCAGCAGCGTATTCAAGCCCGGATTCGGATCGGTCAATGTCGCTGGAACCAACGCTCGCTGAGTGGCCAACACACTGGTTGTCATCTTGGGGAAGAACCGCTCGTAACCCCCGAGCACCCAGCCTGGTCCCTTCCACTCGTAGAAGTCAGCCAGCAGTTTCTTAGCGGGCTTCAAGACGATCGGCTGAACGTTGTCCGATTGGAATGCCTTGTGATTTGTGATTGGCACCCACATGCGGAAGTCGTCCGCCGTGCCAGCCATCAGATCAACACGAATTGGCTTAGCCGGGTCAACTCCAGCCGTGAACGCATCGAGCAGATCCTTCAAGCTCTTCCAATGCGTTGCACCTTTTGGAACGAGTGACATGGTCGACTTCAGATCGTCTTCCAATCGCGTCACTCCCGCCGAGCCAACCATCACGCTGTCTTCTGTTGCCGGTGCTTGAGCCAGCACGAGCGATGTGGAACTCATTGATGCAAATGCCGCGAGTCCAATCTTGAGCAATCGACGCACAGGGTGCTCCTTCTGAGGTGAAATCGCAGACAGCGTCCTTCCACTTGGTCGCCGCGGCTATGTGATGTGCAAGGTCTGTGCGCAGTGAATCGACGCACGAAAGAGAGGTCTATCCAGTTTCAATTCATTCGTGCTGGTCGCTCAAGACTCTGACGGGCTGAGTTACAGGCCGTCGCAAAATGGTCTCATGAGACTTCAAGCCATTCTGAGTTTTGACGACAAACACATCCTTGGCGGCGGCGTCTTCGCAGTGATTGATCCAACGGCTTACGCGAAATCGACCTGGCCTCGAGCCGCTCGCGTCCGTCGTTGATTCACTGCTGGTAACTCCCAATGAATCACACTCACGACATTGGGAATTCTTACCAAGGATTTCGGCGGTCTATGAGACAGGCTTGATGGCGGCTTGCAGCCTTTCCGGGGTGTTCCCAGAGTCCCGCGCTACCCATTTCCAAACATCCTACGCAGCCGACAAAGTTTGACAGCACGCATTCCAATGTTCTGCCAAGTTGGGTTCAAGTTGTCGGGCATTGGAGTTCGCGACATTGCTCCGTTGCTGGACCGTCCCATGCGACAGTGGTCTCTCTTAGAGAACCCATGTCGAAGACCCACTGAGTAATTCTCATTGCTCAGTGCAGTGAGATAGCGGCCCAAAAAAGTAAGCTCGGCAAGCTACGAAAAGAGTTCTCTCTTTAAGGACGGAATGACCGGCACAATCTCGAAACTCTCGCTAGCCCTCAAAGTCTCGCCGCCGATAGACCACGTCAACACTCACGATCCCTAACAACTCAAATCAACTCGGTTGAGATCGCGAGGAGTTCTCATGAAACGCTGGTTCAATCTGTTGTCCTCAGCTGCGGTGATATTCGCCGCGCCGCTGGTTGGAAACACATCGGTCGCACAAGAGCGACCATTAGCGCGACCGTCGATGCGACAAGGCGTCGCTTCTGAAACGAGTCAGCCGCTGCGAGCCTACTTCGAAGCCTGTCTCTTATACACATCTGACGCTGCCGACGAAGGCTTAGGTGTAGATCTC